>NC_009922.1:2498846-2811202 GCF_000018325.1 Alkaliphilus oremlandii OhILAs | reverse complement strand
GATGGTGTTGTTTTTCTGCCGATTAATCTTCTTAGAGATAGTGATGGGAAACCATACAATGGTTATGAATATGTAAGGATTATGCTAGAAAAGATACCAGGTGCTAACGTCACAACGAGACTTCGTGTAGATAGAGGGTTTTCTCCTGATGCTACATTAATAAGTTCAAGGCAAATATCGTTAAAGACGCCAAGCTATTACACTGTGGGTAAGGTGCCTGTAGTAATTCTAAATCCAGATGGTGGGGAAGCTACTGGAAGTTTTGAATATAAGAATCCAGATAGTAAACCGGCCATAGACAATATACTTAAGGATGGGCAAGAAGGTATATTAGATAGTGGTAGGAAAATTATAAAAGTAAACATTAAAGGTGGAAACATAATCAGCATATTAGGAAAAGACTTTAGAAAACCCGTAACCATAAGTATTGGAAATGCTTTAGAAATCAAAGATGGGATAGAGTATGATCCTAGCAATGAGGCAATTTCTAAGAAAGTGACCTTTAAAATGCCAACAGTGTCTGAAGAATATGTAAATACGATCCACCGGTTAGTTCTAGCCAATGAGGATGGGGGGATTGCTAGTTCGGATGATTCTGCTCCTCCTATATATATTCAGTTTATAAAAGGAGAAACAGATGGTTTATCAATTACAAAGGTTACACCGAACTTTGGTCCTTCTACTGGTGGAACTGTAGTTACAATAGAGGGTCAAGACTTTAGAAAAACCATGGATGGCTATCCGAATGAAAAGCTTAAAGTGTATTTTGGAGATGGGAATAGTCAAGTTAGAGTTAGGGATGAGGATATAATCTCTATCCAAATAAATCGAATTCAGCTTAGAACGCCAGCGCATGCTCCTGGTTCTGTAACTGTTAAAGTAGAAAACCCTGATGGCAGTATTGCAGAACTAAAAAATGGGTTTACCTACGTAAGTAACCCTAAAATAACAGCAGTAGTAGACCCGGCAGACCCTACAGAAAGGGCGCCTATTTCTGTAATATCTATCTTAGGCGGACAGGAAATTAAGATTAAAGGTGCAGGTTTTATGGAAGGTGCCAAGGTATATTTTAATCCAAAGCTGACGCCTGTAAACGGTACTTTAGAGGGAAATAAAGATCTGATATACATCGAGGGTAAGCCCTATATATTAGAAGAGGGCACGGAGGGAACAGATTATAAATGGATAGATGGTGAAACTGTCACCATAAAAACACCTCCTGGAAAAGTGGATAGTTTCGGTGTCATCGTAGTGAATCCAGATGGGGGAGCAAGCTCTATATATACCAACTTAACCTATGGACTACCAGAGCTCACAGCACCTACAGGGGTTGTAGCTGAGCTTGTATATGATCGATTTATTAGAATACACTGGAATGAAGTACCAGGTGCTAGTCAATATGAAATTTTTGTTGTAATAGACGATCGGACTACGGAGCTAATCGGATCAACAGAGCTGACTTCCTTTGTGTATAATGACCTAGAGTCTAGAACGAGATATCGTTTTATAGTAAAAGCTGTGGGAGATTTTGGATCATCCAAACCTTCTATGGAAAGTAATACGGTTAGAACGGGTTCCGTTGTAGGGCCTCCTGATGAAGATGGCGGTTTATCTGAAAACACCACCATGACGAAGACTGGAAATACAGCAAATGTAACAATTGGCACGGACAGTGGTAGGGGAGATATCGTAATAGATCTAACAAAAGGAACACTGGCAGGCAGCAAGGATCTTATTATTAGTATGCCAGCCGCTGTAATTGTAAAGGATGGCAGTAGGAATATTCAAGTAATCGGTACCGATTTCTCTTTAATGCTACAGCCTTCAGCTTTTAATATCGCAACGGTTAGGGAAAACAGTAACAAATCTGATGCAGGTGTAAGACTGATCGTTAAGGCGGATACAGGAAATACGCAGGCGCCAGCTGGAAATCAGTTATCTACTGTATACAAATTAGAAGCCTCTACTTATGTTGGAAACTCTCATGCAAATGTAGATTATTTAGCAAGATCTATTAATATTTTATTAAACTATGATGTACAAAAATCGAACTTACGAAAGCTAAATAAGGCAGATTTAACCTATTTTGATGCTGCTTCTAATTCTTGGACAGCAGTTGGAAACTCTACAGGTATGGTAGAAGGTTTAGTATCAGGAGAAATTAGTCGTTTAGGCAGATATACTGTTATTGGCAGTAGGAGGTAGAAACATGAAAAAAACTTTGATTTTGATTTTAGCCATAGCATTAATGTCTTCTGTTTTTGCCTACGGAGATGTTAGTCAAGTGTATAGACAAGGTTTTGTAGAAGGATATTTAATGGAGCCTCTAGGAGAAACTTTAAAAATAGAGAGCTACGAAGGGAATATTTATTCCCTTCCTTTAAGGCTCAACACGATTTATACAATTGACGCTCAATACGTAAATGCCTCGAATTTTATACCAGGTATGGAAATTTATGCGGAGGTTCATGGTAGAAGTGTTACCTTAGTAGAGGGATATTCTACTAGCTCCTTAGGATATATACCTCCTGGAAGTAAGATAAGAACAGGTAGAGTGGCCAAAATAGATAACAATGTACTGGTATTAAAGCTTGCCACAGGAAACGAAGAAACATTCTTTTTGACGCCAGCTACGGTTACCCTTAAGAATGGGGTAAATACGTCTTTAAGTGCTTTATACGAGGGTGATAAAGTAAAACTATATTTTGATGAAGTAAATGCAAATATTGTGAGTCGCATTCATATAGAAGGAGACTCCATTCGAATCAATGGTTTGTACAAGGGTAAAGTAGGTGTTGTAGATGGTTTTGCAAATAAGATTACCATTAATGATGTACAAGTTTTGAAGAATGGAAGTTGGAGTAAAAGCAATTCTGCTGCTTTAACCATACCTTATAATGGTAATGTGCCACTTTATATTGGAGGATATAATATTCCCTATGATAATTTAAAGTATTATAAAGGTAAAACTATGTATATTGCTATGAAAGATTTCTTTGGAAGCAATCAAGCAGATCGAATGATTGTTCAAAACCAGTATGAAAGCACATATTCTGATAAAATAAAAGATATCAACTGGTTTACTGGTGAGTTTGAGCTTAAGAATAATAGAAATATCGGTTTTCATGATGGAACTATCGTGATTAAAAATGATAGAATCGTAGATAACTTTTCCTTAAGCTCTGATTCGGATGTCTTTGTTGTAGCTGATGGCAGAGGATTACAATCCAGCGCAGATGTAATATATGTTTTAAATGAGAATGTGAATAACTCGAACATTGGCCAACACTATATTTATGCTGGTAGAATGGATCAGATCGTAGAGGATAGATTATGGCTAAAAAATTTCTTCTTATTAGAAGAAAATGATTGGCAGTCCTTTGATGATGAAAAGGAACTATTTTTCGACAATGATACAGATATTTACGACTTAACCAACAATAAGAAGCTGAGCTTAAAAGAATTCTATAGTGGAAGTTATGCGGTAGACGAAGATTCTAAATATGCCAAAGATAACAGATTAAGAGATTGGCACAGCTACGTTTACACTGATGGAGACCGAATAAGCGCTATTATGGTACAAAAGAATATGGATTCTCTTTTAAGACAGAGAGTGACGAATGGTGTAATAGCTCCAGGTCCTAATTCGATTAGACAGGATCGCTATGCCGGGTGGACTATAGAACTTACAAATGCGAGAGATTGGAGTAGCGCCAAGGCACAGTGGATGGAAAAGAATGCAAACTTAAATATTAATTTAGAAAAAGCATTAATAATAAAAGATGGGAAGCAAATACAGCCATATGATTTAAAAGCAGGAGACCGTATATACTTAGTTCGTGATGATTTTTACGGTAAAGTGCTTATCGTTAAATAAAGGAGGGATATTTTGAAAAAGGCTATTTTATTTCTACTAATACTAAGCTTTATAATTGTACCAATAAATGTTATAGCAGCCCCTCCTGAGTTTTCGGGTGGTGTAAACAATGAATACCAGTACGAGGAAATCGTTTTTATTTCAGGAGAACCTGTAAAATTTGTAGGAACGATGACGGTCAGTGAAAAGGAGAAGTCAGACTCCTCCACCATAAGTTATACTTTTAAGCTTACTCCAGAAGATAAAGGGATAGATGGAAAGCTAGATCGTAGGATATCCTATGTTACCACATACGATGTGCGAAGTGATAAGGGGCAGACCATAGGTCAGACAAATATTTCTGGTAAGCCTAGAGACAGCATAGAAATTGATGGTGTGAAATACGAATTAATTGATTATCAATTTTCAAAATCTGACGTTATTGACAATCGACCTGCATCTGATTTCTATACTGGAAATATTACTGGACGCAAGGTTTATACAATAAATAAAACAGAAGGACAGGTTATTGTAGATATAATTGGGGGTAGTGTTGGATATGAAAATTTTTGGGGTGCAACAGAAACTCAAATTATAGATCTCGTATTTAATTCAAGTATGGAGAATGAGGATACGGATAGTAGTTGGCAGGGAACCGTTCGGAGCCAAGTATCGGACAGCATGACTAAAAAACTTGTGTACAGTGATAATGATGCGAATTTCTCTAGCTTTAATGGAGGTTATGTAAAAACGACAAATAGTAGTATTGTTTCTAAATATGACTATGATCTACCATATGCTACGAATAGCAGACGAAATAAAGATAGAAGAGATCGTGGAACAATTTCTTTATCTAAGGAAAATGTCCCTAAGATAGAGAGGTTAATCGTACCTAAGTTTAGAGATTTAGGTGGACACTGGGCAGAAAATCATATTAATAAGCTATATTCTCTAGATGTATTTGACGAAGTAGCCACATTCTTTGTACCGGATGTTCCTATGAACAGGGAAGAATTTACAAGAGCAGTAATGAGAGCTAGTGCCATTCGCTTGGCAGAAGTGCCTAAAACTAGAGGGAGCTCGAGAAATAAAACTCCAGAGATTTCTCCATTCTCAGATGTAGCAACAACGGATGCGAATTATGATTATATTAAAAATGGCGTTGCCAAGGGAATCATTCAAGGAGTGTCCAATAATAAATTTGCACCGAAGGATTCTCTTACAAGAGCACAGGCAATTACTGTAATTATTAGGGCTTTAGGATTTGAGAGCAAAGCACCTACCCCGGGATATTACACTTCTTTCTCAGATGATAGGCTAATACCTTCATGGGCGAAGGACAGTATTTATATGGCGAAAGAAATAGGGCTTGTACAGGGGGATCAGCTAAATAGGGTGAATCCTAATGATGTTTTAACTCGCGCTGAAGCATCTGCGATTCTTGTAAGATTCCTAGAATTTTTAGAAAGAGACTTACAGCAGGATTATAGAGAAAATATTATTCTATTTAATTAAATCAGATGAAATTCAGGGCTTTCCAAGGTGTATCGTATGCATTTTGGAGGGCCCTTTTTTATAACGTTTAAATTAAAGTTTAAGTTCAGGACGTCTATGGGAATAACCTTTACCATGCTATTTAATACATTTTAATAAAGTCAATGAATTGTCCTATTTTTATAATGAAGTGAAAGATATAGACTATGATTGATATATAGTTGTCTCAGAAAGTGGAAAAGTATAGCAAAGGGATTAAAATATTAAAAATATAAAGGAAAATGAGCCTTCATGTAGAATAAGGTATAGATAATGATTTTTAATTAGAAGGATAAAGAAATGCCATCGAAAAGTTAATTCACAAAATTTATTTTAAAAAGTGAAAAAGTTTGAACCATAAGGAGGTAAAACATGAAAAGAATGAAACATAAAATCATAGGGACGATTCTTACAGCTTCTATTGTGATGAGTAGCTCTGTAGCTTTTGCAAATGCTACGGTGTTCACAGACATTGGCGGTCATTGGGCGAAGGAATTTGTGGAAGATATTTACGATAGAAAGATTACAACAGGCTATCCAGATGCTACCTTTAGACCGCAAGGAAATATTTCAAAGCTAGAAAGCATTGTTATGATAGCAAAGCTCATGGGCTATAAGGATACGGATGCTGGATATTATATCAATCAATACAAGGATAAGCTTCAAAAGAACAATATTCCTGAGTGGGGTCAAGGGCCTACAGCCTATGCTCTATTCAATGACATAATATTAGAAAAAGAGTTACCAGAATTGGTTTCTACAGCAAATCAGACCCATGCAAAAAGACATGAAGTAGCAACCTACATCGGTAGGGTACTGCAATATGGCGCAGGCGAAAAAATTTCTAGTATCTATGTTATCCCTTATGTGGATGAAATGAGCATACCTACAGAAGCAGGTCCATATATTGATCTGTTATTAAGAAACAGTATCTTAGATAAATCCAGTAATGGGGGAAGATTTTTGCCAAATAATTTAATAACGAGAGCAGAGGTATCGAAGCTAATTTCCTTATCTGCAGAAATTTTGGATAAAGCTTCAACGGGAACTACCCCACCTCCTACAACGCCACCACCAACCAGTATCCATAAGAAAACCGTATCTGGTGATATCGATAATATTATTTTAGGAACAAAAAATATTATATCCATTGCAGAGGGTAAGAACAAAACGGTTTACGATATTTCAGAGAAGGTAAAGATCACTCTAGATGGCAAAAATGTAAGCATTGCAGATCTTTCTGTGGGACAACAAGTGACGGCTACGGTGGAGAATGACATCATAACAGATATTAAAGCTTCAACTGTTGAAGATATACTGGAAGGCTATTTCTATTATTATTTAGATGGTGCAAAGCCATCTGTATACATATCAGATAGTGAGGAGAACATAAAAATTCTACTATTTACGAGCAAAAGCAAGATCTACTTGAATGATAAAGCTGCTAAGATAAGCGATTTAAAGACGGGAGATACGGTTTCTATTAAACATATGGACGGTGAATTAATAGAGCTGAATGCAGAGTCAAAGGAAAAGGTAATAGAAGGTGTCGTTAAGTCAACGAGTGGCTCTAAAGATAAGTATACCATAACCATTGCACTGAAAGACAATGCAAAAGAAACGTATACGGTGAACTCCAAGGCAACTTTAAAGAGGGATAAGAAGACTGTTGAATTTGACGAGATCAAAGTTGGAGACGAAGTAGAAATCGGTCTAGAGTATGATGAAGTAAAATATATAAATGCCTATAGTGTACAAAGGACGGAAAAAGGATATATTAAAAGCATTATCCTTGGACAAAAGACAGAGATCACCATTGAAAAATACGATGGCGGTACTGAGAAATTTGAGATAACGCCGAATACCACTATAAAAATAGAGGAGCAAAAAGCAACCATATATGATCTTAGAATCGGTTATGAAGTAGAGCTGGAGATGGAAAATAACGAGGTAGTATGGATGGAAAGCTATCGTAAGATTCAAGGGATGAGCTACCAAGGAAGAGTTAAAGATCTAGATACAAGAGCAGATACAATAAACCTGGAAATAAAAGCAGGCAATGAAGTCGTGATAGAAGTCGATAGAGATACAATATATAATGATGAAAATGGAAAATTAATCAGATTCAGAGACATCAATGAAGACGATGAAATCGTAGTTTATGCGGAAGATAATGGATATTATATATTGGCAAAAAGAGTGTTTATTGTAATTCGTAGAAAATAATAAATCGTATACATTCCATATAAAAAACATCCTAAAATTATTAGGATGTTTTTTGTGGAGTGAGTACATAAATTGGGTTATTTCGCAGTCTCATTGCACAATTTCATTCTCCTTCCAGTCGATGAAATTGGCATTCGTTCATAAAAAAACCTCTAGGAAATTTTCCTAGAGGTTTTAAAATACTATTTAAATAGTGGGATAAGACCAGAGATTAAAATGTATCCAATCGCAATTGGTGCTACATATTTAATAGCGATAGACCAAGTCTTTGCAAGAGCAAATTTAACCTTTCCACCATTTGTAGCTTCTGCTACAGCTTTATCTGTACCCCATACCCAACCAACAAAGATTGAAAGTGTTAGTGCAGCTAAAGGTAAAAGAAGGTTATCTGTAATGATACCCATTGAATCAAAGAAGTTTGTACCAGCAATGAAAGTCATATTTCCTAAAACTGGTCCATTTGCTAATGAAGAAGGTACACCGATAAGGAATGCAAGAATACCTAATCCAATTGTTGCTTTTTTACGCTCCCATTTAAACTGGTCAACTGTTAGAGATACTGCAGCCTCTAATAGAGAAATAGAAGAAGTAACAGCAGCAAATAAAACTAACACGAAGAATAATACTGCGAAGAAGCTTCCGAACGGCATCTTAGCAAATACCCCTGGTAGTGTGATGAAAAGAAGTCCAGGTCCACCAGATGGATCAAATCCTAAAGCGAATACTGCTGGTAAAATTGTTAAACCTGCAAGTAAAGCGATGATTGTATCCAATGCAGGAATAATCAGTGAAGATTCTACAAGGTTCTCATCTTTAGGCAGGTAGCTACCGTAAGTAACCATAACACCCATACCAAGACTTAGGGAGAAGAATACTTGCCCTAAAGCACTTACAACTACGCCCATGTTTAATTTTGAGAAGTCTGGTTTTAATAGGTATTCAACACCAGCCATAGCTCCTGGAAGTGTGATAGATCTTACCATTAATACGACCATCATGATAAATAAACCTGGCATTAGAATCTTAGAAGCTTTTTCGATACCACCACTGATACCACCCATAACGATACCTAATGTAATTAACATGAAGATACCATGGTAGATAAGGGGCTCTACTGGAGCACCGATAAAGTTTACAAATACACTTTCAAGAGTACCAAGGTCTGTTGTATTGAATGCACCTGTAAGTGCTGAAACGATGTACTTGATAATCCATCCACCGATAACACTGTAATAGGTTACGATTAAGAAAGATGCTAATACACCGATACCACCAACCCAAGCCCATTTTTGCTTAATTTTTCTAAAAGCACCGACTGGACTTAACTGTGTGTTTCTACCAAGAACAAGCTCTGCCATCATTAAAGTAAAACCGATTAATAATACAAGTCCAAGATAAATAACAACGAATACCCCACCGCCGTTTTGACCAGCTAAATAAGGGAACTTCCAAAGGTTACCTAGACCAACCGCAGATCCTGCAGCAGCGAAGATAAATCCGAGCTTGGAACCCCACTGATCTCTTTCTTTCTTTTGATTTAAATCTGTCATAATTTAAACCTCCTAATAAAAATTTTAAAAATAATACCTTATTAAAAACTAACCAACAGTTCTTTACTTCTCTCCTTGTTACTTAGTTTTTAATTTATATAATTAACCCTTATAAGCTGAATAAAAGTTAATAAGCTTATAGGATAATTATTGAATCTAAAATTTTAAGGACAATTAAAAATTTTATACAAATAAGAGAATATACAGACAATTTAGAGTATAAATGCAATTTCGACTCGAGTGGAGCTCTGTTACATCAAAAGTATATATAGAGAAGTGCGAAAAAGCAAGTGTTACTTTTTTAACAATTTAAACAATTGCAAATATTAATAGTATGAATATTCAAAAATATAATTGTCTATTTTGGAATAACTAAAAAATAGCATCGATTCCGATGCTATTTTTATGGAAAATGTAATTTTAAATTTTCAATATACCTGAAGACTGTAGGAATACAATTAGAACAGCCAGCGGTGCGATATATTTTACTAGGAACCCCCAAACAGGCGCTAGTTTAAAAGCAAGTTTTCCTTCATTGGAGGCTTCTTTGATGGCATTTTCAAGTCCCCATACCCAGCCAATGAAGATACACATGAGCATACCGCCTAAAGGAAGCAGAATGTTTTCTGCAATAAATCCTAAGGTATCGAAGATATTACGTCCACCGATCAGCTCTATATGAGACCAAGGCCCCATACTTAAGGAAGCAGCAACACCAACGATAAAAATGATGCCGGACATAATATAGGTTGCTTTTTTACGATCCCATTTAAACTCGTCTACCATGTAGGAAACCGTTACTTCTAGTAGAGAGATAGAGGATGTTAAGGCAGCAAATAATACGAGAACAAAGAATACAACTGCAAATAATGTACCCAATGGCATTTTTGAGAATACCGCAGGAAGTGTAACGAATAACAGTCCAGGTCCAGCAGATGGATCGAATCCAAAAGCAAATACGGCTGGAAGGATTGTGAATCCTGCAAGTAAAGCAATACAAGTATCCAGTGCTGGTATAATCATAGAACTTTGAACAATATCTTCATCCTTGCCCAAATAACTACCATAGGTGATCATACATCCCATTCCAAGACTCAATGAGAAGAACACTTGACCGAGAGCTGCCAATAAAACGCTGGGTGTTAGCTTAGAGAAATCTGGTACTAGGAAGAATTTAACACCTTCCATAGCCCCTGGTAATGTAAGCGAACGAATCATCACCATAATCATCATAACGAATAAAGCAGGCATCATAATTTTAGTAGACTTTTCAATACCGCCGCTTACGCCGCCAACAACAATTAATAAAGTTATAATCATGAAAATTCCGTGATATACAAGAGGCTCTAAAGTCCCTGCAATAAGTCCACCAAACATACCGCCAAGTAAATCCAGATCTGCAGTATTGAAAGCACCAGTAATTGCTTTTACAATATAACTAATAGTCCATCCACCAACAACACTATAGAAGGAAAGGATCAAAAATCCAGCTAAAACCCCTAAGCCACCGAGCCATCCCCATTTGGCATTGAGCTTTTTATAAGCACCTACAGAGCTCAATTGAGTATTTCTACCGATAACGATTTCGGCCAACATCATTGTAAAGCCTACCAATAGAATAAGAACTAAATATACAAATACGAATGCACCACCACCGTTGGATCCTGCTAAATAAGGAAATTTCCAAAGATTACCTAATCCTACTGCTGAACCTGCTGCGGCCATGATAAAGCCTAATTTGGAACCCCACTGATCCCTTTGCTTATTTTCATTTAAATCAACCATGAATTCTCCCCCTTAATTTAAAATAATTTTTAGGAAAAGTACAGCCCTTACCTTCTGATAGCCTACCACCTCCCCATAGGGCATTTATTTTTTGATACTTTCAAATATTCAAAAGATTTAGAATAATAACTTGTAATCTATTATAGAATGTATTTTATTAATATGCAAGAGGATATTGTTTATTTATAAAAAAAGTTTAGAGCATTTACAAAAAAATGTATTGTAATTTTAGAGCGTGAAAAAATGGATACGTTTTTGTAATAAATTTAATTTATACAAGGCGATAAAGAGGATTTTATTTAGATATAAAGAATATAATAAACAAGGTAAAAACAATGAGGAAATCTAAGGATGAAACATTATTTTTACCCATATTCCTATTTATTTACAACATTAAACAACAAGTATTTAAAACTTTAATTTAAAATAATATTTTAGGAGGAGAGAAAATGAAATCAATGATCAGATTGAGAATGAGCACTGCAGACGCTCATTACGGTGGAAATTTAGTGGATGGCGCAAGAATGCTTCAACTTTTTGGAGACGTAGCAACAGAGCTTTTGATTAGAAACGACGGAGATGAAGGGCTTTTTGTAGCTTACGATAAAGTGGAGTTCAAAGCGCCGGTATACGCTGGAGACTACATAGAAGCAGTTGGTGAAATTACCAATGTTGGAAATTCATCAAGAAAAATGGTGTTTGAAGCTCGAAAGGTAATCATTCCAAGACCCGATATCAGCGATTCTGCATGCGATGTATTAGAAGAGCCTGTAGTTGTTTGCAGAGCAGAAGGAACCTGCGTTGTACCAAAGGATAAACAAAGAAAATAACGGGGATAAGAACAAGGAGGCCTTACTATGGACAAATTAATCATAACCGCTGCATTGACTGGTGCGGAAGTAACGAGAGAGAACCAACCGAATCTACCCTTAACACCGGATGAAATTGCAGAGGCAGCTTACCAATGTTATTTAGCTGGTGCATCCATTGTGCATGTACACGCTCGAGATGCAGAAGGAAACCCAACCCAATCCTACGATGTATATAAAGAGATTAAGGAAAAAATAGAGGCGAAGTGCAATATTATCTTCCAACCATCTACCGGTGGTGCAGTTTGGCATGGACCTGAGGAAAGATTACAGCCTGTGGACCTAAAGCCAGAGATGGCCACATTAAGTGCAGGTACATGTAACTTTGGACCGGATGTTTTTATGAATACAGAAGAATATATAGAAAAGTTTGCTACAAAGATGAAAGAGATGGGTGTAAAACCAGAGATTGAAGTTTTTGAAAGAGGAATGATCGAAAACGCCAAGAAGCTGGTGAAGCAAGGCTTGGTAGAAACACCTTTACATTTTGACTTTGTACTGGGTGTCCCAGGAGCTTGTCCAGCAACACCGGAAGACCTGCTGTACATGGTAAGAAATATACCGGAAGGATCAACCTGGACGGTAGCCGGTATTGGTCGGCATGAATTGCCTTTGGCTACAATGGGCATTATACTAGGAGGCCACGTTAGAGTTGGCTTCGAGGACAATGTTTATTACGGAAAGGGACAGTTGGCTCAGTCTAATGCGGAGCTCGTTGAAAGAGTTGTAAGAATAGCAAAAGAGCTGGGTAGAGAAGTTGCTACTCCAGATGAGGCCAGAAGAATATTAAATATTTAGGAAGTGATTCTTTGAAGCTTTTTATTGATACAGCAAATATAGAAGAGATTAGAGAAATAAGCAAATGGGGCATTCTATCCGGCGTTACAACCAATCCATCGCTGATTGCAAAGGAAGGACGAGACCTCAAAGCAGTGATCCAAGAGATTACGGAGCTGGTGGATGGTCCCATCAGTGCTGAAGTTGTAGGAGAAACCTATGAGGAAATGCTGGAAGAGGCTAAGGAATTAGTCCGCATCCATCCGAATGTGGTAATTAAAGTTCCCATGACGGAGGAAGGTCTAAAGGCGGTTTCTAAGTTCAGTGAACAAGGAATTAGAACCAATGTAACCTTAGTTTTCTCTGCACCACAGGCCCTAATTGCAGCAAGAGCAGGAGCAACCTTTGTGAGCCCTTTTCTTGGCAGGTTGGATGATATAGGAGCCGATGGTATTGGATTGATCGAAGATATTGCCCATATTTTCCATATCCACCATATTGATACGGAAATTATTGGTGCAAGTATTAGACACAACCTCCATGTGATGAACGCTGCCAAGGCAGGAGCACACATCGCAACGATTCCCTATAAGGTGTTGAAAGATATGGTAAAGCACCCTCTAACAGACATCGGCATTGAGAAATTTATGGCCGATTGGAATAAAACTAAGAAGTAAAAAAATCATGCGGCACGAGGAACAGTTCCTAAGTGTCGCATTTTTCTGTCTGATATAGTATATATGAATTATAATTAATGTGGCACAATACATTGATATATTCGATGAATATGAGTATAATATGAGTATGAGTAAAATAATTTGGGGGTGCCATGAATGGATAGAAATTTAGCGATTAACTTAGCAAGAGTAACGGAGGCTGCGGCTTTAGGAGCAGCTAAATTTATGGGTAGAGGAGACAAAATTGCGGCGGACCAAGCGGGTGTGGACGGCATGCGGAAGATGTTCCAAACCATGGATATTGAAGGCCTAGTCGTAATTGGAGAAGGCGAAATGGATGAAGCGCCGATGCTTTATATCGGAGAAGTGGTTGGATCTGGCTGTGAAGGTGCGTCTAAGGTGGATATTGCAGTAGACCCAGTAGAAGGAACAAACTCTGTGGCAAAAGGACTGCCAAATGCTATTGCAGTAGTTGCTATGGCACCAAGAGGATGTCTTTTAAATGCACCGGATATGTATATGGACAAAATAGCTGTTGGACCTAAAGCTGCTGGTAAGGTCAATATTAATGCGCCAGTTCATGAGAACCTAAGGGCTACAGCAGAGGCTTTAAACAAGAGTATTTCAGACTTAACCGTAACGATGCTGGATAGACCGAGACATGAAGAGATCATAAGACAGTGTCGTGAGGCTGGTGCCAGAATCAAACTATTCCAAGATGGAGACGTAGCTGCGGCTTTAGCAACCTGCTTTGACCATACGGGGGTAGATATATTATTAGGGAGTGGTGGCGCTCCAGAAGGTGTAATTTCTGCTGCTGCTTTAAAATGCTTGGGTGGAGAGTTCCAAGGAAAGCTTCTACCACAAACGGATGAAGAGATTCAAAGATGTTTAAAGATGGGTGCAAACATAGAAAAAGTATATTATATCGATGATCTAGTAAAAGGAAATGAGGTTTATTTTGCGGCTACAGGAATTTCAGATGGAGAATTATTAAAAGGTGTTGTCTACACTGGAAATAATACAGCAAAAACCCACTCTTTAGTCATGAGATCGGAAACTGGCACCATTCGTTTTCTAGAAGCAATTCACAAATTAAATAAAAAACCGAAGTATGCATATTAAAAAAGATGTTGACAAATGTATTACGATATCGTAATATGTATCTAATAATTTAATAAGGAACTCATTAAAAAGCGTTGATGAGAAATAGTAAAGATAGATATTCTTTTACAGAGAGTACCCGGTTGGTGAGAGGGGCATTGGAACATATCTTGAACACATCTCTGAGCTATGCACCGAATCCTTTTGGTAGTAGACTGCATCGGATACCTGCACCCGTTATAGTGCTAGAGTATAAATAAGCAAGGGCTTATCGTACTTGAAGAGTTTGGTACTGCGAAGTATCAATAAAAAGGGGTGGAACCACGTGAGTATAACTCTCGTCCTCTAGTTTATTCTAGAGACGAGAGTTTTTTTAATTTAAGCACTTAAAGTTCTAAGTTCTATCTAGAGCTGAGTGCGCCATAAAGTTTGTGAGCCAGAGGGAACAAATTTTATTTTGCATGGATTAAAAAATAAAAAAATTGAAGGAGCTGGTAGTAATGAAATCTGAAAGAATGAGTGTAAAAGAAAGCGAGAAAAAAGAAAGGGGCTGGAAGGGAAAAAAATATGTATTCCTGATCCTACTCATGGGGATCATGCTATGGACTTCTGCATGTGGCAGTAGTAGCAAAGCTGTAAGTGTGGATCTGAAGGAGATTGAAGAAAGAGGCTACGTTGTAATGGGACTAGACGATACCTTTGCACCGATGGGATTTAGAAATAATGCAGGAGAGCTGGTAGGCTTCGATATTGATTTAGCTAAGGAAGTTTTTTCAAGGGTCGATATAGAAGTGCGGTTTCAACAAATTGAATGGTCAATGAAGGAGACAGAGCTGAATAGTGGCAACATCGATTTGATCTGGAATGGCTATTCCATTAGCGATGAGAGAAAAGAAAAAGTAGACTTTACAAAGCCGTATTTGGAGAATAAGCAGATCATCGTTACATTGGCAGATACAAAGATAGAAGCGAGGGATGATTTAAAAGGGAAAAAGGTTGCGGTTCAAAACGGATCTACCGCCTATGATGCTGTAATGGCCTATCCAGATTTGGTAGAGGAATTCAGCGGTGGAGAGCTTGTATTATTCGATACAAACAATGAGGCCTTTATGGATTTAGAAGCTGGAAGAACGGAGGCTGTTGTAGCAGATGAAGTACTGGCCAGATATTACCTTAAAGGAAGAGGAGAAGAGAAATTTAAAGTGGCAGAAGAAGATTTCGGTGACGAAGAATACGGCATCGGTGTTAGAAAAACCTCTAAAGAACTGTTGGAATTAGTAGAGAATACTTTAGATGAAATGCGAGCAGATGGAACTTACGATAAAATATACGGTAGCTGGTTTAGCCAAAACTAAGGAAAAATAATGAAAAGAAGGAGGTGTAGAAATGACGTATATCTATAGGATTTTACCAGCAATCGCGTCGGGCATGTTTGCCACCATAGAGATTTTTATCGTCACCTTATGCCTTTCTATACCTTTGGGTCTCGTGGTTGCCCTAGGAAGGCTTTCAACTGTAAAAATCATCAATAGGGTGATTCAATTTTACATTTTAATTATGAGGGGGACGCCCTTACTGCTGCAACTGGTATTTGTATTCTTTGGTCTTCCCTATGTGGGTATCACCTTAGATCGAAAAACGGCGGCTTTGTTAGCCTTAACATTAAACTATGCCGCCTATTTTGCAGAGATTTTTAGAGGTGGCATCGATTCTATCAACCAAGGGCAGTATGAAGCAGCAATGGTATTGGGTTTCAGTAAATATAGAACCATTCAGAGAATCATTTTGCCACAGGTATTTAAAGTAGTGCTGCCATCCGTTGGGAATGAAGTGATTACCTTAGTTAAGGATACATCTTTAGTATATGTTGTGGGGTTGGGAGAGCTTTTAAGGGCAGGGAAGATCGCTGCCAACAGGGATGCGTCCCTGCTGCCCCTAGTGGCTGTAGGCATGGTGTATTTGATCCTCATTTCTATATTAACGGAGGTATTTAAGGGGCTGGAAAGAAAGTATTCCTATTACAGATAGCGGAGGGAAGAGCATGAGTTTAAGGATTAGAAATCTATATAAAAAATTTGATGGCAATACGGTGCTAGAGGATGTTTCCCTTCAGGTAAACCAAGGAGAAATCGTAACGATTATTGGGCCCTCTGGTGCTGGGAAAACAACGCTTTTACGGTGCATTAACCATCTAGAGCAATGTGACGGAGGAACCATTGAAATTGGCAGCCAATATTTATGCAAAGACAGTAAAGCAGGAGCAGTGTATTGCAGTAAAGGGGAGCTGGCAGCCATAAGAAAAAAAATTGGATATGTATTTCAAAGCTTCCATCTCTTCCCTCACCTGTCGGTCCTGGAGAATCTTATGGCGGCTCTGATTCAGGTAAATGGAATGAAGCGAGAAACCGCAGAAAAAAAAGCCATGGATCTTTTAGTTCAGCTGGATTTAGGGGAGAAGGCAAGGATGTATCCCTACCAGCTATCCGGTGGGCAACAACAAAGGGTGGCCATTGCGAGAGCCTGTGCATTGGAGCCCATGGTAATGTGTTTTGATGAGCCCACATCGGCTTTAGATCCAGAGATGAGGGGCGGGATCGTAAATATTATTCAGGGTTTAGCCACACAAAAAATGGCAATCCTTATAATAACTCATGATATGGTATTTGCAAAAGCAGTTTCCCATAGAATAATTTTTCTAGAAAACGGACGGCTGATGGCGGAAGGGAAGCGGGAGCACCAGTTTAAGGATCTGGATAATGAAAGACTTCTCCACTACGTGAATGTGGAGTGAAGTGGAGGGGATTTCAAAGGAGGATATAACCTTAAGAGGAAATAACCATTGACTGAAAGTTTCAAGAATGGTACAATCAGCATAATAAAGGGATGGTATCTTACTGTCCCTAATTTTGATCAACAAGGACTTTAGAAGATTTTGTGGAGGTGTAGTCTTGAGTAATCAAGAATTAGAGCAAATGAAATTGCAGGAGCTCAAAGAAAAAGCAAAGGACCTAGGGGTTAAAAACCTGTCGAAATATAAAAAAAATGAGCTGATTGAGCTGATAGAGAATGCCCAGACAAGGGGAGTGTCAATGGAAATAGAAGAAAGTCCCACCTACATAGATGTAGAAGAAAATTCAATGGAATGTAATAAGCCTGTAGAGGAAGCTCCACAGGAAAGAAAAATTAAAGGTTTACCCGATCATTTAACCGAAGAAATTCCAGTAGGCGAAGAAGTGAATATTGCAGAAGGAATACTGGAAGCCCATACAGATGGATACGGATTTTTGCGTAGAGAGAATTTCCTATCCAGCGATGGTGATATCTATATTTCTCCTTCCCAGATTAGAAGATTTAATATGCGAACTGGCGATAAAATTACAGGTATTACGAGACCGCCAAAAAGTGGTGAAAAGTTTAAAGCCCTTCTTTACGTAAAAGCCATCAATGGACTAAATCCAGAATCTGCTACAAGACGCCCTAATTTTGAAGATCTCACACCTATTTACCCAAAGGAAAGAATCAATTTAGAAGTAAATTCACATGGATTGTCTACTAGATTAATAGATCTGATTGCACCCATTGGTAAGGGGCAAAGAGGTTTGATTGTTGCGCCGCCAAAGGCAGGAAAAACGGTTTTATTAAAGACCGTTGCCAACAGTATCGCTCGAAATTATCCAGATATTGAGATTATCGTTCTGCTAATAGACGAAAGACCGGAAGAGGTAACGGATATGCAGCGCTCGATCAATGCTGAAGTCGCATATTCAACCTTTGATGAGCTTCCAAGCCACCATATTAAAGTAGCAGAAATGGTATTAAACCGTGCACAAAGATTGGTAGAGCACGGGAAGGACGTTGTTATTTTATTAGATAGTATCACGAGACTGGCTAGGGCCTATAACCTTACAATTCCTCCTACAGGAAGAACACTTTCTGGTGGTTTGGACCCTGGAGCACTTCACAAGCCAAAGCGTTTTTTTGGAGCTGCTAGAAAGCTTGAAGAAGGCGGCAGTCTGACCATTATTGCTACAGCATTGGTGGAAACGGGCAGTCGTATGGACGACGTTATATTTGAGGAGTTTAAGGGTACTGGAAATATGGAACTGCATTTAGATCGAAAGTTATCTGAAAAGCGTATATTCCCAGCAGTGGATATTAATAAGTCCGGTACGAGAAGAGAAGATTTACTTCTGAGCCAAGGGGAGATGGAAGCGATTTGGAGTATTCGAAGAGCTATGGGAAATAGTTCGGTACAGGATGTTACTGAAAATATCATTAATTCCTTGGTGGAAACAAAGAATAATAGAGAGTTTATAGAGCTACTGAAAAAACGCATATAGGCATAGAATAATCCCTTGCACCTATAAAGGGATTATGCTATAATGTAGTAGTTAAAATTTGCTTAAGAAGAGTAGCTTAACATAGCAAATGCACTAGGAGAGAGGTGAAAGTAATGAAGAAAGATATCCATCCAGTATATCAAGAAGTAGAAGTACATTGTGCTTGTGGAAATAACTTTAAAACTGGTTCTACAAACAAAGAAATTAGAGTAGAGATTTGTTCACAATGCCACCCATTCTTTACAGGAAAACAAAAGAATGTTGAAAAAGGCGGACGTGTTGAGAAGTTCAAAAAGAGATTTGGTATGTAATACCAATAATATAGGACCTCTATCAAGGTTAGAAGACATGATTCTAACCTTGATTTTTTATGACCGAACCCAATGGATGCGACTGTAAGGCGTAAGAAATTGATAGTAGGTCAATGGAGGGAATGCCAATTTTATCCACCAGAAAGAATGAAATTGTGCAATGATACTGGAAAATAAGAACGTAGTAAGCTTTTTATGGATAGGAAAGATCGAGCTGCTGTATACCGATGGGACCGTATCGTAAGTTTGGATTTATTTTTTAAGGGGGCAGTTTATATGGTGGATTTTATAGAATATTCTAAGGGTGGAAGTATTGAGGTCATTGTGGGACCCATGTACGCTGGCAAAAGTGAAGAGCTGATGAGGAGAGTAAATCGTTGTAGAATTGCGAATTTAAAAGTGTTATCCTTTAAGCCTGCTATCGATAACCGTTACTCTACGAATCATATTACTTCTCATAGTGGAAAGCAAATGGAATGTATTCCTGTAAGTAGCCCCGAAGAGATTTTAGGCCATTTAGAAAATAAAGACTTTGATGTGCTGGCTATAGATGAAGTTCAATTCTTAGGTGAAGATATCGTTAAAATTTGTAAGGATGCCGCTGATATGGGTAAAAGAGTGATCTGCTCTGGGCTTGACATGGATTTCAGAGGCGAACCGTTCCAAGTAGTACCGAATTTAATGGCAATTGCAGAATATGTAACCAAGCTTACGGCGGTTTGTATGAAGTGTAAGGTACCTGCAACGAGAACGCAAAGAATCGTCAATGGAAAACCAGCTAAGTACGATGATCCGATTATTATGGTAGGTGCCAAAGAAAGCTATGAGGCAAGATGCAGAGCTTGCCATGAAGTCATAAAGTAGGATACTCACCCATGGTTCTGTAATGAGAATACATAGTTTTAGAACTTTATCAGTGCATATAAAAAGGGGCTATTTCACTATTTGGAAATAACCCCTTCTATGTTAAATAGAAGTGTAGGTAACCGTGCCAATCCTCCGATGTCTTAGGTGGATCTTCGTTGATGATACTGCTGATGTGCAACGCCTCCTTTTACAAACAGACCATAATGCTTTCTACAACATAGCTGCTTTTAAATTAAAACTTACTGTGAAACTAAAAACCTCTCTTGATAAAGCTCCATTTCAAATACTTTGAAATCTTCAAATTAGAAAATCTAATTCTTCTCCCTTAAAGCTATTTACTTTTCTAAATCTAAACCTTGCTGCTGACTACGTTTCCTACGGATATTCACAAATGCTCGGGCTAAATGTTCATATCGTAGTTTAGGATTGGTAGAGGGTTACTGCATTCTATTTGTTATATATATGCCCCCTAAAAAACATTCTAAACACAAATTTCCGAATTTTTTAAAAAGTTTTTTATGGATAATGAAAATAAGCTGCAACGTGAATTGAATAAATAAAGTTACAGTTTCCATAAGGCAGTGCTTCCATAGGTATAACACAATATGTCTATTTATTAACAAAAATTTAAAAATGAATTTTGTGTTTTTAATGAAGGCAATATATAATAGATAGTATATATTTTATGAATAGATAGGTACTTCGGGAGGCATGGAGATGAACTTGTGGATAAAAGGGATTATATTAGGTTTTGTAATGGTAATGCCCGGCATGAGCGGTGGAACTGCATTTCTTATTTTTGGTTTATATGAAGATTTAATTAAGGATTTAATGAAACGGAACATTAAACCGTATCTCCCTTTGATTGGTGGTATTATTGCCGGAATATTTATTAGTGGCATGGCTTTTGGATTTGTTTTTGAAAATTATCGGGATGCCACGGTTTCGTTTTTGCTGGGATGCTTGTTGGCTTCCATTAAATCTGTACTCTATGGATGCCCCAAAATGAATGGTGGATTTTTAGGTATTGCAATCCTAGGAACGATGATCGGTGCCGTAATGGTAGGAGAGCCTCTATCCTTTGGGGGTATGGAGGAGGAAGTTAGCTTTTTAGCGCTGTTTATTGGGGGCGCATTGGCTACAGCAGCAATGATTATTCCGGGAATCCCTGGCAGCTCCGTTTTAATTTTAATGGGGGTATACGATGTGATGTTTGTTTCTATTAATGAGCTGGATATCGTAAACCTACTGGTCTTTGGAGCAGGTGCGATCATGGGAACCGTTTTATTATTAAATATATTGTCACAACTTTATGATCGATATAAGGCAAAGCTTTCCTACTTTTTTGCTGGTTTAATCCTCGGTTCCTCTCGAAGTATGGTACCTTCAACGTTGAGCGTACCGATCATCATGGTTTTTGTCATAGGATTTGCCTTAGTATGGTTTAGCAGTAATAGGCAAGGGGGAGAGCTTGAAGCTGCTTAGAAAATTAAGCTTGATTTAAGATGAATAATTTAGTATAATACAATACAAATTAACTAAAGAAAACAAATCATAGTAAAAAAGTTGCTGTGAAGGGAAGTAGTAGGTTCACAATCATTTTTAGAGAGTTATCGGGTGGTGGAAGATAACAATGAGCGTAGCTGAACTCGTCCCGGAGCTATTAGGGTGAAATGAAAGTAATTCTAATCAGGTGAACTCCGTTAAAGGTTGTTGAGATGGTTGTTTTTAAACAGGGAGCTTTTGCTTTGCTGTTTGTATAGATAATCAAGTAGAGTGGTATCGCGATCTTTCGCCTCTATAGTATTTAGAGGCGAGGGGTCGCTTTAATTTTTATTAAAAAGTAGAAGGAGTTGACAGAAATGAAGCAATACAATCCAAAAGAAATTGAAAGCAAATGGCAGAATATTTGGGAAGAAAGAGGTGTATTCCACGCTTCAAACGATAAAGACAAGGAGAAGTTCTATGCCTTAATCGAATTTCCCTACCCATCTGGACAGGGACTACACGTAGGGCATCCACGCCCATATACGGCATTGGATGTGGTTTCTAGAAAAAGAAGATTAGAGGGCTACAATGTTCTATATCCAATGGGATGGGACGCTTTCGGTCTTCCAACAGAAAACTATGCGATTAAAAACAAAATACATCCGAAAGTTGTTACGGAGCAAAATGTTGCCCGATTCAAAAAACAGCTACAAGGACTGGGAATGTCCTTCGATTGGTCGAGAGAAATCAATACCACAGATCCAGAGTACTATAAATGGACCCAGTGGATTTTCCTAAAGCTTTTTGAAAAAGGTTTGGCTTATAAGAAGGAAATGTCCATCAACTGGTGTACCAGCTGTAAGGTTGGTCTTGCAAATGAAGAAGTTGTCAATGGTGGTTGCGAGCGATGCGGAGCTGAAGTCGTTCGAAAGCAAAAAAACCAATGGATGCTAAAGATTACAGAATACGCCGAAAGATTGATTAACGACTTAGATCTTGTGGACTATATCGAACGAGTAAAGATACAACAGAAAAACTGGATTGGTAAATCTGAAGGAATGGAAGTGGACTTTGAAATTACCGGTGGTAAGAAAATAACTGTCTATACCACAAGACCGGACACGCTATTTGGTTCAACTTATATGGTAATCTCTCCAGAGCATCCATATATAGAAGAACTTGCAGCTCATATTCAAAACATGGACGATCTGGTTCATTATAGAGAAGAAGCTGCTAAAAAATCTGAGTTCGAAAGAACGGAACTGGTGAAAGATAAGACTGGTGTGAAAATAGAGGGCATTGAGGCTACAAATCCAGCTACTGGAAAGCAAATCCCTATTTTTATATCCGACTATGTAATGATGTCTTACGGAACGGGGGCCATCATGGCGGTACCAGGTCATGATACAAGGGACTGGGAATTTGCGAAGAAGTTCAATCTTCCAATTGTAGAAGTGGTTTCAGGTGGAAATGTAGATGAGGCGGCATATACAGATACAGAAGAAGGGATCATCGTTAATTCAGACTTTATCAATGGCATGCAAGTAAAAGAAGCGAAAGAAAAAATCAGTAGCTGGTTAGAAGAAAAAGGCTTAGGAAAGCGTAAGGTGAACTACAAGCTTCGTGACTGGGTATTCTCTCGTCAAAGATATTGGGGAGAGCCGATTCCACTGGTTCATTGTGACTGCTGCGGATGGGTTCCAGTACCAGAAAGCCAGCTTCCAGTACTTCTTCCAGAGGTAGAAAGCTATGAACCTACAGATAATGGTGAATCGCCTCTTGCAAACCTTCGGGATTGGGTTGAAACAACTTGTCCGAAATGTGGTGGAAAAGCGGAGCGAGAAACGGATACAATGCCTCAATGGGCAGGATCCTCTTGGTATTTCTTAAGATATACAGATCCACATAATAATGAGGAACTGGCAAGCAAAGAAAACCTAGATTACTGGATGCCAATCGATTGGTATAATGGAGGTATGGAGCATACCACACTTCATTTACTATATTCAAGATTCTGGCATAAGTTCTTATATGATTGTGGTGTTGTACCGAGCTGTGAGCCTTACCAAAAGCGTACATCCCACGGAATGATCCTAGGAGAAAATAACGAGAAGATGTCCAAGTCTAGAGGGAATGTAATCAATCCAGATGATATCGTTACAGAATTTGGCGCAGACACTTTAAGACTATATGAAATGTTCATCGGCGACTTTGAAAAAAGTGTACCTTGGTCACAAAATGGTGTAAAGGGCTGTAGAAGATTCCTAGATCGAATATGGAAGCTTCAAGAAATACTGGTCGACAGCCAAGAGATGACAAAGGAGCTAGAAGGAAATATCCACAAAACCATTAAGAAGGTTACAGAGGACTATGAAACATTGAAGTTTAATACAGCTGTTGCCAGTATGATGGCGCTGATTAATGATTTTTATGATCACGGTACGGTAACGAAGGGTGATATGAAGACCTTGCTGACACTTTTAAACCCAGTAGCGCCTCATATTACAGAAGAGCTTTGGGAGGTTCTAGGCTTTGAAGGGCATATCTACGGAACCACATGGCCGATTTGGGATGAAGCTAAAACCATAGACAGCGTTGTAGAGATTCCAATCCAAATCAATGGAAAGGTAAAAGGGCAAATGGTGATTTCTGTAGATTTTACTGCCGACCAAGTAAAGGAGCAGTTTAGAAACGATGAAAGATTAATGGCTCTAGTAGAAGGAAAGAGCATTGTGAAAGAAATTTATGTGCCAGGTAAAATTTACAATATCGTAGTGAAATAAAAAACTGTACAAAAATAGAATCCATGAATTCGATCAAATAAAGAATTAAAAGTTTCCAAGGAATCCCTCTAATGATAATATATTGTTAGAGGGATTATTTATGGAATTGGCGGTGTAAGTGGGAAGAAGATCATCTATATCAGTAAGCCTTTACTCGCAACGGTTTTGTTCGGTTTGGCTCTTGTTTTCGAGAATGCTTCTCAGAAAAGAACCATTGTCCTGATGACCATATTTCTACTTTATATCCTGTGGGGGGATGATTCGACCGTATTTTCATCGAAAATACCCATGGATGATGTTGATTGATGGGATTTTTATATTTTTGCTGGAGTTCTATTCTAAATTTTTAGTGAACTATTTCATCCATTTCTTATATGTACTCAATATATTGGAAGCTGGTATTGTGTTGGATTGTAGAAAATGGAGCAATATAGCTTCCGTAGTATTTGCTCTTGTATGTCTTAGAAAATTTTTCTATGCACTGTATACCATGCCAAACCCTAAAACCATTGCAGAATTTTCTTTTAATTTTTTGGCCCTAGCATTTATCATTACCCTAATAAACTATGGCAAGGTACAATCTTTAGGAAAAATACAGCAGGAGCTGTTATATCAGGAGCTTTTAAAAGCATATGATAAACTGAAGGAGTACAGCCAGATCAGAGAGGAAGCCGTTGTGCTCTACCGAATTTTTCAAGAATCCTTAACCAATGCCATACGCCATGGAAGGTGTAGTAAAATTGAAATTCAATGCAAAATAGACCATGGGAATTTATACTTTCATATTAGAGATAATGGGATCGGCTCTACCCATAAAATAGGAGGAGGTTTTAAGCTATGAGAAAAATAGCGATATTTATTATGGTGGCAGTATTGCTGGTGGGATGCAGCGGCTCAGCATATGAAACCTATCGCTGTGCCTTAGAAAAGACAATGACCATAGAAGAGCTGAAGGAAATGGATGTTGAAGGGCTGATAAAGGGGGGAAGGTAAATTGATAGAGATTAGGGAAATAAAGAAAAGTTTTAATAAGCTGGAGGCAGTGAAGGGTTTATCTTTAACAATTGAGAAGGGAGAAATTCTAGGATTGTTAGGACCCAATGGAGCGGGGAAATCAACGACAATTTCTATCATATCAACGCTTCTGCCTCCTACTTCTGGGGATGTATTGTACGAGGGAAAGAGCATTTTAAAAGATCCTAGAAATTTCAGAGCCATACTGGGCGTGGTCCCTCAGGAAATCGCCTTGTATCCAGATCTAACAGGCTATGAAAATTTAAAGTTTTTTGGAAAGGTATATGGATTAAAAGGAAAGAACTTGGAAGAGCGAATAGAGAAGGTCTTAGAGATTGTTGGCTTGAATGGTCGCGCGAAGGAAATGGTTAAGAACTATTCCGGGGGCATGAAGAGGCGATTGAATATCGGATGTTCCTTGCTTCATAATCCAAAGATATTTATTATGGATGAACCAACGGTAGGGATCGATCCACAGTCTAGAAACCATATTCTAGAAACTGTAAAAGCTTTAAGGGAGGAAGGAATGACGATCATCTATACCAGTCATTATATGGAGGAAGTAGAGTATTTATGTGATCGGATCTATATCATGGACCACGGTGAAATTATGGCAGCAGGCACTAAAGATGAGCTGAAGGGTAGGATTGCTAAGGAGGAAGGGATAGAAAATCCTACATTAGAGGATGTTTTCTTAAAGCTTACGGGAAGAACCTTAAGGGACTAGGAGTTGATTCTATGCTACTGAATTTAATTGGAAAGGATTTAAAGAGAGCCCTTAGAGATCGAAAGGCAATGATGATTACACTCATCATGCCTACGGTTTTAATCACCATCCTAGGATTCTCTGTAGGAAGGTTTTTAGATAATGATCGTGAGTGGATGGATCATTCTACTGTAGGCATTGTAAATTTAGATAATTCTCAGGAGGGTATAGAAAAATTAATCGATACCATTACGGAATTATGGGGAGATACCCCTTTGTCAGTAGAAGATATAAATAAGATTAAAAAGGATATGGGGAATTTTAATATAGAAAAGATATTATTAGAGGATATATTTGGGTCCCAGCATCTCTCCAAGGTTCTAAGCTACAGGTTATTGGAGGAGAAGGAAGCGCTGGGTCTATTGGGAAATAAAGAACTTAGTGCCGTCATTATTATTCCAAAGGACTTTACGTACTATACTGTAATGAGCTTAACCTCGCCCTTTACCTATAAACAGGAGATACAGGTGATAAAAAATAAGGACGATGGCTTTACGGGAAGAATTGTAGAAGAAATTATGACGGGTTTTACGAATATATTATCCTCTGGAATTGTGGCGAAGAGTAGTTTGTTTGAGGTAGGGGCAGAAATGGGTGTTGGGGATCAGATTTATGGAGAAATCGGTGTACTTCTTGAAAAGACATTGGCACAAACCTCAAATGTGGAAATAAAAATTGAAAATAGAGCGACAATGAATACCATCAAAGGAATGCAATATTATTCTGTAGGTCAGGCCATGATGTTTGTGCTTTATATTGCGGGCTATGGCGCAAAATATGCCTTCGATGAAAAGCGTTTTTATACTTATGAAAGACTTAGAATCAGCAATGTGACAAAGTCAGATATTTTACTGAGCAGGGGCATAATTACTTTTTTAATCGCTTTTATGCAAATCTATATTTTAATTCTATATTCCTCCTTGCTATTTAGAATCACATGGGGAGAGCCCTTGGCTGTACTGATATTAACGACAGTGATGGCTCTAGCAGTAAGTGGCATCAGCATCTTTTTAACGGCGATGAACTATACTGTCGGCAATATGAAAATATCCAATCTATTCGATAATATCATTATTATGATTTTTGCAGCTTTGGGTGGCAGCTTTATACCGGTGAAAGGGATTCCTTTCCTCCAGAAGATCGGCGCCTTCACTCCCAATGGTGCAGCCATCAATGGATATATTAAACTGATGCAAGGATATGGCTTAGGTGATATCGGTGATACATTAACCCTGTTAATCAGCATCTTTATAATTTTTTCTGTTTTAGGTATGGTTCTGTTACGAAGGGGGGAGGCGGCGCTATGATGGCCATATTATATGCCAAGTTTATGGGCTTAAAAAGAAATTTATCTTGGATTTTATTGATGGCTGCCTTCCCTATGATTCTCACTTTCTTTTTTGGCGGAGGAATGGGAAGGGAAAGGAAAGCCCTGCCAATGGTCAACGAAGATCAGAGCGTTTATTCTACAATGCTGATAGAGGAAATTCAAAAATCCAATGCTTATGATATTACAGAAATAGAACGAAGGGAAGCAGAAAGGCTAGTACGGGAGCAGGAGGCATTGTTCTCTTTGGTGATTCCAAAGGGATTCATGGAAGCGATAGAAGGGGAACATAAAACCAATATAATGATTATTAGAAGTATAGAGACATTGGATATTTATGCGCTTCAAAGCGTCTTAAACAGTGCACTACAGAAGGTAGCCACGGAACGTAAAATTGTAGCAGCAGGGATGGAAATATTAAGCAGGTACGGAGCAGAAGCCTCTGTAGAGGAAAGACTAAGTCAGGTTGTAAGCAGTAAGCTGGCGTCCGACGGTATGATTACAGTGAAGGCCAAAACCTATGGTGAGGATACTGCTGGCAGGTTGGAGCCTAGGACCTCAAGTTCTGCCGGTTTTCTATTGTTCTTCTCTATGTATCCTCTGACCTTTTTGGTAGGAGATATTTTAGAGGATAAGAAATTGTTGATATGGAATCGATTGATAATTTCTCCCGTATCGAAAATAAAAATGTATTCAGCGAATATGGTGTTTGCTTTTATTGTAGGAATGGCACAAATGGTATTATTGGTCATACTGAATAAAGTAATCTTCAATATTACATGGACACAGAATACCATGGGACTGATATTGCTTTTGGGTGTATTTTCATTTACCGTCATAGGCTTGGGGCTTCTTCTCTCTGCCTTCGTTAAAACGCCACAGCAGCTTTCTGCCATAGCGCCCATTGTATTGACCAGTACTTCTATGCTGGGTGGCCTAATGTGGCCCGTAGAGATTATTACCAATAAAGTATTACTATTTTTAGCAAGATTGACGCCTCAATTTTGGGCGATGGAGGCCTTTAATAAACTGATGTATTACAATGCACCTACAAAAGATATCCTTTTTCCAGTAATGGTACTTTTTCTAATAGGCATACTTTTTTTGGGAATTAGCTTAAAGATAAGAGAAAGTCCCCAATGAAATAAGATGTGGGGACCATTCTGAATCCTTCAAAGACGTTTAGTGGCATAGGCTACAAGCGTCTTTTTTGTGACTGAGTTCAATTTATAGGGCATTAAAACTATTTAAGCTTTTTATGAAGGGGAAACTAGGGTATAATTGTTATAGAGAAAATAAAAAAGCTTGTATAGAAGCATTATAAGGAGGCTTTTTTGAAACTCATTTACAGTAAAGTTCTCTTTTGAAAATATGTTGTAAGTAGAGCTTTTCTATTTGTTATAATAAATAGTTTGTTTATTTGGGTTATATAGAAAGTCCATGGATTCAGCACTGCGGTGGAACGGAATCTGTGGCAGAAAGGACGAAATATATGAGTAGACTAGGACAAAGGGTTGCAAAACCAACGAGTATTGGGGGTCAAGCCTTAATCGAAGGCGTGATGATGAAGGGACCGAAGGAGATGGCCATTGCTGTTCGAAATCCCGAAAATGAAATCATAATAAAGAAGGAGCCCGTAGAAGGCTTCGTCACAAAATACAAACTGAATAAGATTCCCTTTTTAAGAGGTGGCCTCGCCCTCATAGATTCTATGATAACGGGGGTACGATCCTTGAACTATGCAGCGGATATTGCCATGCCGGAGGAAGAGACCGATAAGGAGCCTGGAAGGTTCGAGGCGTTTTTAGGAAAAATATTCGGAGAAAAACTAGGCGATATCATGATTTATTTTTCCGTATTTGTTGCGCTCATCATGTCTGTAGGGATTTTTATTCTAGGACCGACCTTACTGACTGGGGTGTTGAAGAATTTTATCAAAAATATAGTGGTATTAAATCTAATGGAGGGCGTTCTGCGTTTGGTTTTATTCGTGGTATATATTGCAGTAATCTCTAGAATGGAGGATATTCGAAGAGTTTTTCAATACCATGGAGCGGAACACAAAACAATTTATTGCTATGAAAATGGCGAAGAACTAACTGTTGAAAATGTAAGAAAATATACAACCCTTCATCCGAGATGCGGAACCAGCTTTCTTTTCATCGTAATGATGGTCAGTATGGTGATTTTTTCTCTGATTGAATGGAGCGATCCAATTACGAGAATGTTGACTAGATTAGCACTTCTGCCAGTGGTTGCAGGGATTTCCTATGAGATTATAAGGATTGCCGGAAGAAGTCAATCCGCATTGATGTCCATCGTAAGTTATCCGGGTATGATGATGCAGAAGCTTACAACCTTGGAGCCCGATGATAGTCAAATCGAAGTTGCCATAGAGGCTTTAAAGGGCGTTCTAGTAGAAAATGAGGACGATGCAAGATGGTAACCGTAGGCAAGCTGTTGAAAGAGGGAACAGAATTATTGGCAGGTGCTGGTATTGGCACCCCACGATTGGATGCGGAGGTGCTGCTGTACAATGTCCTAAAAGTAGACCGACTGCATCTTCATATGTATCCAGAGAAGGAGATCTCAAAGGAAGAGGAAGCCTTATTTTGGACTTATATGGCGCAGCGAAAAAACCATATGCCGGTGCAGTACATCATAAAGAAGCAAGAATTTATGGGGCTTGATTTTTTCGTAGAGGAAGGGGTTTTAATTCCAAGGGGCGATACAGAAATCTTGGTGGAGAAGGCCATTGAAATCTATAAAGAGAAGTTCGAACCTCAAAAGGTAAGGATCATGGATATCGGAACGGGAAGTGGCGCCATTGTCGTCAGCTTGGCAAAATTCATCGAGAACAGCATCCTTACAGCCATAGATATTTCGCCAAAGGCATTTGAAGTGGCAAAGAAAAATGCAGCTCATCATGGTGTGGATCATAAAATAGCATTTTATTTGGGTAGTTTATTTGAAGCACTATATGGTAAAGATGAACATAAAGAATACGATTTCATCGTATCAAATCCACCCTATATCCCGAAGGCCGTAGTGGATACCTTAGACGCTGGCGTAAAAGACTACGAACCTCATTTGGCTTTAGATGGCGGAGCAGATGGACTCGATTTCTACAGAGAAATTACACTGGGTGCAAAGGAATATTTGAAGTCGGGAGGATGGCTTCTATTTGAGATTGGGTACGACCAAGGAGAATCGGTGTCGGAGCTTTTGATCGCCAATGATCTGAAAGAGGTTCAGGTACGAAAGGATCTGGCAGGGCTAGATCGAGTTGTACTGGGAAAAAAACAGTAGAGAAAAATAAAAAATTGTGATATAATTTAGAATTGGTAAAAACGTGAATGAGGTGAATTAGATGCTAGATAAACTAGCTTTTTTAGAGGAAAAATATGAAGATTTAAGTGAGAAGATCAGCGAGCCAGAGATTATCAATGATCAACCTCAATGGAAGAAATTAGTAAAGGAACATTCGGATTTAGAAGAAATTGTAATGAAGTATCGTGAATATAAGAAAACAGAACAAGGCCTCAACGATGCCAAGGAAATCCTAAGAGATAAAACTGCCGACGAAGAATTTAGGGAAATGGCTAAAATGGAAATTGCAGAACTTGAAGAAAAGATAGAGGTTCTGGAAGGTGAACTTAAAATATTGCTGCTGCCGAAGGACCCTAACGATGATAAGGACGTTATCGTAGAGATTCGTGCAGGTGCCGGTGGAGATGAAGCAGGCTTATTTGCGGCAGACCTATTTAGAATGTATACCAGATATGCGGAAAATGTAGGCTGGAAGGTTGAAATGATGAGTGCCAACGATACTGGAATCGGTGGATACAAAGAGGTTATCTTTATGATCAAGGGCCACGGCGCATATTCCAGATTGAAATACGAAAGTGGCGTTCACCGTGTACAGAGAATTCCAAGTACAGAATCCGGCGGTAGAATTCATACCTCTACAATCACTGTTGCAGTTTTACCGGAGGCAGACGATGTAGACTTTGAACTGGATATGAACGATATTCGTGTAGACGTGTTCCGTTCTTCAGGAAACGGCGGACAGTCCGTTAATACAACAGACTCTGCTGTTCGTGTGACCCATATTCCTACAGGAACCGTTGTATCCTGCCAGGATGAAAAATCACAGCTTAAAAACAAGGAGAAAGCACTGAAAATTCTAAGAGCAAGACTTCTGGACGTGTTAATTCAAGAACAACAGGCTGAAATTGCACAGGACAGAAAGAGCCAAGTTGGAACAGGGGATCGTAGTGAAAGAATCAGAACCTACAACTTCCCACAAGGACGAATTACAGATCACCGTATTAACGTGACGCTGTATCGACTAGATTCCTTCTTAAATGGAGATATCCAAGAAATGATTGATGCTTTAATCACCACAGATCAGGCAGAAAAACTTAAAGAAGTGAATAGCTAAAAGCAAATATTTAAGAAGTGAGGGCCCATACCTTCACTTTTTTGTTGCTCTAAATCCTTCTATGTTGGAATATATATTGAATATCATTTTTCAACTGGAGGGAGTTTATGAGCGATATATTTCGTACCACATGCATTGGATTTGCAGTGGGAGTTTTAGGTACAGGGCTTGGCGGGGTTTTTGCTTTTTTTATCCATCAACCATCGAGAAGATTTCTAAGTGCGATCATCGGTTTGTCTGGTGGGATTATGCTATCCACCGTTGCCTTTGAACTGCTTCCAGAGGCTTTGGAGATTTCAGGAGTAATCAGTACGTCCTTGGGATTGTTTATAGGGGCTATTGCTTCTGCCTTTTTAGATGGGCTTCTGGAAAATTCCACAAAAGAGAGGTTCAATCCCAAACAAGGTTATTTAAAAACCGGTATTCTATTGGGGCTAAGTATTGCCATGCACAACTTTCCGGAGGGCCTTGCCATTGGGTCCGGTTTCATGGCCGAAGCCAGCTTGGGAATCAGCCTTGCCATCGTCATTGCCTTACACAATGTGCCGGAAGGTATTGCCATGGTTGTTCCTATGAAAATTGGTGGATACAGAGCGGTAAAGGCTTTTCTTCTTACCTTATTGGTGGGCGCTCCCATGGGGATTGGCGCATACTTTGGGGTATTAATAGGAGAGCTGGCGTATTCCCTCATCGGAATTTCTCTAGCTTTTGCAGGCGGTACCATGCTATACATTACCATCGGAGAATTGATTCCAAAGGGAAAAGAACTAGATCAAGGATGGATTTCCACCATATTTTCTATTCTTGGATTTATATTGGGCGTGATTATTTCTAAAAGATTTTAGAAGATATTGTTAATTTACGTACTTTTGGTATACAATATGTGTAAAGAAAGCTTACGCAAAACTATAAATTGAAAGGCCAAAGGTGGATGCCATGTTTAAAATCCTTTCATGGATTATCAGATATGTTTTTATCATTTTAATATATTATTTTCTATATGGGATTATTCGGTTGATTTATTTGGATATTCAGACCATCAACCGTGTAAGCCAAAAGGAAAATAATAATCCGTATTTGAAACTTGTCAACAGAAAGGAACGATTAGATTTCGATGTACTGGAATTCTATGATCTAAGGAAGATTACGACCATTGGACGAGCGAAGAACAATGATATTCAGCTACTGGACAAATACATTTCTTCGGATCATGCGAAGATCATCATGGATGAAGGAGAGTATTTCCTAGAGGATGTAGGCAGCGTCAATGGGACTTATTTAAACAATACGAAGATTGACGATGTTGTGAAGCTGAGGAATGGAGACCGTATCGGTGTGGGACAGGTGGAATTCCTGTTTGTAAAAGAGGCGGTGGCAGAATGATGAATCTCTATAACCTGTTTAAGATCCGTCGGCCGATTTACATTTTAATCATTGTGAACCTGCTATTTTTTACTTTACTTTTTTTATATAGAAAGCCTATGGATACCTCCATATTGATTGCAGGTGTGGCTGTTATTTTACTAATGTCCCTTTCCTATGTGCTTATTGTGAAGCGAAAAATGGGGGATCAGTACATTTTTTTAATCATCTCCATGCTGACCAGCTTGGGGATCATCATGCTTTATCGGTTAAATCCAGCCTACGGGTCAAGACAGATCATGATCTATGGACTGGGCGTTGTTCTGTATTTTTTTGCTTACATCGTATTTAGAGCCACTAACAACTGGCACCAATATATCTTTCTCTATATTGGCTTTAATTTCGCTTTATTTATTGCAACCTTTGCCATCGGTACCAGCGTAAAAGGGGCAACCAACTGGATCAACATTGGTGGGTTTAATTTTCAGCCTGCAGAAATCATCAAAGTGAGCTTTGTATTTTTTATTGCAGCCTACTATAATATGAGGTTGAGTGAGGATACGACTTTAGAAGAGGTTGAAGTAAAGCTAGACGAAGAAGAGGAGATACCTCAGGAGCAAAAAGAGAAGAAGGATTTCTTTGCTCTATTGAATCGAGAGAATTTGAATATAAAGAATGTGTATGTCTTTTTGGCCATATCCTACCTCCATATTTTCTTTCTTTTGATGCAAAGAGAGCTGGGAATCTCCATGCTTTTTTACGTAGTGTTTCTGAGCATATTTTATATTTATGAAGAGGATCACAAATTGCTGCTATACAATGTAGGTGCCGCTGTCATCATCGCAGTGCTGAGCTATTTCACCATGAGCCACGTTGAAGTTCGGCTGACGACTTGGATCAACCCTTGGGCGGATATCGCTGGGAAGGGCTATCAAATTACACAATCTCTCTTTGCCATTGCGGCCGGTGGTTTTTTTGGGACGGGGCTCGGTCTTGGAAGCCCTGGATACATTCCAGAGGTGCATACGGATTTTATCTTTTCTGCCATCTGTGAAGAGCTTGGTTTGTTTGGTGGTATGGCTGTGGTTTTACTGTATTTTATTTTGACTTATAGAGGCTTTAAAATTGCATTGAGCATTAAAGATCACTTTAAAAAGATCGTAGCTCTCGGCATTACTTTAATTTATGGCTATCAAACATTTATTATTGTGGGGGGCGTTATCAAGCTCATTCCTCTAACAGGAGTGACACTGCCTTTTATCAGCTATGGAGGAACATCCCTCATCTCCGCCTTTGTGTCCTTTGGTATTTTACAGGCAATTTCTAAGAAAACCATAGAGAAAGATGAGGTGGCAGTCCTTGGAGAATAATAGAAAAATCGTTCATGTCATTGTGTTTGTCAGCCTTTTGTTCTTTAGTATCATTGCATATTTGACCTACTTTCAGATCTTCAAATCTGCTGAAATGGCGGTTAACCCTTACAACAAAAGGCAGTTGGCTCGAGAAGAAAAGACCATCAGAGGCAGTATTTTCGACCGCAGTGGTACGGTGCTAGCAGAGACCCAAATCAATGAATCTGGCCAGGAAAACAGGGTTTATCCCTTCAACCGACTATACAGTCACCTGATTGGTTATAGCTCTAAGCAATACGGTAAGGCAGGAATAGAGTCCTATTACAATGGCAGACTACTGGCTTTGGGAGAAGAGAATATCCTCAGCCGAATTCAGCAGATGATTACAGAGGATAAGATTAAGGGCCATGATTTACTGCTGACCATCGATCACCCGTTGCAGAAAAAATCCAGTGAGCTGATGGAAGGAAAAACAGGTGCCATTGTAGCCCTCAATCCTAAAACGGGAGAGGTTCTTGCCATGGTTAGCAAGCCGGATTATAATCCCAATAACCTTTTGGAGAACTGGGACAGCTTATTGGCAGACCCCAAAAGCCCTCTGTTGAATCGGAGTATTTCTGGGCTATATCCACCGGGTTCCATATATAAAACGGTCATCGCTGCCGGCGTATTAAAAGATGGTGGCATCGATACGAATTACGACTGTACAGGCGCCATTACCATCGATGGATACGTATTGACAGATGCGGGCAAAAGAGCCCATGGTCATTTGGATTTAAGAGATTCTATGATCGTTTCCTGTAATACGAACTTTGCACGGATGGGTGTGGCATTGGGCAGTGATAAAGTGACAGAGATTTCTAAGGACTTCTTCCTAGGGAAAAAAAACGGTAGCGATATGCCAATCGCTGAAAGCCGATATCCTTATACCAAGATGAGCCCTACGGACGTGGCGGCAGTATCCATCGGACAGGGAAAACTTTTAGTGACGCCCATGCATATGGCAGTGGTTGCCGCTACCTTTGCCAATGATGGCACGATGATGGAGCCCTATATTGTAGAGGAAGTGAGAAGTGCCGATGGTAGGGTGGTGGCCTCTGGAAGAAGCCAAGGCACTCAAATTGTTTCAGCGGAAATTGCAAAAGAGGTTGCAGATATGATGGTGGCCGTAGTAAGCCAAGGAACTGGCACCAACGCTCGGTTGTCTGGCGTAAAGGTGGCTGGAAAAACAGGAACTGCAGAAAATGAAACGGGAGAAAATCATTCCTGGTTCATCGGCTTTGCACCTGCAGATGATCCGCAAATTGCAGTTGCCGTTATTTTAGAGTCGGAAGGTAGAAGTGGTGGTGCGGCGGCAGCACCCATTGCGAGAGAAGTGATCCGACAAGGATTAAAAGGAGGAAAATAGTGTAGGTATGAAAGATACAATGGTCATAGGTATGGAGCCTAATAAAATAGACAGAAGATTAATCGTTGAATGTGGAAGCATTCTAAGAAATGGGGGAGTCGTTGCATTTCCTACAGAGACAGTATATGGACTAGGTGCCAATGCCTTGGATGCCAATGCTATCAAGAAAATATTTGAGGCCAAGGGAAGACCGTCGGACAATCCTTTGATTGTTCATATTGCAAAAAAGGAAGATGTGATCCCCCTAGTAAAAAACATTCCAGAAATAGGCCGTATTCTGATGGAGAAATTTTGGCCGGGACCATTGACTCTTTTATTTGAAAAGAGTGACATTATTCCAAATGAAGTGACGGCAGGGCTTTCGACAGTGGGCATTCGAATGCCCAGCCATCCCATCGCTGGGGCGCTCATAGAAGCGGCACAGGTGCCAGTGGCGGCACCCAGTGCCAATACGTCTGGAAGACCGAGCCCTACGAAAGGGCAGCATGTCATAGAGGATATGATGGGAAGGGTGGATGCCATTATTTCTGGAGGGGAATGTAATGTGGGACTAGAATCCACGGTTTTAGATATTACAGGAGATATACCCATGATCCTAAGACCGGGAGGCGTTACGAAGGAAATGCTGGAGGCAGTTCTAGGACAGGTGGCGGTGGATGCTGCCATAGAAGATCCTAGTAAATCCGTAGAAAAACCGAAATCACCGGGAATGAAATATACCCATTATGCACCGAAGGCAGATGTGATTGTGGTGGAAGGTCCTGTGGAACAAATGGTAATGAAGATAAAGGTGCTGGAGAGGGAATACAGAGCGAAAGGAAAGCGTGTCGGCATCATTTGTACGGAGGAAACCAAGGATCTCTATGGAGAAGCCATGGTTAAATCTATGGGGAGTAGACAAGTTCCTGAAACCATTGCGGCTTGTATCTTCAAAGTTCTAAGAGAATTCGACGAAACCGATGTGGATATCATTCTATCGGAGGCAGTAGAGGCTGTTGAAATTGGACAGGCCATCATGAATCGGTTAAAGAAGGCGGCGGGGTATAGAATCATTCATGCAGAAGAATAGAGGGGGAAGGCATATGAAAACCATATTATTTGTATGTACGGGCAACACTTGTAGAAGTAGTATGGCAGAGGGGCTTTTTAAGGAGATGCTAAAAAACAGATCGGACATTCAAAGTGAGATCAAAGTAATATCGGCAGGAACCAGTGCTTGGAATGGGGATCGGGCTTCTCAATATGCCATAGCGGTATTAAAGGAAAAAGGAATTGATTTGAAGGAACATCGATCCACAGCTTTGACCTTGGATCTCATTGAAAACGCAGATTTAATATTGACGATGACATCCAGCCATAAGGCGGCTGTACTAAATCTATGCCCTGAGGCACATGAAAAAGTGTTCACGTTAAAGGAGTATACCCGATGTGAGGCAGAGGGAGATTCCAAAATGGATTTCTTTGGCTACGGCAATCCAGAGGATATCAGTGACCCTTTTGGACAGAGCATCGAGGTTTATCGGAAAAGTGCAGCAGAAATAGAAGAAAGCTTAAAAAAATTAATTGAAAAAATAAAATAAAATAGAAGGATTTTTTGAATTGGCGTAGAATATAATAAAGGTTTATGAAGAATTTGAAATCTATATTGGAGGTGTTCATGTGAAGATTGCAATAGGAAGTGACCACGGAGGCTATGGACTAAAGGAACTGATAAGAAAACACCTACAGGAAAAAGGCTTTGACATAAAAGATTTCGGAACGGATTCAACAGCATCTGTAGATTACCCTGACTTTGCAAAGGCAGTTGGTGAAGCTGTAGTAGCTGGAGAATTTCAACGAGGAATATTGATTTGCGGAACTGGAATCGGAATATCCATTGCGGCAAATAAGATTCCAGGTGTGCGATGTGCGCTGGTTGGAGATTGTTTCTCGGCGAAGGCGACTCGTCAGCATAATGATGCCAATATCCTAGCTTTAGGAGAGCGGGTTGTAGGCCCAGGTCTTGCTTTAGAGATTGTAGATATATGGCTTTCGGCTGAATTTGAAGGTGGAAGACACCAAGGCAGAGTGGATAAAATTGCGGATATCGAGAAAAAGTACACGTTGTAACTAAAAATTAAATAGGAATGATTTTACTGAGGAGGAATAAAATATGAGTAAAGTAACTGTGATAGATCACCCATTAATACAACACAAATTAACTTTAATTAGAGACAAAAATACAGGTTCCAAGGATTTCAGAGCGTTGGTAAGAGAAATTTCAATGTTAATGGGATACGAAGTTACAAGAGATCTTTCCTTAGAGGAAATCGAGATAGAAACGCCAGTTTGTACAACGAAGGCTAAAACTTTAACTGGTAGAAAGCTAGGAATCGTTCCAATTTTAAGAGCGGGACTTGGCATGGTCGATGGTATTTTAGAATTAATACCAGCAGCGAAGGTTGGACACGTTGGACTATACCGTGATCCAGAAACACTAGAGCCAGTGGAGTACTATGTGAAGCTTCCTACAGATGTTCACGAGAGAGAGCTGATTGTACTAGATCCAATGCTAGCTACGGGTGGATCTGCAAATGCAGCAATCCAGTTTATTAAAGATAGAGGTGCGACAAACATTAAGCTGGTATGCTTGGTTTCATGTCCTCAAGGGATTGCGGCTGTTCAAGAGGCACATCCTGATGTGGATATTTACGTAGCAGCCATCGATGAAACTTTAGATGATCATGCATACATTGTGCCTGGTCTAGGAGATGCTGGCGATCGATTATTTGGAACAAAATAAAAAAAAGAATAGTCTAAAAGCATAGAGGATTAACTTCTATGCTTTTTTTATGACCGAACCCAATTTATGCGACCAAAGGAAGGGGTAAATTGAGGGTAGGTCAACAGAGCGAATGCCAGTTTTATCGACCTGAGGGAGAATAAAATTGTGCAATGAGACTGCGAAGTTGTATCGATTGTTTTGAATAAGTTTGCAAAGTATTAAAATTGTATTACAAATATCGATATGGTATATGATATTTCTATATTTATGTTAAAATATAGAAATAAAGATATGAAGCGTAGTTTATATAAACTTGACAGAAGGGGGTTAGGGCATGCGTCCATCTTGGGATGAATATTTTATGGAAATGGCGGAAATAGTAAAGACGAGATCCACTTGTTTGCGTAGACAGGTAGGTGCAGTCGTTGTTAAAGATAGAAGAGTATTGGCCAGTGGATACAATGGAGCTCCTACTGGGTTGAAGCATTGTGAGGAAACCGGTTGTCTGAGAGATCGATTGGGAATCCCATCGGGACAGCGCCATGAACTATGCAGAGGACTCCACGCAGAGCAAAATGCGATTATACAAGCATCCCTTCATGGTGTAAAGCTAGAGGATGCCACAATATATGTGACCCATCAGCCCTGCATCATCTGTGCGAAGATGGTAATTAATGCAGGAATTAACAAAGTGGTATTTAAAGGAGATTATCCAGACGAGCTATCCCTACAAATGCTTGAAGAAGCAGGGATTCAGCTTGTAAAGGTGTAGGGAAGAGCAATCAAAAGGATTGATAGATTTGCTGGAATGGTGTAAAATTAAAAAGATTGGAAGCATGGTCAAATACTAAGGAGTGAAATTATGTATAAACAAAATATTTTAATCATTGGGTGCGTTGCTTTTGCTATTGCATTGTTAATTTCATATTTATTGACACCATATGCTAAAAAAGTTGCTTATAAAATCGGTGCCATTGATGTACCGAAGGATAATAGAAGAATGCACAAGGAACCGATCCCAAGATTGGGTGGACTTGCTATTTACTGTGCATTTGTTATTACTGCATTGGTTATGGCATTGATCAGTCCAAATATCAGCTTGAATAGTGAGTTTATAGGCATCTTGATTGGTGTTACCGTAATCGTAATGATCGGCATCGTGGATGATGTTAAGCAAATTTCAGCAAAATACAAATTGGCTGCACAGATATTAGCAGCTGTAATCGTTGTAAAAAGTGGCGTAACCATAGACTTTATCAACCTACCGATCTTCAATAACAGTGAAAGTGGATATGTCTTCCTAAAGGCACTAAGAATCCCTTTAACTGTATTTTGGATTGTAGGAATTACCAACACAGTGAATTTAATTGATGGGCTAGATGGATTGGCGGCAGGTGTATCTGCAATCGCTTCCCTATCCCTAGCAGCCGTTGCATTCAATACAGGACAATACAGTGTTGCTATTCTGCTTTTAATATTGGCAGGTGCTACCGCAGGCTTTCTACCCTATAACTTTAACCCAGCACAAATTTTTATGGGGGATACCGGCGCCCTAGCCATTGGATTCTTATTGGCTACCATCTCAGTAGAAGGAGTTATTAAGAAAGCTGCAACCCTTGCAGTCGCCATACCGGTTCTGGCATTAGGCGTGCCAATCTTCGATACGACTTTTGCTATCATCAGAAGACTATTAAACAATAAGCCGATTATGGAAGCCGACAAAGGACATCTTCACCACAGATTATTGGAGCATGGATTGAGCCAAAAGCAAACAGTTGTGGCTTTGTATGGCATCAGCATGGCACTGGGTGGTAGCGCAGTTATATTATCCAATGCACCGTCGAAGCAATCTGCTTATCTATTAATTGCTACGGTACTGTTTTTGGTCCTATTCGGCGCATTGAAAATGGGATTATTTAGAAAAGAAGAAGAAAAAGCGAAAATATAAAAGCTTTTAAAAAAGATAAAACCTCTTGATATTAGAATTCTTTCACTAAGGATTCCAGTAGAAAGAGGTTTTTTGTATCCTTAAAAATTATGGATCGGTAAAGAACTCCAAGGATGAATTCATATGTATTTTACTAAAAAATAAAGGAAAAATAATATATTTGTAGAAATTAACTATAGTCTGCGGAATAATATACAAGGTTTTTTACAACAATTGAATATAGAGATTTTAAGAGAAAGGAAGAACATAATGAAAAAATTAAAGATAATGACAATTTTTGGCACGCGGCCAGAGGCTATTAAGATGGCGCCTTTAGTGAAAAAGTTAGAGGAATACGAGGAAATAGAATCCATCGTTTGTTTAACGGCACAGCATCGAGAAATGTTGGATATGGTCATCGACCTATTCCATATCACACCCAATTATGATTTAAATATCATGCAACATGGGCAGACTATATCCGATATTACAGTTCGTATATTGAAAGGTGTAGAAGAGGTTCTAATGAAGGAAAAACCGGATATGGTTTTAGTTCACGGCGATACTTCGACTACTTTTGTTGGAGCCCTAGCAGCTTTTTACCAGAAAATCCAGGTGGGGCACGTGGAAGCAGGTTTAAGGAGCGGTAATATTTACTCGCCATACCCAGAGGAAATGAACAGAAAATTAACCTCTAACCTTGCCAATATTCATTTTGCACCGACGGAAGGAAATTATAACAATTTAATCCGTGAAGGTGTGGATAAGGACAGCATCTTTATAACAGGAAATACGGTAATCGACGCTCTGCTTTCTGTTGTGAAGGAAGATTATGTATTTGAAGACCCACTTTTAAACAGCATCGATTATGAGAACAAAAAGGTCATCGTAATGACATGCCATAGAAGAGAAAATTGGGGAAAACCTATGGCGGATATTTTTAGTGCCGTTAAAGAATTGGCAGAGGAAAATAAAAATGTAGAGGTTCTATTTCCAATGCATTCAAATCCGAATATACGCTCTTTAGCAAAGGATATCATGGGGAACTGTGACAATATTCATTTGATGGATTCTTTGGACTACGAGCCATTTTCTAATTTGTTGAATCGGGCATACTTAATATTGACGGATTCTGGTGGCATACAGGAGGAGGCGCCATCCCTTGGAAAACCGATTTTGGTTATGCGGACGGAAACAGAAAGACCTGAGGCATCGGAAGCTGGAACGGTGAAGATCATTGGCGTGGAGAAAGAAGATATAAAAAAGGAAGTGAATTTGCTTTTAAATGATTCAGCGGAATACCATAGGATGGCAAATGCTGTGAACCCTTATGGCGATGGAACTGCATCTGAAAAAACTGTGGAGGCGCTGTTGAAATATTTTGGTCGCAGATAAGGGACAGGATATTGTCTTTGATAAAATAGTAACGAAATATTCAAAAAATTTTTATATATAAATTTAAAAATGTGTTATAATTATAGAATATAAAAAGTTAAGAATTACATATTTGCTGATAAAGTGAACGGGAGAAGCTATGTCAAAAAACATAAATATTTTCAAAAACCTAGCATTAGTTAGTCAGATCGGAATTTCCATGATCATACCGATTATATTCGGGGTCTACGTGGGAAAGTGGATGGATGAAAAATTAGGGACAGGTCCTATATTTTTATTTATTTTTATAATCATAGGGATCGCTTCATCCTTTGTCAGTATATTTAAACTGGTAGAAAGTGAATTTGGGCAGGACAAAAGGAAGTGAAGGGATGGAAGGTTTTTTCAGATTTCAATGGAGACTCATTAAAGGGGTGTTCCTACTCAATCTTATAATCGCTGCCATAGGTTATTTCATATTTGAGCCTTGGATACCATTTTTAACGGGTTTGTTTTTTGGTACACTGATTTCAATATTAAATTTTAGACTTCTATATATAACCTTAAATAGTGCAGTAAAAATGAATCCCAGTAGAGCTCAGGTATTTACCAGCTCAAGGTATATGATTCGTTTTTTGCTGACAGCAATTGTATTAGTCGTATCTTTAAAAGCGGAGTACATTAATATTCTAGGGACAGTCATTGGATTAATTTCCTTTAAGATTGCCATATTTAAGGTAGAGGTTTTTAATCATTCAAAATTATATAAGAATACTATGACAAGAAAGGAGGAAAAGTAAATGGAAGGTTTTGGTCCAAAGATTATTTTTGAAGTCGGAGGAATCATCATTTCAGAAACAGTGGTTGTAACATGGATCATTATGGCTATTTTCGCCATTACCTCAATTTTGATTACTCGTAATTTTGAGAAGATTCCTAAGGGGATGCAAAATGTAGTAGAAATGTTGGTGGATACAATGAATAAATTCACTATGCAGACTATGGGAGAAAAAAGAAGAAGCTTTGCTCCTTATATGGGAACTATATTTTTATTCCTGTTGGTTGGAAATCTAATAGGACTGGTAGGCCTTAGACCTCCTACAGCAGATTTAAATACTACCTTTGCATTATCGATCCTAACATTTATCATAATCCACTATAACTCTGTAAAAACCAGTGGTATTGGAGGTAAAATAAAGGGTTATTTTGAGCCACTCCCTTTTTTATTCCCCATTAATGTGTTAGGAGACGTAGCAACACCCATATCCCTTGCTTTCCGTCTATTTGGAAACGTTGTAGGAGGACTGGTAATTATGTCCTTACTATATAGTGCCTTGGGTAGTTTGAGTGGCATGATAGGGTTGCAGTCCATCCCGATTTTTCAAGCAGGTATCCCGCTCGTATTCCATGCTTACTTCGATGTGTTTTCTGGAGTATTGCAATCATTTATCTTCGTTATGCTTTCTATGGTATATATTTCCAATGCCATGGATTAAAAAATTAAAAAATATAAACTACAATTATTATGAAGGAGGCATTTTATTATGGAAGGAATTACAGGTAAAGAGTTAATATTAGCAGCATCAGCAATCGGTGCAGGTTTAGCGATGATCGCTGGTCTAGGACCAGGGATTGGTCAAGGTATCGCTGCAGGTAAAGGGGCAGAGGCTGTAGGAAGACAACCAGAAGCACAAGGAGACATTTTAAGAACGATGCTACTTGGACAAGCAGTTGCAGAGACAACAGGTATTTACTCTCTAGTTATTGCATTAATTTTATTATTTGCTAACCCACTGATCAGATTATTATAAGAAATAGAGGTAAAAGGGGATATACTCCCCTTTTAGCCATAGAAAGGAGGCAAATATATGCTTGGACTAGTATCGTTCGATGCTACTTTCTTTTTTCAGCTAGCAAATACTTTAATCATGTTTTTAATACTAAAGCATTTTCTGTTTCAGCCTGTCACAGAGTTTATGGACAAGCGTACCAAGGCGATAGAGGAATCCATTGCAGAAGCAGAGCTTAAAAATAAAGAGTCTAATGAGTTAAAAGCCCAATATGAAAGTAAACTAACTGAAATCAAGAAGGAAAGAACTCAAATTATAGATGAAGCTGTTCGAAATGCTCAAAAAAGAGGCGACGAAATCGTCAGTGCAGCCGGTGTAGAAGCAAGAAGAACTATTGAAAAAGCAACTGCTGAAATCGAAAGAGAAAAGCAGAAGATGATGAATGAGTTAAAGGGTGAAATCTCTCAGCTTGCAATCGCTGCCGCACAAAAGGTCATTGAAAAGGATTTAGATCAAAGTGCACACCAGCAGATGATTCAGCAATTTATTGATAAGGCAGGGGAGACACAATGGCAGAACTAGTATCGAAAAGATATGCAAGTGCCTTATTTGAACTTGCTTTTGAGGAGCAGAAACACCATAAGGTACAAGAAGAGCTAGCGTTTATCCGATCCTGTATAGAAGATGAACCGAGCTTTTTTGAACTGTTAAAAAGCCCTTTAATCACTGCTGATGAAAAAAAAGATATCATTTCTAATATTTTTAGAGATCGAGTGTGCATGGAAGTATTGAACTTTCTGTACATTATTATAGATAAAGGAAGAGAAGCGTATATAAAGGATATTGTGAACGAATATATCCTGCTTGTGGATTCTGTCCAAAACAAGGTAGATGCAGTTGCAATTACTGCCGTTCCTATGGAAAAACAAGATTTATTAATGCTGCAAGCAAATCTTTCTAAGTCTTCAGGAAAAAATATTCAATTACAAAATCAAGTGGACCCTACAATTATTGGCGGCGTTCTTGTAAAAATTGGTGATAAAGTAATTGATGGAACTATTAAAAATCGACTTGCGACGATGCAAGAGCAATTATCCAAAATATTAGTATAGGAACAGGGGTGATCGTAATGAATCTCAGACCTGAGGAAATTAGCTCAATTATTAAAGAGCAAATAAAGAGATATGAAAATAAATTAGAGGTTAAAGACGTCGGTACTGTTATTCAAGTTGGAGATGGTATTGCCAGAATCCACGGGCTTGAAAAATGTATGGCAGGAGAGCTTTTAGAGTTTCCTAACGCAGTGTATGGAATGGCTCAAAACCTTGAAGAGGATAACGTTGGTTGCGTTCTTTTAGGTTCCGATGCGACGATCCGTGAAGGAGATATCGTTAAGCGTACTGGAAGGATTGTGGAAGTCCCTGTAGGGGAAGCTTTACTTGGCCGTGTTGTCAATGCCTTAGGACAGCCAATCGATGGGAAAGGACCGATCAATACCGATGCATACCGTGAAGTAGAACGAGTTGCACCTGGAATTATTTCGAGAAAATCTGTTCACGAACCACTTCAAACCGGTATCAAGGCCATTGACTCTATGATACCAATCGGTAGAGGACAGCGGGAGCTTATTATCGGAGACCGTCAAACAGGGAAAACAGCCCTTGCTATCGATACCATCATCAACCAAAAGAATACGGATGTTATTTGTATTTATGTAGCCATCGGACAAAAGAAATCAACCGTTGCTCAAATTAAAGATAGCTTGGAAAAAGCTGGTGCAATGGAGTATACGATTATTGTTTCTTCTACAGCAGATGAGCTGGCACCACTGCAATACTTAGCACCTTATGCAGGCTGTGCCATGGGTGAAGAGTTTATGGAAAAGGGAAAACATGTTTTGATCATCTATGATGACCTTTCAAAGCATGCGGTTGCATACCGTGCCATGTCCTTACTTCTTAGAAGACCACCGGGACGTGAAGCCTATCCAGGAGACGTATTCTATCTACATAGCAGACTTTTAGAAAGAGCTGCAAAGCTCAGTGACGAAAGAGGTGGCGGATCATTAACTGCACTGCCAATCATCGAAACACAAGCTGGAGACGTTTCTGCATATATTCCAACCAACGTAATTTCTATTACAGATGGACAGATATTCTTAGAGACAGAGCTTTTCAATGCCGGTATCAGACCTGCGGTAAACCCAGGGATATCTGTATCTAGGGTTGGAGGGAATGCGCAGATTAAGGCGATGAAAAAGGTAGCAGGTACATTGAGATTGGAGCTTGCCCAGTATAGAGAGCTTGCGGCCTTTGCTCAATTCGGTTCGGACCTAGATAAAGAAACACAGGAGCGTTTGTCCCAAGGTGAAAGAATCCTTGAAATATTAAAGCAGCCGCAATACGATCCAATGCCAGTTGAAAAGCAAATCATGATGATTTATGCCACCACTAAAAAATATTTAACAGATATCGCTGTTGAAGATATTAGAGACTTTGAGAGTGGCTTCCTAAGATTTATGGACAATGAGCATCCTGAAGTTGGAAAAGATATTGTTGCTACTGGAAGTATCAGTGAAGAGACGGAAGCAAAATTAAAGGAAGCGATTGAAAGCTTTAAGAAGCAGTTTAAAGCGGAAAGGGAATAAGGCACAGAGCTGCTATTTCCAGGAGGTGAAAAGTTTTGGCTGGATTAGGAATGCGGGATATTAAGCGTCGTATTAAAAGTGTAAATAGTACCAAGCAAATTACAAAGGCAATGGAGCTTGTGGCTTCCTCTAAAATGAAAAAGGCAAGGGAGCGCTTAGAGACGACAAGACCTTATTTTCATGCTGTAAGAGACGCTGTTAGTGATATCGTATCCAATAGCAAAGGGGTAAGCAATACGTTTATTACACCGAGAGAGACCATTAAGAATACAGGCTATATCGTAATTTCTGCCGATAGGGGCTTGGCTGGGGGCTATAATGCCAACGTGATTAAAGCTGCAATGCAGCATATGAGCCAAAAAGAGCAAGTATCTGTAATAACAATCGGTCAAAAAGCAAGAGACTTCTTTAAAAAGAGAAAGTATAATTTATCTGGAGAATTTCATCATATTTCAGAGAATCCGCAGTATTCAGATGCACAAAGCATCGGAAGATTAAGTCTGGATTTATATAAACAAGGCTTAGTGGACGAAGTATACTTAGTATATACGGAGTTTCTAAGCACCATCAGCTACAATCCAAAGGTGATTAAGCTATTGCCTTTGGAGCCAGAAAAAATAGAGAACCAAGAAAAATCAGGCTCTAGAGAATTGATGAGCTACGAGCCTTCTCCAGAAGTTGTTTTGAGCTATTTAATACCGAAATATATAGATAGTAGTATTTATGGTGCATTGATTGAGTCTTCAGCCAGCTATCAAAGTGCTACAAAGGTAGCCATGGAAAACGCTACGGATAACGCAGAAGAAATGATCGATAAACTACAATTACAATACAACCGTGCAAGACAGGCATCAATTACCCAAGAGATTACAGAAATTGTTGGGGGAGCCGAAGCATTAAGCTAAAAGATAAGGAGGTCAGATTATATGGCTGAGGGAAATGTAGGCAAACTGGTACAAATCATTGGACCGGTTATAGATATACGATTCAGCAGAGAAAATCTACCAAATCTACTAAACGCTATTGAAATCGAAGGTCCAGATGGCAAAATCGTAGTAGAGGTATCCCAGCATATTGGGGATGATACCGTTCGTTGCGTTGCGATGAAGTCTACAGATGGACTCGTTCGTGGAATGGAAGCAAAGGATACAGGTGGCCCAATTACCGTTCCTGTAGGTAGAGCGACATTAGGTAGAATTTTCAATGTAATAGGAGAACCAGTTGATGAGAAGGGTGCAGTTGCAGCGGAAGCGAAGGCTCCGATTCATAGACCGGCACCAAGCTTTGAGGATCAAGCAACTTCTACAGAAATTTTAGAGACAGGAATTAAGGTCGTTGACCTGATTGCACCGTACCTAAAGGGTGGAAAAATAGGATTGTTCGGCGGTGCTGGTGTTGGTAAAACTGTATTAATCATGGAACTGATCAACAACATTGCCAAGGAACACGGTGGACTTTCCGTATTTTCTGGTGTAGGGGAGCGAACAAGAGAAGGAAATGACCTTTACAATGAGATGATCGAATCTGGCGTTATCGATAAAACTGCTCTGGTATATGGACAGATGAACGAGCCGCCAGGAGCTAGAATGCGTGTCGGCTTAACTGGACTTACAATGGCAGAGCATTTTAGGGATGAAGAAGGTCAGGACGTGCTTTTATTTATTGATAATATCTTTAGATTTACACAAGCTGGTAGTGAGGTTTCCGCTTTACTTGGCCGTATGCCGAGCGCCGTTGGATACCAACCGACACTGGCGACAGAGATGGGTGCCCTTCAAGAGCGTATCACATCCACTAGAAAGGGTTCCATTACGTCGGTACAAGCAGTTTACGTACCAGCAGACGACTTAACAGACCCAGCACCAGCGACTACATTTGCCCACTTAGATGCGACAACCGTACTTTCACGTCAAATCGTTGAGCTTGGAATCTACCCAGCGGTAGATCCACTGGACTCCAACTCTAGGGTACTGGATCCAGCCATTGTAGGGGATGAGCACTACAGTGTTGCAAGGGGTGTACAGGAAGTATTGCAACGTTATAAAGAATTACAGGATATTATTGCGATTCTAGGTATGGATGAATTATCCGATGAAGATAAATTAACTGTTTCTAGGGCAAGAAAAATTCAGCGTTTCCTTTCTCAACCATTTAGCGTTGCAGAGCAGTTCACTGGTATGGCTGGTAAATACGTACCATTGAAGGAAACCATCAGAGGCTTTAAGGAAATATTAGAAGGAAAGCACGACGATATTCCAGAGTCTGCATTCTTGTTTGTAGGAAGTATTGATGAAGCCGTAGAAAAAGCTAAAGGGAAGTAGGTGATCATATGGCATCTACATTTCGTCTACAAATAGTGACTCCAAGTCGTACCTTTTATGACGATGAAGTAGAAATGGCCATCGTTCGATCTACAGAAGGGGATCTGGGTATTATGAGTAATCATATGCTCATGGTAGCACCCTTGAAGATTGGAAAGGTAAGAATCAAAAAAGATGGTCAGTTTAGAGAAGCAGCAATTTCGGAAGGATTTGTGCAGGTTGAATCTGAATATACTAGGATTATAACAGACACTGCAGAATGGCCGGAAGAAATCGATGTACAAAGGGCAGAGGAAGCCAAGGAAAGAGCAGAAAAACGACTTTCTGCCAGCCAAGGGGAAATCGATAGATTAAGGGCAGAAATTGCTTTAAAGAGAGCATTGAACAGGTTAAGTGTAGCAAATGGAAAATAAAAAATGCGGTAAGGGGACCATTCTCCTTGCCGCATTTTTTATTGCGGGATAAGAGTACCATCTCCCCGCTTTTCTACTTTTATTTTTTATTGAACAATGATATCGAAGTCTGTATCAACTGCATTGGTGTTATTCTCTATGGTTGCATACATTTTAATTGGAAGTGCTACAATCATTTGATAGGATTCACTGATCCATCCCATTTCTTTGTGGATGCTTAAAGGTACAATTTCTTCAGGTAGACGATGGAGCATTACTCTACCATCTTTCATTTCAAACTTTGCAGCGTATTCTTTTCCCGCTATGGTAAAAGGAACTTCCTTGAATATAGACTCTGAGCTTTGGACTAATTCAAAACGTGCTACTTCTTGGTTTGCAATGAATACCACCACTTCTTTTACTGCATCTGTAGTGTTCAGTAGCTTTGGTATGGTAAAAATGCTACCGATACTAGCAATTAAGATGAAAGCAATCAATATTTTATCCGCTCGCGTCATTATTTTAAACATTTGCCCACCTCCTAAGAGGGTAATTATATTTTGGTCACATAGCTTATTATAGCCTAATTTTATTATATAAGAAAGAGTAAATTTTAACCCCATAGGAGTACGGTTGGGCTTTGAAACATTAGATTCTAGTTTTTTAGGATTGGGATTTCATCTTGTAAAATAAAACCGAATGGGTATAATATAGAGAGCATACAGTATTTTTAAGGAGTAGATAGCATGACAGATAGAAGCGAACTAGAACGGGCTGTAGAATATGCCCTAGGAGGAGTACCTCAGATCAAGCCTGATGAGAAGCGGAAATGGCTGGGAGAATTTAGAGAAAGAGTGATCCTTGGATTGACCCTAGAGCAGACTTATAAAGAGGAAGCAGAGGATTATGTTGTGCGAAGCCTAAAGGACAAGCAGGCGGCGTTCATCATCGTAAACCAAAAAGTATCCATGGAGGTTACATCGAGATATATGAAGATTGCCAAGGAAGCTGGTAAAAGATTTAAGACCGTATCCACCGATAGTGAAGAAGCTATGGGAATTGTGGTGGGCAGTGACGAAGCAGTGGACCGAGAAAAGGTAGAGGTGGAAATTGTAGAGCTTCCAGAAAAATTTAAACATGCCAAAGGAAAAGAAATTTGTGAAGCTTGTTACACAGAACTAAAAACTGGATGGCCTAAATATAGTAAAGGCTTTAAAAAAATAGGATTTTTCGATAAAATATTAGGCGTTCAATGTGCCACCTGTAAAAAGTAAAATTCATTTAAATATTTTCTCTAAAGAAATGTATAGACTCTCTTTATGGCGTCAATAATTAAGATAGAGGGAAGGTTTTAGTTGTAATATCGATGTTTTTTGTCCCCCTTTAACATCATACTACAAATTAAAGCCTTCTCTATTTTTTATGACCGAACCCAATTTATGCGACTGAAAGGAGCAATAAATTGATGGTAGGTCAAACGCAATCAATGAAGGAGGAAGATATTCATGAGAAAATATTTTGTATTTGGACTTATTTTTATTTTACTTGCAGGTGCTTTATATAATACTTATGCTCAGCCAATGAAAAACATCAATAGAAACTCCGTTGAAATGGAAGAACTTCTACTACAAACAATGGAAGTGGGAGATTTTAAGATGGAGGAATTCAATATCAATAAATCCATTTATATCCCAGATGTTTTTCTTACAATAGAAGAATTAGATGCAAGAAAAATTGAGATAATGGATACCCTAAATATACAGGGAGAGATCGTATACTTCAATATGGACGAAATATCCCATATGGAAGATCCTCGGGATCTTAGTGCAGAATCTCTTCTAGAGCAAAGGGTAGAAGAAGAGGGATATCGAGAAATTATATTATTCGCACCGAATGAAAGTGGCAATGTTACAGTAATAAAATTATTGAGTACCAACTTTATGGGGGAGTATGAAACACATTTTCTAGTTGACATCGTAGACAATAAAGGATATAAAGAAATAGTGGATATTAGTAAGAAAATAGAAGAAATCTTTGGAGACTATAAAGCACAGTGGCAAACCACAATTAATTTGACCGGTGCTGTGGTCGGCAAACTTACGAAGGCAGAGGAAGAACAAAGACAGGATCGAATATTTAATTTTCTACAAGCTAAGAAGATAGAGGTTCTAAAGGATGAACTTTTTAGTAGCGTTACAGCATATAGCCCTCTCATTAGCTCTTATATCGAATATGGAGACAATAAAGTAAATGTACAACTCGCTATGAGATACAGCGAATATGAGGATAAAACTTATATTTGGATAGCGAATCCTCTGATTACTACAACTTATTAAGGAAAGATATACTTTCTAGGTACTCGAAATTTCTATTGTAGCCAAAAACTGAGTACATCATAGAGTAATTGAAAGCACGCAAAGCTTTTCACTATGTTAAAAGCGAGGTGCGCCATGAAGCAGCTTCGGTTGCGTAATTTTATATAGAACAGTCATGGAAAGTGAGGAAGAATCATTGTCTAAAATTATCGTGAAAAAAAGTGGACCATTGGAAGGAACCGTTCGTGTAAGCGGTGCTAAAAATGCAGTTCTCCCAATACTGGCTGCCACTTTACTATCTACAGAAAAATGCATTTTAGAGGAAGTACCGGCTTTAAGAGATGTAGATGTGATTTGTGAAGTATTATCTAGTTTGGGTGCAGACGTAAAACGTTTAGAGAGAGACAAGGTGGAAGTAACCGCCAGTGGAATAGATGAAGTGGAAGCTCCTTATGAGCTTGTTAGAAAAATGAGAGCATCATTTTTAGTGATGGGACCTCTTTTAGCGCGCATGGGTAGAGCAAGGATCTCCATGCCAGGAGGATGTGCCATTGGAACGAGACCAATTGATCTGCATTTAAAGGGCTTTAAGGCACTGGGCGCAGAGATCACCTTAGGGTATGGTTTTGTAGAGGCTTCAGCGGAGAAGCTGGTAGGCGCTCAAATATATTTAGATTTTCCCAGTGTAGGTGCCACAGAAAATATTATGATGGCAGCAGTACTGGCAGAAGGCCAAACAATTATTGAAAATGCTGCAGAAGAACCGGAAATTACAGATCTGGCAAACTTCTTAAATAAAATGGGTGCAGATGTAAAGGGTGCAGGTACGGACACCATTCGAATCAACGGCGTAAAGCAGTTGAGAGGTGCTGTACATCCGGTGATCCCAGATAGAGTAGAGGCAGGAACCTATATGATTGCAGCCGCTATTACTGGAGGCAATGTTTTAATAGACAATGTGGTGCCCGGCCATTTAAAGCCTGTCATAGCAAAGCTAAAGGAAGCTGATATTGAAGTGATCGAGGAAGGAAATGGCATTCGGGTCATCGGCAAAAATAGACCGCGGGCAGTAGATATTAAAACCATGCCGTACCCTGGTTTTCCAACAGATATGCAGTCCCAATTTATGGCATTAATGAGCATTGCTGATGGAACCAGTATCACCATTGAAACTGTTTTTGAAAATCGATTTATGCATGTTAGCGAACTAAAAAGAATGGGCGCAGATATTAAAATAGAGGGCCGTAGTGCTATTATCGAAGGAAAAGAATCTCTTTTAGGTGCACCAGTGAAGGCAACGGATTTGAGAGCTGGAGCAGCATTGATTTTATCTGGACTGGTAGCAGAGGGTACCACAGAAATTTCCAACACATACCATGTTGATAGAGGTTATGTGGACATTGAAAAAAAACTGGCAGCTTTAGGGGCCAATATTTATAGAGAAGAAAGTGAAGAGGAAGAAGTACAGGAAAATATATAGTTCTAAAACCCGAATTCACCACATATACCTTACATATACTAGACTGTAAGGGGCTGTGGCAGATGAAGGGTATTTTTTTTGGTGTTATTTTTTTCTTGGTCGTCACATTGGTGATGCCGATGATTATTGTAACGAGCTGTGATATTTCTATTCCAATGAAAGACAAGCCTGTGGAAAAAAATGTAGTTGAATCCGATCTCACTGTAACCGTATACAATCATAAAACCAATAAAATTATGGAGTTAGAATTGGAGCGATATCTGATTGGCGTTGTAGCTGCCGAGACACCTGCCGCTTTTGAAATGGAGGCTTTAAAGGCGCAAGCCGTAGCTGCCAGAACCTATGCTGTTTGGAGAAAGGATGTCAACCAAGATGCAGGTCACCCTCAGCATCCCGGCGCAATTCTCTGTACAAACCATCAGCATTGTCAGGAATGGTTATCTACAGAAGAGCTGAAGGAACGCCATGGAAACAAGTGGATGAAGCAATATTTACCTAAAATAAAAGAAGCGGTATCATCCACAAAGGGGATTGTTATGACTTATAATATGAAGCCCATAGAGCCTTTATATCATTCTACCAGTGGTGGTATTACAGAGAACTCAGAAGACGTGTTTAGCAGTGCACTACCGTATCTAAGAAGTGTGTCCAGCCCTTACGAGGAAGGTTCTCCCGTCCTCGTTGATACCTTGACAATTTCTGCTCGGGAATTTGTATCAAAAATGGAAAGCAGACATAAAGATATTCAGATCAACCAAAGGAAGCTGGCATCTGAGATCAATATACTGGAAAGAACCAATGGAGGTAGTGTGAAGAGAGTCAAGGTAGGCAACAAAGAGCTTTCTGGTAGGGATATTAGAGAGAGCTTTGATTTAAGGTCTGCAAATTTCACTGTGGATGTGAAAGGAAATAATGTAAGCTTTACGACAAAGGGCTATGGTCACAGGGTGGGCATGAGCCAATGGGGAGCCAATGGTATGGCAAAAGAAGGAAAGGCCTTTAATGAAATTCTAAAGCACTATTACCAGGGCGTCAGTCTCAATATATTAAAAAGTCATAAGAATCGCTAATAGAACCGATTAAAAAATTAATTAATAATGCACGAAATGCACCGAGCACCAACTTTTTTTGTTGAAGCCTGTATATAAGATTTTCAAGTGGCAATAATAAAAAAAGGAGGTGGGATTATGTCATTAGAAAACAATAATCACGATGACAATAACAAAAATCATAAAAAAAGAGAAAAAAAGTCCATCTATCAAATCATGGATAAACAAGGATTTTATATTATTTTAATTCTATGTGTAGGAATTGTCACTTCTACCGCCATTTGGGTCAATAATAAGGACCAATATTTCATTGGAGAGGGTCCCACAAACCCCTTGGGGGAAGATTTACAGCCAGAGGTAACGTTGGTAGAGGACTCTACAAGGAAGATAGAGGACAATGAAGATGTGCAGGAAACTGGAAAAATTGGTCAAGGAAAACCGGATGTGACGGATACAAAACAAATACCATCTGCTACAGAGGAAATCCATACGCCAAAAGAAAAAGATTCGAAAGAAAACAAGGCGAAAGAGCCTGTAGAAGAGGTCAAAGAAAATAAAGATGTTGCGGCCGTGGAAGATACAGAGGATAGAGGTCCTGTAGCAGAGGCTTCAACTTCCACAATCATGATGCTTCCGGTGGCAGGAGAAATAACGCTGCCTTTTGCAGACGATCACCTGGTTTACCATCAAACCTTAGATCAATGGAGTACCCATAAGGGGATGGATATTAAAGCCAAAGAAGGAACCCCTGTAAAGGCTGCCTTGGATGGCGAAGTGGTAGAAGTCCTTACGGATAAGATTGATGGCATCACCATCACTCTGAAACATGACAATGATATGTATACAAGGTATAGCAACCTATCTACCGCTGTCATGGTTAAAGTAGGCGATCAAATTAAAAAAGGACAGACTATCAGTGGTGTTGGTAAAACGGCTTCCAACAAGGCTTTGGAAGGTCCACTCCTACATTTTCAAGTATTGATCGATGATAAATTTGTAGACCCACAACTGTACTTATCTAAATAAAATTTATTTGCCCACGAATACAAATTTTATGTCGCCCTTAAAAACTTCAGCCTAGATTAAAATTTAAAGTGTTCAAAATAAGTAATTCTAAATCTCTGCCCCCCTTCATATTATAGACTAAGAGCTATAATAGAGGGAGGTTAATACTGTGAAGGACTACATAGAAAAGCGAGCTATGGAAATAGCTAATTATATTATTAACGAGGGTGCTACTGTCAGGCAAACGGCTCGCGTATTTGGGGTAAGCAAAAGTACAGTCCATAAAGATGTTACAGAGCGACTTCCTAAGATAAACCCTCTAATAGCGAATCAAGTAAAAAATATACTTGATGCTAATAAGGCAGAAAGACACATAAGAGGCGGTAAAGCTACGAAGATGAAATATAAGTCAATAAAGAAGAGTTGATTCAGATGGATTTTATACCCATCTGAATTTTTTTATGACCGAACCCAATTTGCCAGACTACGAAATAACCCAATTTATGCAATTGAAGAGAGAATAAAATTGTCCAATGAGACTGCGGCAAAATCCAATAAATCCCTCCAAATTTTATAATAAAAAATTACATATAAAAGAAGGAATTTTTGTACTTATCAAGAATAAAGTATAGTTGAAAAGATTGACAATTTTTGTTGTTCGGATTTACTTAGTTTTTATCGCATAATGTAGAATTTAATAATATAATAGACAGGGAACTTAACAAAATAGAAAAGATCTTAATAATATATGAAAATGGAGGGACATATCATGTTCGGTTTTGGAGCAGATATTGGTATAGACTTAGGTACTGCCAGTGTATTAGTTTTTGTTAAAGGAAAAGGAATTGTGCTGCAAGAGCCTTCTGTAGTTGCTATTGATAAAAATACGAATCAGGTTTTAGCAGTGGGAGAAGAAGCTCGTAGAATGCTAGGTAGAACACCTGGGAATATCGTTGCAATAAGACCATTGAAGGATGGTGTTATTTCAGACTATGATGTGACGGAAAGAATGTTAAAATATTTCATGCAGAAAACAACGGGCAAAAAACTATTTTTCAAACCAAAGATCATCGTTTGTGTGCCCAGCGGTGTTACAGAGGTTGAAAAGAGAGCTGTAATCGATGCGACCAATGAAGCAGGTGCAAGAACAACGTATTTAATAGAGGAGCCTATCGCAGCTGCAATCGGTGCAGGGCTGGATATTGCTCAGCCAAACGGACATATGATCGTCGACATTGGGGGCGGTACTTCAGATATCGCTGTGATATCCTTAGGTGGGATTGTTGTAAGCACATCCATTAAAGTAGCAGGGGATAGATTTGATGAAGCGATTACCCGCTATATGAGAAAACGTCACAATATTATGATCGGTGAGCGAACCGCAGAAGATATCAAAATCAATATTGGTGGTGCATATCCTAGAGAGAAAGAAGTATTTATGGATGTAAAAGGAAGAAATCTTGTTTCTGGATTGCCAGTAAATATTAAAGTAAGTAGCGAAGAAATTGTAGAGGCTTTAGAAGAGTCCGTAGCTGCAATTGCAGATGCGGTACATGGTGTATTAGAAAAGACACCGCCAGAGCTGGCATCGGATATTGCAAACCAAGGGATTGTCATGACTGGTGGGGGCGCTCTTTTATGGGGCTTCAATAAGCTGATTGAAAAAAGAACGGGTATCCCGGTGTATATTGCAGAGGACGCTGTTTCATGTGTTGCGAAGGGAACGGGCAGTGCTTTAGATTCTATGCAGATGCTAGAAAGAAGTCAAAACACAAAAAATGCCTATAAATAGAGAAATAGGGAACAAAAGACCTATAGAAAATCCCTAGAAAGTCCGATAATATATAAGGAGACTAGAATACGAGGTGAAACTATGTTTAGAGGATTGTATACAGCGGTATCTTCGATGCAAACAAATCAAAGAATGTTAGATATTACATCCAATAATATGGCCAATGTCAATACGACAGGCTTTAAAAAGGATGTTTTAGTGGCAGAAACATTTCCAGAGGTTTTAATAAAGAAAATCAATGGTGAGATACCGAATCAAACCATTAAGCTGAACGGGAACCTAGATATCGATAGGGATGGAGAAGGTTATATTTTATCTACGGAAAGAGGATTCTTTACAGTAGAAGGCCCCATGGGAAAAAGCTATAGCAGAGACCTGAAGTTTACAGTAGATGAGGACGGTTATTTGAGAACCTATGGCCGTACTAGTGGAGGCGAAATTGACTGGACGGAAGGCAACTTCGTTCTAAGTGGACAAGGGACAAGGATTCGTGTAGATAATAACAATGTTCAAATAGATCAACGAGGTAGAATTACAGCAGGTGGCGGAGCAATGGACTTAATACATAGACCTGCGCAAGATGTTATCGGAACAATTAATGGTGGAAAGCGATTTGAAAGAACCCATGTAAACTTTTTACAGGGAACATTGGAGGAAACTGGAAGCCCACTAAACTTTGCCATCGATGGTACTGGATTCTTTAGAGTACAGACACCGGAGGGACCGATGTACACTAGAAATGGTAGCTTTTCACTGGGACCAAATGGAAACTTAGTTACTGCGGAAGGCTATCTGCTATTGGGACAAAACGGTCCAATCAACGTAGGCAATCAGGAGTTTCAGGTGAAGGAAAATGGACAGGTTATCGTGGCTGGACAGCTGGTAAATCAAATCAGCATGACGGATATTTCGAATCTGAACAGTTTAGATAAATTCGGACAATCCTATTATATTGTAAGAGAAGGGCTAGAGGTAGAGGAGACCCCCTTTACTGGTGAAGTGCTTCAAGGATTCTTAGAGGGATCCAACATTAGTACCATCGATGAAATGGTAAAGATGATCAGCACCATGAGGTCCTACGAAGCAAGCAGTAAAATGGTGAAGGCTTATGACGAAATGCTGCAGAAGGCAGTGAACGATATAGGGAAACTATAAAGGGGGAGAATAAATGAGAGCGCTATGGACAGCCGCTTCCGGTATGAAGGCACAGCAATTGAATATGGATACCATATCCAATAACTTAGCCAACGTCAATACAACAGGATACAAGAAACAAAAAGTGGAATTTAAAGACTTACTATATGCAAATATGAGAACCACCAACTTGGTAGATGGAGAAGGAAGTCCAGTAAATTTGCAAGTTGGTCATGGCGTAATGCCTGTGGCGACCACGAGGCTATTTACCACGGGGAATTTAGAGAGAACCGATAATCCATTCGATATGGCCATCAATGGCGAAGGGTTCTTTGTCATTGAAGCACCCAGTGGCGATCGCTTCTACACCAGAGATGGGAACTTTAAGCTCAGTGTAGAGGGGGACGAGATGCGACTGGTAACCTCCGACGGATACACCGTCGTTTCGGAGTTTGAAGATGCCATCTATTTTGATGGTACAATGAAGGAGATTACTGTCAATGCCAATGGACTGATCACTGCTGAGACAGAAGATGGAGAGATCGAAGAAATTGCCACCATTGCCCTAGCCAACTTCATCAATCCAGAAGGCTTGCTGGCAGTAGGGAAGAATTTATATAAAGAGACGGTGGCTTCCGGAGAAGCTGTGTTTATGGAAGAGGAAGCAAGAACCAGTGATATTGTACAAAATTACTTAGAGACTTCCAATGTACAAATCGTAGATGAAATGGTACGTTTAATTACAGCCCAAAGAGCCTACGAAATTAACTCTAAGGCAATTCAAACCTCTGATGAAATGTTAGGGATTGCCAATAATCTAAGAAGATAGTAGTAGAGGGGTGATCCTTTGGTAAATTTAAATCCAATCAATCCATTGAGCCAAATTGATAAAACAGCAAATATTAAATCTACAGGGGACCAAAAGAAGTTAATGGAGGTTTGTAGAGAATTTGAAAGTATCTTTATCAATACCATATTGAAGCAATCGAGAAGTAGCTTAAATGCAGAAGGCTTAACGGAGAAGAGCTATGCTCGCCAGCTGATGGAAGAGCTTCACGACGAGGAACTTTCAAAAGAAATGGCGGAAGGACAAGGTGTAGGTTTAGCGAGAGAGCTGTATAAGCAGCTCAGTAGAAATACGCTAAAACCTGCTTTATCGGAGTCCGATGGAGAAGAAGAGAGTGCAGCAGTAGAATCTGTAGATTTGTAGAGGAAAAAAACATAACGTATTTATAAGATAAAAAAGCTACCCAATTAAGAGCTGTCTTGATTGGGTAGCTTTTTGTGCCTTCTATGAAGGCATACAGATAATTTGACCGATTCTTAAATTGTCTGGATTAACGCCTGGGTTCGCTCTCATAATGGCATCTACTGTAGTATTGAATCTTCTTGCAAGGGTAAAATAAGTGTCACCAGCAGCAATTGTATAAGGTCGTGTTCCAGCAGGACAAGTGCTTGGTGGCGGTGTCGGTGTAGTGCCACAATTGACGCCCAGTGCAGTCCAAGTTCGAGGGCCGACGATGCCGTCTACTGCAATGTGGGAATCTCTTTGGAAAGCCATTACTGCTGAGTGTGTCATAGAACCGAAGATACCATCGATGGGACCTGGGTTATATCCAGCGCTCATTAGAAGGTGCTGTAATCTTGTCACATCTGGGCCACTACTACCCATAGATAGTATCGGGCACGGATTGGTTGGTGGCGGTGTAGTTGTTGGGATACAAATGATTTGGCCGATGAACAATCTATTTGGATCTACACCAGGATTGGCTCTCATAATGGCTTCAACCGTTGTATTATATCTTCTAGCGAGACTGAAAAATGTGTCTCCAGCTCTGATTACATATGCAGTAGTTCCAGCAGGGCATGCTTGTTGTGTATGAAACATAGTGAATCTCCTCCTTTAAAAGTGTCTGACTATACTATAGAAATATAGTATACTACAGTATATTTCAATTATAAGAATTGGTTCTAATAAAATTATAATTTCATACTTTGTTAATTTTTAAATTTTCAGACAAGTGATCAAATAGAGGTTGAAAAAAATAAAAACAAAAGATATAATAAACACAAAGAAACATAAAACAACATTAACAAACACAAAATATATCACAATATAACATTGTAGTGAGGAGAGAATGGCGTGCTTCAAGCTGAAAGAAGAAATTATATCATCGAAGTTCTAAACAGAGACGGTCGAGTGGTTATCGAAGACTTAGCAAAAGTGTTAAATGTATCGGAGATGACCATAAGAAGAGACTTGCAGGTTTTGCAGCAGCACAAGCTCATCACCAGAACTCATGGCGGCGCAGTCAGCCATGACTTGTTAGCTGAAGAAACTCCCTATAGCAAAAAAGCAGAGCAGAACATGGAGGAAAAAAGAAAAATTGGTATGTATGCCAGCTCCTTAGTAGAGGAAGGGAATGTAATTATTCTAGATGCTGGTACCACCAGTATGGAAATCGCAAAAGGAATCGTCGGAATTAAGAACTTAAAGGTAGTTACCAATGACCTGATGATCGCTGCTTTTCTTTCTAAATATGAGGGCATCGGGGTGTATTGTTCGGGGGGAATCGTTCAAAGAGATACGGTAGCTTGCTTAGGAGACCATGCGATTGAACTCTTTAAAAGCATCAATGCAGACATTGCTTTTGTAGGAGCCAGCAGTGTAGACATAGAAAAGGGAGTAACAACGCCAACGGCAGAGAAGGCACAGTTAAAAAAGCAACTGACGAAATCGGCGAAGAAAACCATACTAGTAGCCGATAGCCTAAAATTTGGAAAAGTTGCATTTGTAAATATTTGTCCTTTGACTCGTTTTGATTTAATCATAACGGGAAATCGTATCGACAAAGAAATTGAACAAGGCATTCGAAATTTAGATATTGAGCTAGAATTGGTTTAAAAATGTTAGGAGGGATTACATGCTGAAACTGGTCATCATAGCGGATGATTTAACAGGAGCAAATGCAACGGGCGTACTTTTGGCGAGACAGGGATTTAGGGCCGCAACTTTTCTACAGCTAAATGAAGACTTTAAAAATAGTAAACAGGACTTTGATGTCCTATCGACGACCACAGATAGTAGGGGACTGCCTAGTGAAGAGGCCTATGATAGAGTCCATAAGGTCGTTGGATTTTTTAAAGATCAGGAAGTTCAACTTTTTTCTAAAAGAATCGATAGTACCCTTCGAGGGAATTTAGGTGCAGAAATGGATGCTGTATTAGATGGACTACCAGAGGATTATGTAGCCGTGGTTGTACCAGTGTTTCCTGCTTCCGAGAGAATTATGGTAGGTGGATATCTTTTAGTCAACTCTGTGCCTCTGGAGAAAACCGATGTATCGAAGGACCCAAAGACACCCATTCATCACACCTTTGTGCCAAAGATGATTCAGAAACAAACAAAATACTCCGTAGGCTTCATTCCACTGTCGAAGACGCTGAAATCTTCAGAGCTGGTAAAGGAAGCCATTCTGGAGGAGCGAGGTAAAGGGCATAGGGTTATCGTCATCGATGCCACCACCAACGAAGAGATTGCGCTCATTGCAAAGGCAGTAAAAGACACAAAACTTAATGTCATCGCTGTAGATCCAGGACCATTTACCGCTGCTCTGGCAAAGGAATTGATTGAAGAACCCAACAAGATTCCGGGTCAAAGGGTAATGCTAGTCATTGGAAGCGTTACCAATGTGACGCGAAAGCAGATTGATGAACTAAAGCTAAGATTCGATCCGCTGTTGGTTGCTGTCAATGCAAAGAATCTAATTTATCCAGAGACATTGGAAACAGAGATCAACAGGGTTGTGGAAAGGCTTATGAACAATATAAAAAATCATGAAATTGTTGGTGTCGTCACTACAGAGAAAGAAGAGGAAGTTTTAAATCTAAAGGACCACGCAGATATTTTAGGAATTACAGAGGAAGAGGCCTCTGAGAGAATCTCCGATGGCTTGGCTCGAATCACAAAAAAGGTTATGGAGCGAAGGGAATCCTTTATAGGAGGGTTATACACCAGCGGCGGTGATGTAACCGTTGCTGTATGTAAAGCGTTTAAATCCTCGGGCATCGCAGTAAAAGATGAAGTTTTGCCTCTTGCGGCCTATGGCAGAATTATCAATGGGGAATATAACAATATTCCGATTATTACAAAGGGTGGCTTGGTGGGAGATTCCACAGCCCTTGTGAAAAGTGTAGAGTATCTACTGACTAAAATTTCAAACGAATACCATTTAAATGTAGAGTAGTATTTGAAAAAAAGAACCCATCTGAAAGGAGAATGGAAAATGACAAGACCGTATATTGGTGTACCTATGGGCGATCCAGCAGGAATCGGCCCAGAAATTGTAGTGAAGTCCTTAGCTGATGAGAAGGTAAACGAGGTGGCAAAGGTTGTGGTGGTCGGTGATAAAGATACCCTAGAACAGGCCATGAAGTTTACCAACACGACTTTAGAAATTAACGTAATAGAGAATGTGGAAGATGGACGATATGAGGTAGGCATACTGAATCTAATGGACCTGAACAATGTGAACGTAGATCAGTTAAAGATCGGTGAAGTGCAGGGCATGGCAGGAATCGCAGCCTTTGAATATATTAAAAAGGTCATCGATTTAGCTCTGGCTAAAAAGGTAGATGCCATCGCTACAACACCCATCAACAAAGAGGCATTAAAGGCAGGAAATGTAGATTATATTGGACATACAGAGATATTGGCAGATTTAACAGATACCCACGACCCATTAACCATGTTTGAAGTGTTCGACCTAAGAGTTTTCTTCCTTTCAAGACATGTTTCTTTAAAGAAAGCGTGTGAGATGGTAACGACAGAAAGGGTTTTGGACTATATCCAAAGATCCGTTGCAGCTTTAGAACGATTAGGAATCCAAAATCCTAAAATAGCCGTTGCGGGGCTGAACCCTCACAGTGGAGAGCATGGACTATTCGGTAGAGAAGAAGTAGATGAAATTGTGCCGGCTATTGAAAAAGCACAGAAACTAGGGATTGATGTGTTGGGACCAGTGCCAGCAGATTCCGTGTTCTATTTTGGACTGAAGGGAAGCTACGATGCCGTTCTATCTTTATACCACGACCAAGGTCATATCGCCACCAAGATGGTAGATTTTGAGAGAACGATTTCTATTACAAACAATATGCCGTTTTTAAGAACCTCTGTAGACCATGGAACTGCCTTTAATATTGCAGGAACAGGGAAAGCAAGTGCAGTGAGCATGATCGAAGCTATTTTGCTGGCAGCGAAATATGCGCCAAATTTTAATAAATAAGAATTGAGTTTACAATTAAAAAGGAGGATACACATATGGACGTAACCGTATCTGGTGGACAAATGATATTGGGTTTAGTAATCGGTATTACATTGCTGATCGTTCTCATCATTAAGACGAAGATTCACGCTTTCCCAGCCCTAATTATTGCGGCGGCAACAACTGGACTAATTGGTGGAATGCCTTCCAATGATGTTTTAAGTGCTATTTCCAGTGGCTTTGGAAGCACCTTAGGAAGCATTGGGATCATTATCGGATTTGGTGTAATGATGGGAGAGCTTTTCGAGGCATCCGGCGCAGCGGAAAGAATGGCTCAAACCTTTATTAAGATCTTAGGAAAGGACCGGGAAGAATGGGCCTTAGGCATCACAGGATTTATTGTCTCCATTCCGATCTTCTGTGACTCTGGCTTCGTTATCCTATCTCCCTTGGTGAAAGCGATTTCAAGAAAGACAAAGAAATCCGTAGTATCCTTAGGAGTCTCATTAGCTGTTGGGCTTGTAATCACACACTCCCTTGTACCGCCAACACCAGGACCTGTAGGCGTTGCCGGTATCTTTGGTGTAAACGTGGGCAGCATCATCCTTTGGGGTACAGTCATCGCTATCCCGATGGCCATTGCAGCAATCCTATACGGTAAATGGATTGGGGATAGAATCTATCAAATTCCTAGTGAAGATGGTGAAGGGTGGACAAGAACGAGAGTTGAAGGCTCTGGTGCTGGATTTATTGGGGAAAACGATGGTAGAGAACTCCCTTCAATATTTATGGCCTTTGCTCCAATTATTGTGCCGGTCATTTTGATTCTTTTAAATACCATTTCTACAGCCATGAAGCTGGAAGGCAGTGCAGTGAACACGATTACCTTCTTAGGTACACCCGTAATTGCTGTCGGTATCGGTCTTCTGATCTCTATTTATGGCTTAACATCAAAGCTTAGTAAGGAAGAAACCATTGAAAAAATGGAGCAAGGAATCAGATCCGCAGGAATTATCATATTAGTTACCGGTGGTGGCGGTGCCCTGGGAACGGTTCTAAGAAATAGTGGCGCAGGGAACTATATCGCTCAACTAATCGCTCAAACCAGCATACCGGCCATATTGCTTCCATTTATCATCGCTTCCTTAGTTCGATTGATACAAGGAAGTGGTACCGTTGCCATGATTACAGCAGCATCCATCACTGCACCTATTATTGCGACACTGGATGTAAATCCTGTATTTGCAGCATTGGCAGCTTGCGTTGGTTCACTTGTGTTCTCTTACTTCAATGATAGCTACTTCTGGGTAGTGAACCGGATGCTAGGGATTAAGGACGCAAAAGAGCAGATGAAGGTGTGGTCTGTGACTTCGACCATTGCCTGGGCGGTTGGTTTAGTCACACTATTGATTTTGAATGCCATATTTGGGTAGAATATAAACGGATAGAGAGGATATGAAAAAAGCCTAGATGGATGAATCTAGGCTTTTTCATGTTGCTCTGAAAACTTGCCAATGATATAATGTTTAATTATTAAGATAGGATTCAAGAACGGTTTTTTTCAGATTGCATATAATAGAGATACGAATAAGTGGAAAGGAGCAAAATAAATGATCAGTAATTCTCAAATCGTGATTCGATTGTTGCTTTCGGCATTATTGGGCGGGTTAATCGGAATGGAGAGGGAAGCCAACAATAGACCAGCGGGACTGAGGACCCACGTTTTGGTTACCATCGGTTCTGCCCTGATCATGATGATATCCATCGATGGTTTTCGTGATATCATAGCCAGTGGCCGAACTGGAGACCCTGGTAGGATTGCTTCCCAAGTTGTAAGTGGTATTGGTTTCCTAGGGGCTGGTACGATTATGCGAAATGGTAACAATATAACGGGGCTAACGACTGCGGCAAGTCTTTGGGCCTGCGGTGGAATTGGCTTAGCCATTGGTAGTGGCTACTATTTCGGTGCGCTGATTACGGTGGCAATTATATTATTTACCTTAATGAAGCTGGGTAGCGTAGAAAAAAGTATTATGCGAACAAAATATAAAGTGATGGCGGTAAGCTGTAGTGAAAGACCGGGTCTTGTAGGAGAAATTGGATGCATTCTAGGAAATCATAGTATGGATATTCGAGACATTCGGTTTATCCGAGATAGTGATGAACCGGACAGCAAAACCGTAGAGATCCATTTCGCACTAAAGGTTCCACATAGCTATCCCAATACAATGTTATTGGAGGATATATGCAGTGTAAAGGGCGTTGAGAAATCGGGATGGATCAATTAAAAATTTTTAAATAATATGGAATAAAAAATCTTCTATTAAGCAAACTACTTAATGGGAGGTGTTCATATGAACATAAAATTAACACAAAAAGAGAGAATGCTTTTACAGGACCAAAAAAGTCACGAAGAACTATGCGTAAAGAAGTATACGGAAGCAGCAAATAAGGCGCAGGACCCACAGCTCAAGCAGATATTTCAGAAAATTGGACAGCATGAACAGCAGCATTTAAACACAATCAACCAAATCCTAGGGGGCCAAGTGCCACAGATGAACAGTGGACAGCAAAGTCAGAGCCAAGGGCAAGGAAACCAACAATCTGGTAGCCAAAGCAATCAAGGAATGAAGATGATGCAAAGTGGAGGTACACCTGCTTCCTACAATCAAAAGGATAAAGAGCTTTGTGACGATTTACTTATGACAGAGAAATACGTTTCAGGCACATACGATATCACCATCTTTGAATGTGTAGATTGTAACTTAAGAGATACATTGAATCATATTCAAAAAGAAGAACAACAGCACGGCGAAGAAATATTCAACTATATGTACAACCAAGGAATGTATACACCACAATAAGCTGATGGGTATGGGGACGGTTCTCACTGTCGCATTTTGATGCGACAACGAGAACCGTCCCTATTTCGTACAATGTTGAGAAATGAACCTTTGCAAATACACCAGTAAAAGGAATCATAATATTTTTTTAAAAATTGATAAAACCCATTGACATACCATGGTAATTTTCATTATACTTATTTCTAGCAATAAAGTTTACTAATGATAAACAAAAAGTTTATTAAAAGGAATAAAGGGGGTATGGTGGTGAGCCAGCACATTATTGATTTAAAAAACATCACGAAGGTTTATGACAGCGACACATTGGTCTTAGACAATATAGATCTTTATATTAGAAAAAATGAATTCTTGACACTACTGGGACCAAGTGGATGTGGTAAAACTACTACGTTAAGAATTATTGGTGGCTTTGAGTACCCCACAGAAGGTGAAATATTCTTTGAAGGAAAGAAAATTAATGATTTGCCGCCTTATAAGAGACAGATCAATACGGTTTTTCAAAAGTATGCGCTATTTCCTAATATGAGTATATTTGAAAATATCGCTTTTGGCCTTAGAATAAAAAAAATGTCGGAAAAAGACATTCACATAAAAGTAGATGAAATGTTACAGCTTGTAGGTTTAAAAGGATACGGAAAAAGAAGTATTGACTCCTTAAGTGGTGGTCAGCAGCAAAGAATCGCCATAGCGAGGGCCTTGGTAAATGAGCCATCCGTACTTTTGTTAGACGAGCCCTTGGGGGCACTGGACCTAAAGCTTAGAAAAGAAATGCAAATCGAACTGAAGAAAATGCAGCAAAGGGTAGGAATTACCTTCGTATACGTTACCCATGACCAAGAAGAAGCCCTGACAATGTCCGATACCATTGCTGTTATGAACAGTGGCAAGATTCAGCAGATCGGTACGCCAGAAGATATCTATAACGAGCCCAAAACGGCTTTCATCGCCAATTTCATAGGCGAAAGTAATATTGTACAAGGTACCATGCTAAAGGACTATTTGGTTCAGTTTGCAAATCAGACCTTTGACTGTGTGGATAAGGCTTTTGAAAGCAGTCCAGAAGTCGATGTTGTTGTAAGACCGGAAGATATTGAAATAACTATGCCAGAGAATGGAATGTTAAAGGGTAGAGTGATTTCTACAACATTTAAAGGCGTTCATTATGAAATGATTGTGGAGGAAAATGAGAGACAGTGGAAGATACACAGTACCATCATGGCGCCCATCGGCAGCAATGTAGGGATGAATATCGCCCCTGATTTAATCCACATTATGAAAAGGAGTAGGTAATATGAAGCTAAAACAAAGAGCCATGGCTTACCCTTACGTTGTATGGTTATTAATTTTTATTGTGGTGCCCCTTCTTCTAGTGCTGTATTTCAGCTTGACCTCCAAAGATGGAGGTTTTACTTTGGAGAACTATCGACGATTTATGGACCCGGTTTATGGCAAGGTACTGCTGCGTTCTGTAAATCTGGCACTGGTATCCACCATTTGTTGTTTGATATTAGGATATCCAATGGCAATGATTATTGCTAAGACAGATCTTTCAAAGAGAAATTTAATGCTGCTTTTATTTGTACTACCGATGTGGATGAATTTCTTATTGAGAACCTATGCTTGGATGACCCTCCTTGGAAAAAACGGTGTCATCAATAGTCTGTTGCAGGCCTTAAGACTTCCTGCTTTGGATCTTCTGTATAACAATGGTGCAGTAATTCTGGGAATGGTGTACAACTTTCTGCCATTTATGATTCTGCCAATATATTCTGTTTTAAGTAAAATAGACAATACGCTATTAGAGGCAGCTCGGGACCTAGGCGCAAATGAAGTCATTGTTTTTAAAAAAATTATATTTCCAATGAGTATACCGGGGGTAATCTCTGGAATCACTATGGTTTTCATGCCAGCGCTGACAACCTTCGTTATCCCAAGGCTGTTAGGTGGCGGACAGTATATGTTGATCGGTAACCTAGTGGAGCAGCAGTTTACCTATGTTTATGACTGGAACTTTGGATCTGCCATCTCCATTATTATGATGTTATTTATTTTAATATCCATGGCAGCAACCTCTAAATACGATAATAAAGAGGAGGGTGGACTATGGTAGTAAAGTTTATGAAAAAATTCTATACTACGTTGATATTTCTATTCCTCTATGCACCGATATTCACGCTGATTGCATTTTCTTTCAACGAATCAAAGTCGAGAGGACGGTGGGGTGGATTTACCCTGCGGTGGTATAAAGAACTCTTCTATGATTCTGCCATAAAAAGTGCATTCTACTATACCATTGTAATTGCTTTATTGGCTGCTGTTATTTCTACCATTATAGGAACCATTGCAGCCGTGGGCATTTACAACATGAGCTTTTTAGGGAAGAAAGCAATTTTAAATTTAAACTATTTACCGGTTTTAAATCCGGATATCGTAACGGGCGTATCCTTGATGACCCTATTCATCTTCATTCGATTAGAATTGGGATTTGTGTCCATGCTGTTAGCACACGTTACTTTTTGTATCCCCTATGTGGTACTAGCCGTCCTACCGAAGCTAAAGCAATTGAACAAGCACTTAGCAGAGGCTGCTATGGACTTAGGAGCAACACCTTTCTATGCCTTTCGAAAGGTGATTTTACCGGAGATTATGCCAGGGATTTTTACAGGTGCTTTAATGGCATTTACGCTTTCCATTGACGACTTCGTTGTAAGCTTCTTCACAACGGGAGAAGGTGTTTCCAACCTATCCATAGCAGTTTATTCTATGGCGAGAAGAGGGATTAATCCCAAGATCAATGCCCTTTCCACGTTAATGTTTTTAGGCGTATTAATTTTACTATTGATCATAAATAAAAGAACCATTGTTGAAGATAAAGGAGGAAGATAAAATTGAAAAAAGGCTTTAAATTCATGAGTGTTTTAGTAGTGTCCTTGGTGGTGTCTCTATTCTTAGCAGGTTGCTCTTCTAGCGCCAAGGAGACATTAACCGTATACAATTGGGCAGATTATATAGACGAATCTGTAATCAAAGAATTTGAGAAGGAATTCGATGTAAGGGTAATCTATGATACCTTTTCTACAAATGAAGATATGTACGTAAAGCTGAAGTCCGGTGGTGCAAGCTATGATGTAGCATTCCCATCCGATTATATGATTGAACGTATGATCAAAGAAGATATGCTTCATAAGATCGATATGAGCAAGGTCGATAACTACAAGTATATTGACGCTCGATTCCAAAACCTAGATTTTGATCCCAGCAATGAATATTCCGTACCTTATATGTGGGGAACTGTAGGGTTATTGTATGATACAACAGTAGTAAAGGAGCCTGTAGATAGTTGGGAGCTTCTATGGGATGAGAAATATGCTGGACAGATTCTAATGATGGACAGCCAAAGAGATTCCATTGGTATCACTTTAAAGAAGCTTGGATTTTCTGTAAACTCTCGAGACAGCAAGGAATTAGAGCTTGCAAAGCAAGAGCTGATTCGGCAAAAGCCTTTGGTGATGGCTTACGTAGTCGATGAAGTAAAGGATATGATGATCGGTGGAGAGGCTGCAATTGCCATCGCTTGGTCCGGAGATGCGATGCTGATGATGGGACAAAATGAAAAACTAGCATACGTAGTTCCAAAGGAAGGCAGTAATTTATGGTTTGATAATATGGTAATTCCAAAGTCCGCTAAAAATAAGGAGCTGGCAGAGAAATTTATTAACTTTATGACTCGACCAGAAATCAGCTTAAAGAATGTAGAGTATATCGAATATTCTACACCAAACACAGGAACAATGGAGCTATTAGATGAAGAGCTTTTAAATAATCCCGTTGCGTATCCTTCCGATGATATTGTTGACAACTGTGAGGTATTCCTAGATCCAAGTGATTTCTTAAAGGAATACGACCGTATTTGGACAGAGATCAAAGCACATTAAGATTTCAGCTGAAAATATGCTATTTGTATAGCATTCAAAATAAGTCTCCTAAGCGTTAAAAATTAGGAGGCTTATTTTTGTATGACGATGCAGTGCAATAAGTATTTATACATTTTCTATAAAAAGAGAGTGACTATTTCCTAACGTAGTAAAATATGACTAAATTCAAAAAGAATAATTGACAAAGCCATAAATTAGTATAAAATGTAAAATGGAACAATATAAATTATTGGCTGTAGAATGATGTAACTTACTGTAATACAAAAATGACAATTGTAGGATTGTATATCCTAGAAAAATAATTTAAAATAGTATTAGAAGGGATGGAATAATATGAATCTAAATAGTATAGAAATACAAAAGATTATTCCTCATAGATATCCTTTTTTATTGGTGGACAAGATCATTGATATGGAAGTTGGAAAACGTGCAGTGGGTATTAAGAATGTAACGATTAATGAACCCTTTTTTCAAGGACATTTCCCAGACCAACCGATTATGCCAGGAGTTCTAATTGTAGAGGCCATGGCCCAGGTAGCAGCGGTGATCTGTATGGGGTCTGAAGAAAATGAGGGAAAGCTAGGGGTATTTACAGGGATAGACAATTGCAAATTTAGAAAACAGGTTGTACCAGGGGATGCACTTCATATAGAGATTGAAATGACAGCTTTTAGAAGAGGAATTGGAAAGGCAGAAGGAAAAGCATACGTAGATGGACAATTAGCTTGCTCTGCAAGTCTTACCTTTGCTTTGATCGATAAGGCATAGGATGAGAAAAAGTCATATTTCCAAGAAATCACAGCAGTTTAGCTAGACAATACTATAGGATGGAGAGACAAGGATGGAGCATCTTCGCAAGAAAGTATTATTTTTTATAGCTATGGTAGGCTTAGGTATCACCGCCAATCATCTGATCATTCAACTCATCATAAAATTAGACTATGTAGTTCGCACCGATTATTTAAATGCCATCATATATTCAGGTGGTATTCTGTGGGGCGTCATATCAACGAAGATATTGAATGCCAAGGAAGAACACTCTATGGACAGCAATAGAATACCGATCAGCTATTTAGAAGAATTAAATCAAAAAAACACATTAACCAATCTGCCCAATAAAATATCCTTAGAGAAAAGGTTTGAGGAGATGCTAGGGAGATCCCCTAAGGAGAATTTCAACATCTTATGTATCGACGTTGATGGCTTTAAAATGGTTAATGATACCCTAGGCTACGAAATTGGCGATCAAATACTAGTAAGAATTGCTGAACGGCTGAAAAAAACCATTAACAAAGAGGGCGAGCTGTTTCATATTCGAGGAGATGAGTTTGTTCTACTGATTCAAAAAGAAGACTCCATGGAGAAGATCCAAAAGCTATCGGAAACCATTATTAAAGCCATGGCCATGTCCTTTGTATTCAGTGAAAAAGAAATCCATTTAACTGTGAGCGTTGGAATTGCTGGATATCCTTGGGGAGGTTCCAATCTGAATCTATTGCTTCAAAACGCCCATATTGCTGTTCAGGCTGCGAAGGAAAGCAGCAAAAGTAAGCATTTGGTATATGATGATAGTATGAATATTAAAATGAACCGAAAGTTAGAGTTAATTAACAACTTACATAAAGCCTTAGAGAAAAAAGAATTTGAGCTGTATTACCAGCCTCAAATCGATAGTGAAACCAATGAGATTGTAGGATTAGAGGCATTACTTCGATGGCAAAATCCTACATTAGGGAGAGTATCTCCTGCAGAGTTCATTCCAGTGGCAGAAGAGACGGGTCTCATTATTCCCATCGGCGATTGGGTACTAAAAACGGCTTGTGCACAAAATGCCACTTGGCAAAAGGAAGGCTATAAGCCCATACCAGTTTCAGTTAATATTTCAACGATTCAATTTAATGAACCTTTATTTGTGGACAAGGTTGTAACGATACTGAAGGAAACCACATTAAATCCGAAATGGCTCCACCTTGAGATTACAGAAAGTGTTGCCATTAATGATGCAACGCTGACCATTAATGTTCTAAACAGACTTCAGAAAATCGGTGTAAAAATCGCTTTGGATGACTTCGGCACAGGATTTTCATCCTTAGGCTATTTAAGTAAGTTTAAAATCAATGTGCTGAAAATCGATTCTTCCTTTGTGCAGGATATTGGGGAAGATGAATCTACTATAACGAAAACCATCATTGTCTTAGGAAAGAACTTGAATATGGAAGTTGTAGCGGAAGGCGTAGAGACAAATGAACAACTGGATTATTTGAAGAACGCAGGCTGTGATATCATACAGGGATATCTATTCAGTTCTCCCTTGCCAGCAGGACAAATAGAAAAAATGTTTAAATTAGCAGCATAGGATGAGGAAAATGTGGTATATAATATAAGAGGATAAAAAATAGAGGACAAAGGAGAATATAATATGACAGATCATAATCACGAACACGAATGTTGCGGGGGCCACGGCCACGACCATGACGACCACGAATGTTGTGGCGGACATGGGCATGAACAGGATCACCACGAATGTTGCGGTGGCGGTCATCACCACCATGATCATGATGGATGCGGATGCCACGATCACGACCATGGAGAAGACTATCAAATGATTCAGCTTGCTTTAGAGGACGGTAGCGAAGTTAGTGCTGCTGTTTTAGAAATATTCGAATTAGACGGTAAGGAATATATAGCCTTATTACCAGTTGGAGAAGAAAACGTACTGCTTTATGAATTTAAAGAGGACGAAGAAGGAATACAATTGACGAATATTGAGACAGACGAAGCCTTCGAAAAAGTATCTCAAGCATTCTTAGAGCTTTTAGAGTTTGATGAGGAAGACGAAGAAGAGGAATAATGAAGAAGGGGCGACCCTTCTTTTTTTATAACCGAACCCACAGGAAATATATAAGAAAAATGTAATATATTTTTAATATTAGCTTAAAGGATTTATATTATAATAAAAGCAACAGGACCAACAATATATCAAGCTAGGAGATGAAAAAATGAACATGAAAATAAAAAAAATAGGTATATTTTTAATTATAGGCGTAATGGCGGTTGCTTTATTTGGATGTAAAGCCAAGCAACCTGGAGGAAATCCAGGTAAGGATGATGAAGTTATTGAGCCAGCACCAGAGGGAACAGAGAAAACAGTCATTAAATTGTATTTTGCAAATGAAGAATATATCGTAACTGGAAATGAAGACTTAGATGAAGTCGTTGTTGTGGAGAGGGAAATAGAGCTAGATGAAAAGCCAGTGGCAGAAGTTGTTTTAGAAGAATTAAAGAAAGATCCTGAAAGCGATAAATTTAGAACGTTAGTGAGCAAGCTTAAGGTTCTCGGCATCGAAACAAAAGGAGATACTGTTTACGTAAATATATCCTCAGAGAATCTCAATGGAGGTTCTATGGAGGAAATGCTCCTATTGAACCAAATCGTGTACTCGCTCACAGAGCTTGAAGATGTAGAAGCGGTACAGTTTTTAGTAGATGGAGAGATTAGAGAAACCTTAATGGGGCATATAGAAATAGATAAACCCATCAGAAGATAAATCATATAAGGCATATTTTCCCCCGAAAATTATATCTTATATAAAGAACCTAAGAGAATGCTCTTAGGTTCTTTATATAGGTGGATAAAAATTACGCAAATACGATTATAATTTGAGGCGGATTCATATATAATGGTATAGATATGGGGTGATTGAATGGAACAAATATTGGATATTATTACAAAGGAGTTAATGGTACTGTTTATTGCGGCATTGCCATTAGTAGAGCTTAGGGGAGCCATCCCCATTGGGGTATCCATGGGGATGAGTCCCATCCATGCAACCTTTTTAGGGATTATAGGAAGTCTTTTGCCAGTACCCTTCCTGCTATTTTTGTTAAAGCCAATTTTTATAAAGCTGAGAAAAACAAAAAACTTCAGGGGCATGGTGGATAAAATTGTAAAAGATACGTTGAGAAAAACCGATACCATAAAGAAATACAGTGTCATTGGACTGATTGTTTTTGTAGCGATTCCACTGCCGGGCACAGGTGTGTGGTCTGGAAGTTTGGCCGCAATCCTGTTTAATATACGAATAAAGCACGCATTTCCCGCTATTGCCCTCGGCAATGCCATTGCAGGGATGATCATGTTTGTTCTGAGTCACATTGTAGTCAACGTATAAAAAATCTTCTTCTTTGTAAAAAAAATGTTGACATATAGTAAACTCAATGGTACTATTATTCTAGTCACAATTAAATAAAAATCTTGATGCCTTATCAAGAGCGGTGGAGGGATAGGCCCTATGAAACCCGGCAACCATAGTGTGAATACACGTTTGGTGCTAAATCCTACAGAATATTTATTCTGAAAGATGAGGAGATACGCGAATAATACGACCTCTTTCTGCGGAATGAGGTCTTTTTTTATGATCTAACCTAATTTATGCGACCAAGGAAAGTCGTAAATTGATGGTAGATCAACAGTGGGAATGCCAATTTTATTCACTGAAAGGAGAATGAAATTGTGTCATGAGACTGTAAAATAAATTCGTAGATTCAATCATTAAGGTATCAGAAAGATTATCATCATTGTAAAATGGAAAAAATAAAGTGTAGAAAAACGAAGGAGGGTTTTGAATGTTTAAAAAATTATTTACTTCAGAATCAGTAACAGAGGGACATCCAGATAAAATGTGCGATCAGATTTCAGACGCCATCTTAGATGCCATATTAGAAAAGGATCCAGCTGCTAGGGTTGCGTGTGAAACCAGTGTTTCCACAGGTCTTGTGTTAGTGGCAGGAGAGATTACAACAAAGTGTTACGTAGATATTCCTAAAATTGTTAGAAAAACAATCGAAGAAATTGGATATACAAGAGCAAAATACGGTTTCGACTCAGATACCTGTGCCGTATTAACAGCAATCAATGAGCAATCTGCAGATATTGCACTAGGCGTTGACGAAGCTCTTGAAAGTAAAAAAGGAGAGCACAGAGACGAGCTAGAAGCCATTGGAGCAGGGGATCAAGGAATTATGTTTGGTTTTGCTTGCAACGAAACACCGGAGCTAATGCCACTGCCAATCTCTTTAGCTCACAAACTAGCTAAAAGATTATCCGATGTTAGAAAAGATGGTACCATCGGTTACTTAAGACCGGATGGAAAAACTCAGGTTACAGTTGAATACGACGGGGACAAGCCTGTTAGAGTCGATACGATTGTTATTTCTACACAGCATGGACCAGAAGTAGACGCAGCAACCATCGAAAAAGATATGATTGAACACGTAGTTCAAAAAATAGTTCCAGCAGAGCTTTTAGATGAAAATACCAGATACTTTATCAACCCAACTGGACGTTTCGTTATCGGCGGACCTCAAGGAGATGCTGGTTTAACAGGAAGAAAAATTATTGTAGATACTTACGGAGGATATGCGCGTCACGGTGGCGGTGCATTCTCTGGAAAGGATGCGACAAAGGTAGACCGTTCCGCTGCATACGCTGCTCGATACGTTGCTAAAAACATTGTAGCGGCAGGCCTTGCAGACAAATGTGAAATAGAGCTTGCCTATGCGATTGGTGTTTCAAGACCGATTTCTATATTGGTTGAAACATTTGGAACAGGCAAAATAGCAGAAGCAGACATCGCTGAGCTGATTGGAAAGCATTTCGATCTAAGACCAGCAGCCATTATTCGAGATTTAGGACTAAGAAACCCTGGCTATAGAAATGTTGCAGCATACGGACATTTTGGAAGAGCAGATCTAGATCTTACTTGGGAAAGAACAGACAAAGCAGAACTATTAAGAAAAGAAGCAGGACTATAGGAGAATAAAAGAAATGGAGATCTATCTACAATGGATATGTCTCCATTTCTTTTGTTTTGATACTGAAAAGAGCAGAACTCCGTTTTGTTCTTTTTTTTATTTTCCTTGTACAATCAGGTCAACCGGTAATACACGAAGGGGCCTCTTCCTAAGGGAAGGATCGTATTGTACATTGAATTTGATGAAAAGGTAGCATTGGCTTTAGAGGGAGACCACAGTGCAAAGGAATGGTTGATTCATCAGCTAAAGCCGCTGATTGTGTCCTATAGCAGAAAATATGGCGGTCAAGTTGGATGGGATGAGGAGCTATATCAAGAGGGGGCATGGCAGGTTTTAGAAGCCCTACAGGACTTTGACCGAAGCAAGGGCGTTCCATTTCTAGGGTTCGTTACTGTAAGGCTGAAGCATCATTACCAAAACAAGAGGCGGAAAGAAAAAAGCTTAATTTCTTTGGATGAACCTGTAGGAGAAGAACAAGATACCACGCTATTAGACTTTATAGTAGATGAAAGTGTAGACATTGAGGGCGATTATTTGAAGGCAGAAAGCTGGATTGCTTTAAGGGAAGCCATGGGTAGACTAAAGGAACAGGAGCATCAACTGATAGAGGCATACTATTTTAATGGCCGTAAGCTGAAAGAAATTGCAGAGGAAGCGGGAGTTCATTATATTACCGCTGTAAAGCTAAAAGCACACTCTTTAGAAAAATTAAAAAAATATTTAGAAAAACTGGGCTAACTTTTCTTTTCCTAAAACATGTAATAGGTGTAAGGGAGAGGAGGTGAAAAGATGCCAGTGAACATTATGAATCAAAGCTCAAGAGTTCGACTTCGTTTCGTAGAGGGCGTAGATGGAGAAGGTAAAGAAAAGCTTTCTACTAAAAGCTACAGCAATATTAGAAACCAAGTAACGGACGAGGATCTGTATGCAGTAGCTGTAGACATGGCTGGACTTCAAGAAAAGCCATTAAAGGCAGTGATCAGAACAGATGAGAAGGAGATCGTAGCGTAAATTTTGGGGCTATTGACAGTAGCCCAGAGGAGGTGAAACAATGAGAGTATTAGAGCTGAACTTTATCAAGGAAGATGGTAAGGCTGCAAAGATTACCATTGCCAATGCTAGGGAGAATCTTACGCCAGCGGAGGTAAAGGTGGTTATGGAGCATATCATCAGCAAGGATGTGTTTGCCCCCAGCGGCAAGGGTCTTGTAGAAGCAGGAGGTGCTAAGGTGATTACCACACAGGAAGAGAAGCTGGCATTCGCATAGCCATAAAAGCCGAGGGAAACCTTGGCTTTTAAATTGGGTTCGGCATTTGCCGCAGTCTCATTGCACAATTTTATTCTCCCTCTGGTCGATAAAATTGGCATTCGTTGCGTTTGACCTACCATCAATTTATTGCTCCTTCTAGTCGTATAAATTGGGTTAGGTCATAAAGGAGGTGAAAAAATGAACGAGATATTTGGTCAGGTAGCAAATTTAGGCTTTCCCATTGTCATTTCAATCTATCTTTTAGTCCGTCTGGAAGGCAAGGTAGAGAACTTGACGATGAGCATTCATGCCTTAGCAAAATCCATTGACCTATTATCGGTTAAAACACCGAAGGGAATGTGATATAATAAAATAAGATTGATTTTGGGGAAAATAGATTGTGAAGTCGTTGGGAGGAAGCATCGTGGTAGAAATAGAAGGCAGATTGGTAGAAATCATATTTCAGAACGAAGGAAATGGATATTTAGTAGGCATATTGGATTGTGAAGAGGAAGAAGTGACCATTGTAGGCTGCTTACCGGCTCTAAAGGAAGGGGAGGTCATTGCAGCAAAGGGAAACTGGATTGTCCATCCTGTCTACGGTAGACAGCTGGATGTTAAAGAATATCGTCATGTCCAGCCTTCAACCAGAGAAGGGATCTTAAACTATTTATCCTCCGGCGTTATTAAAGGGATCGGAAAGAAAATGGCGGAGCGGATCATCGACCATTTCGGCACAGATGCTCTAGAAATTATCCAGTATGCTCCTCAAAGACTGACGGAGGTATCAGGGATTGGTGAGTCTAAGGCAGAAACCATAGCAGAGGCATTTGAAGAACAAAGAGAGCTCCGAGAGATTATCCTTTTTTTCTCCCAATACGGAATTACCCCAAGCTATGCAGTTCGAATCTATAAAAAATACAAAGAGATGACCATAGCCTATATACAGGAAAATCCCTACCGCTTAGCCGATGAAATCAGCGGCATTGGCTTTAAAAAAGCGGATCAAATTGCACGAGCTATGGGAATCTCTCTAAATTCAAAATATCGAATCCATTCTGGAATTAAATATATGCTGGGGACCTTCCATGGGGAAGGGCACACTTATGCGCCTGGCGACATACTCATAGATCGAACCAGGGAGCTTTTATCTGTAGAAGAAAGTGAAGTGGTGGAAGGTATACAGGAGCTGGCATTGAAGCAAAAAATACAGCTAGAAAGGCAGGATGAAGAAATCATCGTGTATTCCATGCCATATTTCTATGCAGAAACCAATACCTGCAATAAGCTGATAGAGCTTTCTCAAGTAGAATTAGAGCCACTGGAGATCGACGTGGATTATGAAATAGAAAGTATAGAAAAAGAAGACGGGATTGCCCTTGCCACAAATCAAAAAGAGGCCATTCGGCAGTCTATAGAAAACGGTATTATTGTAATCACAGGAGGACCAGGAACTGGTAAAACGACAATTATCAATACCCTAATCAAGGTCTTTGGAAAGCTGAAAAAGAAAATATTATTGGCAGCACCAACAGGAAGAGCTTCCAAGCGTATGACGGAGGCCACTGGAAAGGAAGCAAAGACTATCCATCGATTATTGGAAATGGGCTACAGTGATGATGATGACGGTATGCTATTTCAAAGAAATGAAGAAAATCCACTACCAGCAGATATCATCATCATCGATGAGGTGTCCATGGTGGATATTATGCTGATGAACAGCCTTTTAAAAGCTATATCCGTTGGTACGAGATTGATATTTGTTGGCGACGTGGATCAGCTACCGTCCGTCGGTGCAGGCAATGTACTGCGGGATATTATCGATAGTAAAATTATCAAGGTTGTACGCCTCAATGAAATTTTTCGGCAGGCAGAAGAAAGTATGATTGTAGTCAATGCCCATAAAATAAACAAAGGGGAGTATCCCATATTGAACCATAAGGACAAGGACTTCTATTTTATGTCCAGAAGTCGGTCGGAGGATATCCTCAATACGATCATAGGATTGGTGAAGGAAAGACTACCGAAGCATTATAAATTCGATCCAATCAAAGATATTCAGGTGTTAACCCCCATGAAAAAAGGCGAGGTAGGCAGTATCAATCTTAACAAAGAGCTACAAAATTATTTAAATCCACCCGATAAATATAAGAGAGAGAAAGAACTGCGCGAGAAAGTCTTCCGTGTGGGGGATAAAGTAATGCAGATTAAAAATAACTATACATTAAAATGGGCAAGTCTAGATCCGGACACAGAGGAGCGACAGGGCGAAGGTGTATTCAATGGAGATATGGGATATATACAGCATATTAACCCAGAAGCCCAAGAACTGACAGTTTTCTTCGATGATAACCGCAGTGTGGTGTATACCTATACCCAATTAGATGAGCTGGAGCTTGCATACGCCATTACCATACACAAAAGCCAGGGAAGTGAATTCCCAGTGGTGGTGATGCCTGTCACATGGGGACCGCCAATGCTCTTAACTCGGAACCTTTTATATACAGCAATAACCAGAGCAAGGTCCTTAGTCGTTCTCGTAGGGACAGAAAACTATTTAAACCTCATGGTGAGTAACAATAAGATCGTGGAGCGATATTCTGGTCTTGGAATAAGATTAAAAAAGTTTTATAACTTTATGACCTAACCCAGAGACTGAAGCATACTAAAGACAAGCAGAAATCAACCTTCGAAGAAAGTAAATTTATTATGTTTAGAGGGAGATAAAGTGAAAATTCGAAAGGCATTGGGAGAATACATGGAAGCACTGCTGGAACTCATATATCCGCCTGTAACAATGGAGGATCTTTGCACAGAGAAGATTCCTTTTATTTCAGATCATAGCTGCATTCAATGTGGTAGAGGGCTTAGAATGATGGAGGATGGACCGAAATGTCAGGAGTGTATGGGCAAAGAATACCATTTTCATAGAGCCATATCAGTGGTAAAATATGAGGGAGAGATGAAAGATCTGATATACGCCTTTAAGTATGCCCATCGCACTTATGTAGGAAGAGTTATGGGATGGATGATGGCGGATAAAATAAAAGAAGAAGCCATCGAAATCGACTTAATTCTGCCAGTTCCTTTATATGGGGACAAAGAAAAGGAAAGAGGCTTTAATCAGGCCACTATTTTGAGTAAATATATTTCTAAAAAAAGCAAGATTCCCTTCAATATAGATGTTCTCACTCGAACCAGAAATACAAAGGTCATGCACAATTTAACTAAAAGAGAACGACAGGAAAATGTAACAGATGCTTTTAAAGTGTTGAACAATGGGGTAATAATAAACAAGAACATATTGTTGGTGGATGATATACTGACCACAGGGTCTACTGTTAATGAATGCAGTAAAATACTATTAAATTTTGGAGCGAAGACCGTAACGGTTTTAACATTTGCTAGAGATTAATAAAGTGGGGAGGCGTTGGTGTGGATTTAAGAAATTGTAGTAAGTGTGGCAGGGTTTTTGCATATGTTGGGAATGAAATATGCTCTCGATGTGCAACCTCTGATATTGATGATTTTAAAAAGGTAAAGGAATATCTATACGATAATCCTGGCGCAACGATCGTAGAAGTATCGGAAGAGACAGGGGTAGATGAAAAGAAAATCTTAAGGTACTTAAGAGAAAGTAGAATTGAAATAAGAGAGGCAGACAACTTGCTATTGGATTGCGAACGCTGTGGTAAACCCATACAATCAGGTAGATTTTGCGATAGATGCGTGACAGAAATGCACAAGGAATTTACAGCTGCCGTAGCTCCTTCGAAGTCTAAGGAAGAACTTAAAGTTAAAGATCCAGGAAAAAGAGATACGAAGATGTACATTGCAGACATCAGAAAAAAATATAAATAAACTAAAGAAACACTTCACCTTTGCCGATAATATTATAGAATATTAAATCGGAAAAGATGAGGTGTTTTTTATGAAGATTTTTAATCATTCAAATGTAAATAAAGCAATGCAAATATACAATAATAAGTCCACTGAAAAATTGAAAAAATCAAAGGAAGTGGAAGGGCCAAAGGATGAAATTCAGCTTTCAGATAAAGCAAGGGAATATCAAATTGCGATGAAGGCTTTTAAGAGCCTGCCAGAAACCAGAGAAAACTTGGTGAATGAATTAAGAAATCAAATTACCCAAGGAAGCTATAGTGTATCTGGTGAAGAAATTGCAGATAAGATTGTAGCCAGTGTATTAATTGATAAGAAAATCTAGCTTTAGAATAATGAGGTGATGGGACCATGAAATCGATAGAGCAGCTAAAAGAAACCTTAGTAAAAGAGAACCAATTATACAGTCAGGTTTTAAGGCTAGCAGAAGAAAAAACAAAAGTCATAAAATCGAAGGACTTAAAGACCCTTGAAAATATTACGAAAAAAGAACAGCAATTTATTATGACCATGGGAACCTTTGAGCGAATCAGAAGATCCATACTTACCAATGTTGCAGAGGAATTAAACATAGCGGAAATAGACAGTGTTTCAGAGCTGCTGCTTTTTATCGATGAAGCAGAAGGAAAAGAAATTGATGGGCTGCGAAATGAACTTTTAGAAACCATTCAAAGCTTAAAAAATACCAATAAAGCTAATGAAAAGCTACTGAATCAGAGCTTAGAGTACGTCAATTTCAGCCTAGAGATGCTGACCCGTGTACCGGAGGACGGCAATCGATACAGCAATAAGGCAGAGGAAAATAAAGAAATAAAACCGATCAATTTCTTCGATATGAAGGTTTAAAGGGGGCTATTATAGGATGAGATCAACATTTACAGGATTTACAACAGCAAAGTCCGGGCTCTTTGCATCGCAAAGAGCTTTAGATATTACTGGTCATAACTTGGCTAACGTCAACACAAAGGGTTATAGCAGACAGAGGCTAGAGCAGGTACAAAGTACACCGCTAAAATTAGCTGGCGGGCAGGGAATGCTGGGTACAGGAGTAGATACCACTGCAATACATCAGCTTAGAAATGAGTTTTTAGATTATAAATATCGAGATGAAGCAACAGCTTTTGGATATTGGGATGCAAAGGCAGATGGCTTGGCTTTTATTGAGTCCATTATGAACGAGCCATCGGATACAGGTATCACCAAAGTAATCGATCAGATGTTTGAATCTTTCCATGAGCTTAGTAAAAATCCAAACAATATTACCACGCGAGCCCTAGTTCGTCAGAGAGCAACCACTTTTACGAACTCTGTGAACCATACGTATAATCAGCTGGAAAAAATGGTTGTAGATTATAACTTTGAGGTTCAATCCATGGTAAAAAGCATCAATACCTATGGAGAGCAGATTGCACGTTTAAATGATCAAATTTTAAGGTTTGAAGTAGATGGCAGCAATGCCAACGACCTAAGAGACCAAAGAAATGTGTTGATTGATGAACTATCAAAAATCGTAGATATAGATGTTATGGAAGTTACCAACCCCAGCACGCTAGGGCATAAACAAATGGTAATTAAGGTTGGGGGGAAGCCCCTTGTGTATCATAATGATTTTACCGGTCTCGAGGCGAAACAGAATTTAAAGAAACCTTTCGATGGTATGGATAAATCGATTCATATCTACGATATTGAATGGGCCGACGGAACATCGTTTTATAAATCTGAGAATGTAGATACCGATGTAGATAAAATAGGAGGAGAACTCGGCGCTATATTGACCATGCGAGATGGAAAAGATGGAAAAAACAAAGGGGTTCCACATTATATCAATGAATTAAATAAATTCGTAAAGGTTTTTGCGAACCGAATCAATGAAATTCATCTAAAAGGATACGGATTGGATGGAGAAGCGGGAAGAGCATTCTTTACGGCAAAGGGTATTAGTACGCCTACAGGTGCTGCTACAAAAGATGCAGATGGGAGAGTTACAAGTGTAGACGCTACCGTTGCAGGACTAGGGAATATCAATGCATCGAATATACGAATTTCCTTAGATATAGAAGATCCAAACAATATTGCAGCATCTAAAGAGAAGAATTTGCTGCCAAATGATGGCAGTATTATGCTGGATATCGTGAATCTTAGACACGATCAAGGCATGTTTACTGAAGGAAAGCCAGAGGACTTTATAAAGTCTTTAATAGGAACTCTGGGTGTAGAGAAAGAGGAAGCAGGTAGAAATGCAGACAACCAAGCAGTTTTACTCAATGAAATCGATAAAAAAAGAATGTCCATATCTGGTGTTTCTGAAGATGAGGAATTGGCCAATATGGTGAAGTTTCAACATGCATATAATGCTTCAGCAAGAATGATGACAACCATCGATGAAATGCTGGATGTACTGATCAATAGAATCGGTATCGTAGGCAGATAGGGGGATTGACTATGCGGATAACAAATAATATGATGATTGCCAATATGACCAGAAATCTACAGACGAATATTAGAAAGCTGGACAGAACGCAGCTAGAATATAATACGGGTAAAAAGATTCACAGGCCTTCAGATGATCCAGTGGGCATCACAAGGGTTCTAAAGATAAAATCAGATCGAAGCGAGCTGGCACAGTTCAAGAAAAACGTAGAAGATGCATCCTCTTGGCTAGAGAATACAGAAGGAGCCATACTAGGTCTAGTAAGCGACACAGGAACCCTCGTTAGACTAAGAGATATTATGATACAGGGTGCCAATGGAACCCTTACAGCGGAACAAACAAAAAACATCCAAAATGAAGTTGCACAGATCAAACAGCAGATTATAAGTATGGGAAATACGACTTACTCTGGAAACTATATTTTCTCTGGTAAAAATACAGACAAGCCATTGTTAAATGCGGATGGAACTTATAATATAAACCCTACTCAGTTTTTAGATAAAGGCATTGTTGACCATAGAATCAACTACATGGTAGGTGTAGGGGAAGAACTAAATATTAATACCATTGGAACAGCACTATTTGAGGCTGTGGATTTGTCTATGAATGTGGAACTACCTTCTGCAGTTGGTGAAGTTAAGGAAATAGACTTTCTTGGAGCTAAAATTAAATTAACTGGACTTCCAGCTACCCCTCCAAGTACAGCTACCCCAGAGTATGGTTGGGAAATTAAAATAGGAGACGGAGTCACCTTAACGGGTCCTGAAATTTCTGGAACATACAGCGGAACACCACCTACCCTAGATGTAGAGGCTACAAAGGAAGCTATATATAACGCAGTTAATACTGGTTTTACAGGATTAGATCCGACCCAAAAGGAAGAGTGGAATAAGCTTCTATTAGAAAAAGAAATACCCGTAGATATCAATAATTTAGACTTTAAGACCTTTACAAATAGTGGAGAGGTAAAGGGGATTGTGGCGCAACCAAAGAAAGCAGGGCTCATTAATCTTATAGAGAGAATAGAGCAAAAACTGATCGAAGCAAATTATGAAGAAGTTAGCCAGCTTCTAGGACCATTGGATAAGTTTATAGACAAAGCCCTGGCTGTCCGTGGGGATATCGGTGCGAAGGTCAATCGAACAGAGCTTATTCTGGGAAGAATAGAAGATGATGCTATCAATCTAAGAGAGCTACAATCAAAACTAGAAGATGCGGATCTGTCAGAAACAGCCATTCGATTAATGAATGAAGAAAATGTATACAGAGCCTCCCTACAGGTTGGTGCGAGAATCATTCAGCCAACATTGTTAGATTTTTTAAGATAAGCCAGTCCTAATGAAGAACTTATTACCAATAAAGGATTACGATTCAACATAGGAGATTAAAGTAATTAAAAGCAAAAGATCAGTTTTAATATTTATGGGAGGTTTTGCAGGAAATGGGATCCATACGTAAAAAAATAGTAGTATTATTTGGATTATCAATCTTTACGCTATTGTCAATCTTAGGTTTTTTTGTTTATCAGGAAGTTAGTAATACAATCATGCCTTTAACGGAAAATATGCTCACTCAAATTACAAATGCAAGAAGCGAAGAAATTTCTAAGTGGATCTATGGAAACAGTTATGAGGTTGAAGCCATATCTACGCAGGAAATTATAAAGACCGGCGATTGGGAACAGATAAAGCCTTATTTAGACCACAGAGGAACTCAACTAAGGAAAGACTTTTTATTAATGTGGTTTGCAGACTTAGACGGAAACTTTTACACGACAACCGGTGGCGCTGGAAACATAAGAAATAGAGAAGACTTTAAAGCCATCGTAGATGAAAAGCAAAAAACATACATATCCAATCCAATGATATCTGAAGTAACAAAGGAACCAATCGTAACAATTGTTCATCCTGTAGAAGATGAAAATGGAAAATTAATAGGCGCTTTTGCTGGCGTAATCAAAATTGATAAGCTTTCAGAAATCGCTGGAGAAATTAAGATCGGTAATAATGGATATGGTATGATTGTAGATGGAAAAGGACTCATTATAGCTCATCCAGAAGAAAGAATCAAACTACAATTAAATGTTTTAGAGGCCAAGGAAAAAGGATACGAAGGCTTAGAGGAAGCAGGAGAAAAGATGGTTTTGGGAGAAACCACAACCCAAACCATTACTAGCCCCGATGGGGAAAAAAGCATGTTAATATTTTCTAATATTAAGGGAACACCCAATTGGAGCTTGGCAATAGAAATTCCACTGTCTCAAGTAAGACAAGAAAGTGATAGTGTTTTAAAAACTATTATTATGATGACTTTATTTATTATATTAGTGACATTAATTATATTTTATTTTATATCCGGTAGTATATCCAAACCCATTAAAGAAGGTGCTAGATATGCTCAATATATTGCTAATTTAGATGCTTCTTGCGATTTACCTAAAAATCTTATAGATAGAAATGATGAGATCGGTGCTCTAGCCAAATCCATGCAATCTATCACACTGAGCCTAAGAGAGTTTATAGGTAAAGTAGGTGAATCAGCTGGACAAGTTACGGTATCCTCAGAAGCACTAGCAGCTACATCGACACAATCCTCTATTGCAACAGAAGAAGTAGCAAGAACGATAGAACAAATCGCTGAAGGCGCTACAGATCAGGCCAAAAACACTGAGGATGGTGTAAGGAAGGCTAGTGAATTAGGAGAAGTGATTGAGGCAGAGTTAGACTATATGACTAAATTAATGGGGCAAGCAGATCTAGTAATGCAACTAAAGGATAAAGGAACGGATGTAGTAAATGAATTAACAGATAAAACGAAGGAAAGCACAGAAGCAATTCAGAAAGTATACGATGGAATTATAAAAACAAATGCTAGCTCAGAAAAGATAGATGAGGCTAGTAAAGTAATACAAAGCATAGCAGATCAGACGAACCTATTAGCTCTTAACGCAGCAATAGAAGCAGCACGAGCAGGAGAAGCTGGAAGGGGATTTGCTGTAGTAGCGGAAGAAATAAGAAAGCTAGCAGAGCAGTCCAGTGCTTCTACTAAAGAAATAGAAAAAGTTGTGAAAGAATTACAGGACAACTCAAATATTACAGTGGAAGTTATTAAGAATGTGTCTGAACTTACAAAGACCCAACAAAACAGCGTAGAAACTACCAAATACACCTTTAGTGGAATTGCAGATGCAATTGCATTGACCAAAACAATGATGGATGAACTAAGTACTTCCAGCAAAAATATGGCACAAATGAAGGATGAAATAATCGGCATTATTGAAAATTTATCCGCCATAGCAGAAGAAAATGCAGCTGCAACAGAAGAAGTTTCTGCTTCAACCGAAGAACAATTAGCTTCTATGGAGGAAATTTCTAGTGCAAGCAGAGATATGAATACATTGGCAGAAAACTTACAGGATTTAATAGCTAAGTTTAAAGTCAAATAGTATTTAAGTATTAAGTTGATTCTTAGCCAAGAATTCATATCCGCTATAAAATAAAACAAAAAAATATAAAAAAATTATAAAAAAGGTATAAAGTTAATAAAAATAGTACCGATATATATATTAAGAAAATAAACTTCTTAGTTTACTAAGCCGGCAGTGACCTAAGAAGATTTATAAAAATTGACCTAAAGGCAAGGATGCCGAAGGCAAATACAAAATTCAAGGAGGAATAAATAATGAGAATTAATAACAACTTACAAGCTATGAACACTCATAGACAATTAGGAATCGCTAACAATGGTAGTGCAAAATCAATGGAAAAATTATCTTCTGGATACAGAATTAACCGTGCAGGAGACGATGCAGCTGGTCTTTCTATCTCTGAAAAAATGAGAGCTCAAATCAGAGGACTTGATATGGCTTCTAAAAATGCTCAAGATGGTATTTCTTTAATCCAAACAGCAGAAGGTGCACTAGATGAAGTTCATTCAATTCTTCAAAGAATGAGAGAACTTTCAGTACAAGCAGCTAACGATACAAACGTTGCTGTGGATAGAACAGCTATATCAGATGAAATTAAAGAATTGGTTAAAGAAATTGATAGAATAGCTGAAAAAACAACATTCAATGAGAAAACATTATTAGATGGAACTCTTACATCTGTTAAGTTCCAAATAGGAGCCGACAAAGGTGTAAGTATGACACTTAAAGTAGGAACTATGAAATCTGCTGCCTTAAGTGTAAATGCTCTTGTTGTAGCTTCACATGGTAGTGCGGCAAGTGCTATTGCTAAAGTAGATGCTGCTGTTAAGAAAGTATCTGCAGAAAGATCAAAACTTGGAGCTAATCAAAATAGATTAGAACATACTATTAAAAACTTAGATAATGCTTCTGAAAATATTCAAGCAGCAGAATCTAGAATTAGAGATGTAGACATGGCTAAAGAAATGATGGAGCAAACAAAACAAAGCATTTTACAACAAGCTTCTACAGCTATGTTGGCTCAAGCGAACCAAGCTCCACAAAATGTACTTCAATTATTAAGATAATTAAATGTCTCGTAAATAAAGAAGTCAGAGGAATAATTTCTCTGACTTCTTTATTATATAAAAAAATCAACTATAATACGAGCAGTTCTAGAAAGATGTACCTATTTGCAGGAAAGTATGTTTACTTATTGAATATATTAGATAATTTGCAGACGACTACATAAATTTAATATTTTAATTAAACTTACAATTTTTTAAAGTATTGTGTGGGTATTCTATAAATTTTATAATATAAAATATATATTAATAAGAGGTGTTGTAATTGTACGATCGGAATATGGAGTATCTAGAAAAATATTATCCAGAAACATATAAAGAAATAAAAGATTACAATCTTGATGATAGAAATTATGAAAAATATAAATTAATAGAAAATAAAGATAAAAGCTTGAATATAATAATAAACAATAAGATGTATTTGCATAGTAGATATAATCCAATTAAAGAAGCGAAAATTTGGATTGAAGGTATAACGTTAGAAAATGAGGATTCTATAATAATTTTAGGTTTAGGTTTAGGATATTATTTACAAGATTTAGTAGAAAAATTCAAAGGCAAAAAAATTATAATAATAGAACCTGAAATACATATTTTTTATAAATCTATTAAAATGAAAGATTACTCTAGATACATATCTGATGATAATATAGTTTTTATCATAAATCACGATAAGTACACAGTAAGGTCTTTAATAGAACATTATATAAAAAATAGAAAAATCAAAAACATATATTTTGCTCATCTTCCTTCATATAACAATATGTATGAAGAATATATTAGTGATTTATATAAACAAATAAGATCGTTAGTGAAGTTGATGGAAGGAAATCTCTATACGGAAATAATAAGTTCAAAAAGATGGGTTTACAACATATTGCGCAATATTAAATTCATACCTAAAAATAGTATTGTTGATAAAGTTAAAGATATAATAAAAAATGTTCCTATTATAATTATTTCAGCAGGTCCTTCTTTAGAAAATAATATACATCTATTAAATAAAGTCAAAGAAAAAGCAATTATAATAGCTGTAGGTTCAGCTGTGAATATATTAGAAAAAAACAACATACAACCGAATATTATACTAGCAATAGATGGAAATAAAGCAGAAGGGAACATATTTAAAAATGCAAAGAATCATAATCCGTTATTAATATATGATAATGTTATTTATTATGAATCTTTGCTAGATTATAGTGGACCAAAGATGTGGCTAACATTAAAGTCTGATAAATACATGGATAGATTTTGTGAAAAATTAGAAATTAAATCGAATAAATTTTTAACTGGGGGTTCTGTAGCAAATTTAGCACTTGATTTTGGAAAATGGGTTGAAGCAACGTATATTATCTTTTTAGGACAAGACTTATGCTATACAAAAGAAAAGTTATATGCAGATGGCGCAGTTCATCAAGAACATATTGAAAATAAAGATAAATATATTATAGAAAAGGATATTTATGGAAAAGAAGTATATACTAAAAGTGCTTTTTTAAATTTCAAAAGTTGGTTTGAAGATTATGTTAATTATAATAAGTTAAATAAGGGGATATTCAACTGTACAGAAGGAGGTCTTCCTATACTAGGTGTTCCAAATATCAGTTTTCAAGAGGTAATAGATAACTATTTAATTAAGGAATATAACATAGAAGAAAAAATGAATTATTTACACGAAATTCAAGCCAATATATCTATGGAAGCCTATGAAGAACTTATCTGTAAATATGAGTTAGAGCTAGATCGATGCTTAGTACTATCTAAAGAAAGAATTAAATTATTAACTGAACTAGAAAGCAAATGTGATGAAAGTAATTTTTATAAAATGTTTGATAAAATAACAGAAAAAACTAATGAACTTGAAGAGATAGACTTTTATAAGGACTTTACTGATGAAACAGACAAATTATATAGACAAGCTATTGAGATTGGGACATATAATGCATTAGATCAGATTGATGACGTGGTTAAAAAGAGAGAAAGGCTATTACTAGGATTAAAGGTTCAATATGAAAACATAGATGAGATACTAGAAGTAGCGGTAGCGGCCATCAATGAAGAAGAGATAGAAGAATTATTTTGAAAAAATAATTCTTCTATAGAGAAACAACGTCGACTATACTTGCTCAATCAAATTAAACATATCAAAACACAATTCAATTAATAAAATAATTAAATCTACCATCTCAAGAATAAGCCAGAAAATTAATTTTTTTGACTTATTTTTGTATTTTATGCATAGCAATAAAGAATTTTGTGGGTTATAGTAGAATTATAGTGATATATTTTGATTTTATAGCTGGATATGTTTTATTTAGTATTTAGTGATAGAATTTTGAAGGAAGTGAAATTGCGTTCTGAGAGGTTTAATCATGTATGGAGTAATTAAACTTAAGAAAAGCAGGAGAAAATATGTATGCTGTAAAGTAAAAAGGTACATGTAGTAAACAACTAAGTTTAAGATAGATACAAAAGATAGAAGGATATTTGAAGAACAAGATAATATTTTTATAGAAGCTACTAAAGATGAATGTAAAATAGTTAGGAGTTAAAAGTTGCTTTGTTACTTTTAATATACTATTAAAAAAAATGCTTATTTTGCCGATAAGATATATATATCATTAGAATATTGGAGGTACTATTAATGAAAATAAATATATTAGGAACTACTAAAGAATACGAGAATAGCAGACAGCAAATTGACGATATGTTTGAGTATATTGAAAAGTCTATATGGGATTCTAAACTAATTCTCAGCCACTTAGAGATAGACGGTTTAGAAGTATATTCGGATTTCTCGAATTATTTTGTAGATAATATACGAAACATAAATGAAGTTAATGTAATAACAAGAACTGAAAAAGAAATGTATAAAGAAAATATTGTATCTACCTTAGACTATACAGAAAGAGCAATACCTGAAATAGAAATACTGTCTAATGAATTCTATCAAACACCGACAGGAGATACTTGGAATAAAATGATACAGCTAATAGAAGGTTTAAATTGGATAATAGCATCATTCTCATCTATAGATTCAAAATCTAATTTAAAAGACTTAGTTGATGACTATGAAGAGTGGAATATATATGCTAAGGACATATATTCACTTAAAGAATTAGTATTAGAGCTTGATAAAGTTATAAAAAACAATGATTTAGTAGCCATAGGAGATATTCTAGCTTATGAAGTATCTCCTTTGTTTAACCAAGCAAAAGAAACATTAAAAAAACTAATATAGTGAAAAAATTTTAAATGATTTTAGTAGATAATATTAATATTTTAAACTGTTATTCTAGTTAAATTTTGAATATACAATATATTGAATATAATAATTTTTTCGTTATTAGAAATTGAGTAGTTTGAAAGAAAGTAATTTCTATATGTAAATTAACCAGCACAACCCGTTAAATTATTTATGAGAAAAATATTGTATGATTACTTCGCAGGATAGCATTGATAGTATTGATAGTTTGAGCAGAGGAAAAGATTCACTGAAAAAAGGCAAAAAACTATTCATAACTTTAGAGGTTTTCTAGAAATTTGTGTCAATGATATCCAAAAGATAGAACCCGTATATGAAGAGATAAAAGAAGATATAGCAAAAATTTGCAATGAAGAAAATGAGGGATTACTATGTTAAATAATAAGTCTATTTTGATAACAGGAGGTACAGGCTCCTTTGGTCAAAAATTTATTGAAATGATATTTGAGAAGTATAATCCTCGTAAGGTTATAATTTACTCAAGAGACGAATACAAACAGTTTGTTGTTAAAAATGAATTTCAGAAAAAGCTAACAGGTGAGCAAATGGATAAGTTACGATTCTTTATCGGTGATGTTAGGGATAAAGATAGATTATATAGAGCATTTAAAGATGTAGATTATGTTATTCACGCTGCAGCAATGAAACAAGTTCCAGCTTGTGAATATAACCCTTTTGAAGCGATAAAAACAAATATACATGGAGCACAAAATATTGTTGATGCAGCTTTAGATAGAGGAGTAAAAAAAGTAGTAGCATTATCTACAGATAAGGCAGTAAACCCGATCAACCTATATGGAGGAACAAAATTAGTATCGGACAAGTTATTTATTTCTGCAAATGCTTATTCTGGTGATAACGGTACTGTTTTTTCTGTTGTTAGATACGGTAATGTTGCAGGGAGCAGAGGGTCCGTTATTCCATTTTTTAAAAACCTAATAGAAAAAGGTGAAACAGAACTACCGATTACCGATTTTAGAATGTCTAGATTCTGGATTACTTTAGAAGAAGGTGTAGAGCTTGTTTTTAAAGCTTTAGAAGAATCAAAAGGTGGAGAAACTTATATTTCTAAAATCCCTTCATTTAAAATAACGGACTTAGCTAAGGCTATGCTTCCGAATTGCAACTTAAAAGAAGTTGGAATAAGAGAAGGAGAAAAGCTGCATGAGGTAATGGTTACGAAAGATGACTCTAGAACAACTTATGAATATGATAAACATTATATTGTTTATCCTCATTTTGATTGGTGGAATGTTAAAAACTATTTTACTGAGGGCGGAAAGTTAATAGAAGAAGGATTTGAATATGATTCAGGAGTTAACACAGAATGGTTAGATGTAGAAGATTTAAGAAAACTATTAACTGAGCTAGATATGATGCCTTGTGAAGAATATTTTAGCCTAGAAGTAGCAGTTACTAAACAATAATGAAGTGGGGGATAGGAATGAAAAATATCAAAGCTACAGACAATGAAAAGCTTATAAAAGAAAAGTATAAACCCTACGAAAATGAAGACAGTGATATATTAGCAATTAATGGTGGAAAAGCAGTTAGAGATAATCTACTGCCCTATGGGAAACAATGGATTGACGATAGTGATGTAGAAGCTGTAGTTCATATATTAAAAAGTGATTATTTAACTACTGGACCTAAGGTAAAAGAATTTGAAGAAAAATTTGCGGACTATGTTGGCTCTAAATACGCTGTAGCATTATCGAATGGTACAGCGGCTCTTCACGCCGCTTGCTATGCAGCAGGAATTACCAAAGGAGATGAGGTTATTACCACGCCCATAACCTTTGCAGCTTCTGCAAATTGTGTTCTGTATCAAGGGGGAAGGCCAGTTTTTGCTGATATAGATCCTTTAACATATAATATAGACATAAATGATATAGAAAGAAAGATAACTAAAAATACAAAGGCCATTATTCCTGTGGATTTTGCAGGTCAGCCAGTTGATTTAGATGCTATAAGAGAAATAGCAGATAAATATAATTTAATCGTAATAGAAGATGCAGCTCATTCTTTAGGGTCAGAGTATAAGGGTCAAAAAATTGGCACATTAGCAGATATGACAGAGTTTAGCTTGCATCCAGTTAAGCATATTACTACTGGCGAGGGTGGCATTATTACAACGAATAATTTGGACTTATATAATAAACTATCTTTATTTAGAGCCCATGGAATTACTAGAGAAACACAGCAACTTTTAAATAAAAATGAAGGTCCTTGGTATTATGAACAATTAGAGCTTGGATATAACTATAGGATGACAGATATACAATGTGCCCTAGGGATTAGCCAGCTAAAAAAGCTGGACAAGTTTATAAGAAGAAGAAAAGCATTGGTTCATAAATATAATGAATTATTAAAAGAAATAGATGGTGTAATTAGACCTTTTGAAGCTTCATTTTCAAATTCTAGTTATCACTTATATATTATTCAACTAGAGCTTGAAAAGTTTACAGTAGGAAGAAAAGAAATATTTGAAGCATTAAGGGCAGAAAATATTGGAGTTAATGTTCATTACGTTCCCGTTTATTATCATCCTCACTATCAAAATTTAGGATACAGTAAAGGTCTATGTCCTAACGCCGAGAAGCTATATGAGAGAATAATTACTTTACCACTATTTCCGGCTATGATAGATACAGACTTAGAGGATGTAGTGGTTGCTTTAAGAAAAGTCTTAAATTACTATAAAAAATAAAGGTGATATCCATGAGCAAAATAGTTGCAATAATACAAGCAAGGATGGGTTCTACAAGATTACCAGGTAAAATAATGATGGATTTATGTGGTAAGACTGTTTTAGAGCATGTAATTATAAGAGTGAAGCAATCCAAATTAATTGATGAAATAGTTATAGCTACAACAGTTAAACAAGATGATGATATAATAGTTAAGGAAGCCGAAAGGCTAGGGGTAAAGCACTTTAGAGGCTCTGAGGAAGATGTACTCTCTAGATATTACTATGCAGCGAGAGAAAATGATGCAGATATAGTAGTAAGAATTACTTCAGATTGTCCTGTTATAGATGCTGACATAATAGATAAAATGATGATAAACTTTAAGAAATTATATAAGAGTGAGATTGATTATATGAGTAATACATTAGAAAGAACTTTCCCAAGAGGACTAGATGCTGAAATTATACGATTTGAAACATTAAAAAAGGTATTTGAGGAAGCTAGAAAACAATTTGAAAGAGAACATGTAACCCCATATATTTATCAGAATCCAGATAAATTTAAATTAATTGGTTTTAAAAATGAAATAGATTATTCAAGTTACAGATGGACACTAGATACTTCAGAAGATTTTCAAGCTATAACTAAAATATATGAACAGTTATATTTTGAAAAAAAAATATTTTGGTTAAATGATATTATAGATTTAATAGATAGAAATCCTGAAATAAAAGGTATTAATGAATTTATAGAGCAGAAAAAATTAGGAGAAAAGTAGATACTAAAAATTTTAGCCATTTAGAATATTAATTATTATATTATTAATGATATAAAAATACTGTGTGTAAGTATTGGAGGGAAATATTTATGACATTAGAGCTTATAAAAGTTACTAGGGATGATTTAGAACTTATTATGAACTGGAGAATCAAACTGGAAGTAAGCCAATATATGTATACTGATCCTAAGCTAACTCTAGAAATTCAACAAAAATGGTTTGAGTCTATTAATGAACAAAATAATAGTAAGTACTGGATAATAAAATTTGATGGTGTGAAAATAGGTCTAATAAATATCTGTAACATTGATTACACAAACAAAAGATGTTCTTGGGCATATTATATTGGGGATACTTCGTTTAGGGGTAAAGGAATTGCAACAACACTGGAATGTAATATATATGATTATGCATTTGATATATTAAATCTAAACAAGTTATGTTGTGAGGTATTTAGATTCAATGAAAAAGTTATTTCTATACATGAGAAGTTTGGATCTACTATAGAAGGAACATTAAAACAACATATATATAAGAATGGCGATTTTCTTGATATTGTTATAATGGCAATTACAAAAGATAAATGGAACCAAATAAAAAATAACTATAATTATGAGAAAATATCAATTGAAGAACTATGATAAAATGCATAGTTTTTAGTATAGTTAGTACATTTTGTATATTAATCAGGGTGAATAATATGTTAAAATATAACTTTAAAAATATAGAGAAAAATGATTGTGATTTAATATTTGAATGGGCTAATGATGAGACCGTAAGAAACAACTCATTTAATTCAAATACTATAGAATATGAAGAACATGTCAAGTGGTTTGATGAAAAGCTAAAGTCAACTGATTCGATTATGCATATTTTTGAAGTTAATAACGTAAGTGTTGGATTAATACGGTTGGATAGGTTTGATGATAAGTCATTTTTAATAAATTATAGCATTGCTAAAGAACATAGAGGTAGAGGATATGCTACATACTTGTTGCAATTGATTAAAGATAAATATAAAACAAATTTTTTAATAGGGAAAGTTAAGTCGACAAATAGCGCTTCTATAAAAGCATTTATGAAAGCTGGCTATATTATGAAAGATGAATCAGATATAAAACTATTCTATTCCTTCGATAGGGACTAAACATAAAGGAGGTCATAATTCTATGTTTGGAAAAAAAGTTTACATAGTTGGAGAAATATCTGCTAACCATGGCCATGATATTCAAATAGCTAAAGATACAATAAAAGCTATAAAAGAAGCAGGAGCAGATGCTGTAAAAATTCAAACATATACAGCGGATACTATCACAATGAATTGTGATAATGAATATTTTCAAATAAAACAAGGAACATTATGGGATGGAACAACTTTATATAAGCTATATCAAGAAGCGTATACTCCTTGGGAGTGGCATAAGGAGCTCTTTGATTATGCAAAAGAAATTGGAATAACTATTTTCTCCTCTCCATTTGATAAATCTGCCGTGGATCTACTTGAAGAACTTAATACGCCAGCATACAAAGTTGCATCTTTTGAGATTACTGATGTTCCTTTAATAAAATACATAGCCTCTAAAGAAAAGCCAGTGATCATATCCACAGGAATTGCTACCATAGGAGAAATTAAGGAAGCTGTAGACGCTTGTAGGGAAGAAGGAAATGAAAGTATAACTTTACTAAAATGTACAAGTTCATATCCAGCGCCTTATGAAGAAATGAACTTATTAACCATTCCAAATATGAGAGAAACCTTTGGTGTAGAAGTTGGACTATCAGACCATTCAATGGGATGTACTGTAGCACTTGGAGCAGTAGCATTAGGTGCTAAGTTTATAGAAAAACATGTGATCCTAGATAGAAGCATAGGAGGGCCTGATGCAGAGTTCTCTATGGAAATAGATGAATTTAAATCAATGGTGGAGGAAATAAGGAAGTTAGAGAGGGCATTGGGAAATATAAGTTATGACATTACTGAAAAAACAAAGAAAAATAGAATATTTTCCCGTTCACTATTCTTTACACAAGATATAAAAGAAGGGGATGTAATCACTTACAAAAATATGAGGTCAATTAGACCTGGATATGGGATGCATCCAAGACATTATAGTGAAATATTAGGGAGAAAAGTAATAAAAGATATAGAAAGAGGAACACCTGTTGATTGGAGTCATATAGAATGAAAAACATAGGGATAAGAGTACTAGGAGGCAAAGGTATAGGATATGGACACTATTATAGGTGTCTTTCTTTAGCAATTGCGCTCGGACAGGTGGAAAAGGACATTAACATAACTTTTATTATAAATCAAGAATTGGAAGATTTAATAAATAATACTGAAGTTGAATATATAATAAACAATGAGTTCGAACAGGATTATAATATAATTGATGAACGCGAGATCGATTTATTCATAGTTGATTCATACTTAGGAAGTAATGAATATCTTAAGATGGTAAAAGAAAAAACTAAATTAATGATTATAGATGATAACAATGACATATACGATGCATCTATACCAGATATTATTTATAATGGGAATATCCATGCGGAAAGACTAGGATATTTAGAGATAGAAGGACAATTAAAACTATTAGGGCCTAAGTATTTAATAATGAAGGAAGAATATTGGAAAAAACAAGATGAAAATATAGATAAAAATGGAATTCTAATTACAACTGGTGGTACAGATGATCATGGAATCACAGTTAAAATAATGGATGCAATTAAAAACTTAGCTATCAAGACTAGAATTATTATTGGACCTGGATATTACTGTGACTATATTAAAAATATTGAAGCTATAAAGACCGAAAATATGGAATTAATATATAAACCACCCAACCTAAAGAAATATATAGCATCTTCAAAGATAGTAATTACTGCTGGAGGAAGTACTGTCTATGAAGTATTATCACAAAATACTATTCCTATTATATTTAGTATAGCAGATAATCAGGATTTGATATGTAAAGAGTTGAGTAATATAGGAATAGATTATTTAGGAAAATATCCAAGTATTAGTTATGATAGATTAGATGAACTTATAGGAAGATATTGTTATAAAAATATGATTTTAAAAGATGGAACATTAGATTTGATAGGGGGTCAATCAACCTTATCAACTGCTGAAATAATATTATCAAGGATATAGGTATATCTAATAAAAAGCAACTATTTTTTCGGAAAATGAGGGGTTGATTTAGTGGAACAACATAAAAGAATGATATTAATGCCAGAATATATGAAACAATTTAGATGTATTGGTTCAAAATGTGAAGATAGTTGTTGTATCGGATGGACGGTATCTTTAGATAAAAAAAGATATCAAAATTACAGAAAAAATAATAACATGGAACTAAAGCCTATATTTAAATCTATGGTTAGAAGATCGCATAATAATAAAACTGATGAGTTCTATGGAAGAATAGTAATGGATGAGTTGGGAAGATGTCCTTTCTTAGATGAGAGTAAGCTTTGCAAGATACAAGATATCTTAGGCGAAGAATACCTATCAAATATTTGTGCTTCATATCCTAGATTTACAAGTAGGATAGATGGAAAACTTGAGCGTAGCGCAACGACATCTTGTCCTGAGATAGCAAGATTAGCTCTTTTAAATCCGAATGGAATTTGTTTTGAACAAATACAAGAAGATGAAGATCTAAGAATTATGATAAACTCAAGCTTTGATACCGAAGGATATTCCCTTTATAATAAACCAGAAAAATATTTTTGGGATATTCGATTATTTTGCATATCATTACTTCAAGATAGGGACTATAGTCTTTCAGAAAGAGTTATGTTACTGGGTATCGTTAACAACAGAATTGAAGGATTATACAAAATGCAAAAGACTCATGATATACCTAAGGTGCTTGAATCTCTTGCAAAAATGATTAGTGCAGGAAATTTTAGGGAGGAACTTGATAAAGTTCCTACCCAAGTTGAAATACAATTAAAGATATTAGAAACAATGATAAATGAAAGGCTATTAATTGGAACCTTAAATGAAAGGTATATAGAATGCCTTAATGAAACTTTACTCGGGCTAGAAAATACAGAAGATGAAAAAATAGAAACTACGATCAAAAAGTATGAAGAAGCTTATGACAGCTATCTAAAGGACTATTTAAAAGAGAAAGAATATATTTTAGAGAACTTTCTTGTAAATGAATACTTTAGATGGATGATGCCTTTTGGGGGTTTTACAAGCATATGGGATTCTTATATTTTTATTTGTGTTGTCTATGGAATGATAAAATTACATCTTGTAGGTATGGCGGAATATCACAAAGAATTAAATGATGAACTTACACTAAAATTAATACAATCGTTTTCAAAAGTTATACTACATAATAATCAATATATTCAATCAATTATTAATCTAATAAAAGAAAATGGTCTAGATACGCTTGCATATATGACGATATTGTCTAGGAATTAGATATTAGTTGACGCTAGACTTAGATTAATAGTTTAGACACAAAAAGTATGGTATTTATACAATGGATTTTTCATATTCAGAAGGGATTGTACCCAATATTCCCATGAATACGGTTTCTATTGTACCATTTTTCAATATACTCAAATAAAGACAATTTTGCTTGCTCATAGTTAATATAATTCGTTTGATAAATTGCCTCTTTTTTTAAAATAGCATGAAAGGCTTCCATAGGGGCATTGTCATAAGGGTTAGCCTTAGCACTATAAGATCGATTAACTTGATATTTTTCAGTAATTTTTATGTACTCTTTACTTAGATATTGGCTGCCGCGATCTGTGTGGATTATTCACCTAGTGGATAAGCTCGGTTAACCATAGCCTTATCTAGGGCTTTTGCAATCAAAGTAGAATCCATAAAAGTGCTAAAGTGGTGTCCCAAAATCTTTTGGAAAGCTTAAACCGTTATGGAAACTAAGCAACACCAGTCATGGGTAAGTGTAAGGCTATAAGATAGTAAATAAAGGCTTAAAAGGAGGATATTAAAATGAAATATAGAATACTACACACTTGTATCAGAGTCATGGATTTAGAAAAATCTTTAAAGTTTTACAAGGAAGCCTTAGGTTTTGTTGAAACTAGGAGAAAGGACTTTCCAGAGCATGCGTTTACCTTGGTATTCTTAGGGGATGAAGCAGGAACTCATGAGATCGAGTTAACCTATAACTACCACCCAGAGAAGCCCTATGTTATCGGAAATGGCTTTAGCCATATGGCGGTTTCCTCAGACAACCTAGAAGAATCTCACAAGCTACACCAGGAAATGGGATATAAAGTTACAGATTTAATGGGGCTTCCAGGAGAGGCACCGAGATATTACTTTGTAACGGACCCAGATGGATACGATGTAGAAGTAATCAGAGCCGTACGATAAATAAGGATAGATTAAAGCTATACGGCATAGAATCCCCCTAAAATAAGGTATTGGGACATCTTATTAGGGGAATTTGTTTACGAATTATTAAGGAAGATAGGAAAACACTGCTATCTTCTCAGATGGAACCTCTCTTTACGTGCCGATGGATGATTGGTTTTAGCTGATTCTATTTCATCCTCTGCTTCGTCATGGTTGGACTCTACATAAACAATGCCGCCTTCTTCTACAAAGCAATCAATGCTTTTTAAGGAAACAGAAGTTTCTGTAATGATATCCAAAACGGTAGCTTTTGGATTTGTTTTAATATGAGTAAGGATTAGCTCAAAATCTCTATCGTTTATTTCAGAGCAAGAATTGCAGTAGATTTTTCCGTTCTTCAAAAACATTTTATTGCATCTTTTGCATATTTGATAAGACATAGAAACACCTCTCAATAAAAGACATATTATTAATCATATATGAAAAATAAAGTGCTGTCCACTATTTGATAGGAAATAGAATGAATCCTATAGTTCAACAACCTATTATAAAAATTAGACTATTATACTATATATAAAAGGAGATAAATAGTGTAAAGTAAAGTTAGAAGCAAATATATCCCACTGATAGGAGTGAGATCAAATTGAAGCTAACATTAGATGAAATTACGAGAAAAGTAGTTGATATGCCGGCGTTACCTCAGGTTGTAAACGATATTATGAGTTTAACAGAAAATCCAAATTCTACGATTCAGGATATTGAAAGGACGGTCTTAAAGGATCAAGGCTTAACTGCTAGAATACTGCGTTTAGCCAACTCGGCACACTACGGTTATCCAAGACGAATCAGCACCATTTCAGAAGCTTCGGTTCTATTAGGTTTTCAAGCGATTAGAAGCATTGCGCTAACTGCATCTGTAAATGGGCTTTTAGTAAAGGAAGTAGAAGGCTATCGATTGGAAGAAAACGAACTTTGGAGGCAGTCACAGTCCACTGCAATTGTAGCTCGGTATATCTCTAAAAAGGTACGCTTTGCTAAAATAGATCAAGCCTATGTAGCGGGCTTACTTCGAGATATTGGAAAGGTCATTGTGAATTATTATTTAAATGAGCATTTTACTCAAATTATGAGTACCATTGAGAATGAAAATGTTTCATTTTTAGATGCAGAAGAAAAGGTTTTAGGATTTAACCATGGTCAGGTAGGCTCTGAAGTCGCTAAGAAATGGAATCTGCCAGAGGAATTAATAGAGGCCATCGAATACCACCATACCCCAGAAAAGGCGACGAAGAATAAGAAACTCACGGCTATTGTTCACGTAGCAGACGCTATTGTTATGGCTATGGGAATAGGTCTCGGTGCCGATGGTATGGTTTATCATCTATCTGAGGAAGCTTTGAATATTCTCGGTATCGATGAAGGGATGTTGGAACAATTAATAGCCGACGCTTCTGATCTTTTAGTGGATGAGGATGCTTTTAGTCTAGCATAAAGTAAGAAATTTCTTTGATTGAATAAATAACGAAAGGAAAAGGGGCTGCCAACAGGCAGTCCCTTTCTTTGATCTGTTTTTTACTCTTGAGGAGAACGGCTTTCAGCAGCCCATTGATCCAATTTTTCCATAGTCAATCGATAGGTTTCTTTTGAAATCTCTGGGAGCTCTCCAAGTATTTTTTCTGCTTCCTTAAAGCCTTGCTCTATTGCACCTTTTAGCTGATCCAACTTTTCTATATCGCCACCGGATATCGCCTTTGCAAAATCAACCAAACGGTCACTTACTGCCTCTGCGCTTAAAGGACCACCGGGTGCAATCATTGCAGCCGCTTCTGCTCTTGTGGCATCGTCAATTTCTACGGTAGTCCACTCTTCGTCGGTAATGGTCTTTAGGGAATGTCCCTGCTTTAATAAAAGCTTTTCAACCAATTCTCTAAGGTAATTATGAGCCTGCTCGGATTGTCTCTTTAGCTTTGTTACGGTTTCACTGTCATATACATGTCCAGACTTATTGTAGGTACCGGTGTTCACCGTTTCTGAAGGTGTATATTTTACAGCTTCATCTACTACAGGTTTTTCACTTTCAGGGCTTTTATTTTCAATATGTTTGCTCTCTACCTTACGTACTGGTTCTGTATATAGCTTCTGACCAACTCTTTCAACTTTCAAAATCAACACCTCCTATATATGGTAAATTCTCTTATTATATATATCGGCAGGAATTCTAAATTAAAACAGAGATTCATAGAATAATTTATATAAAATTAAAATAAAGACAAAAAGTTATTGCTAAAATGTAACAACTGAACTATAATGGTATTTATTAATAAAGACATCTGTATTCGAATCAGAAACAAAGTTATGAAGACATGAATCTAAGCCTTACATAATAAAATGTAAAAGGCTAGTTTTATGAAGGTACCATGTAGTACAAGATAAAAATAAGGGGGAATTTACTTGAAAAAGAGGATGGCTATTTTAGTAGTGTGGATTTTGGTATTATCATTGAGCCTTGTAGGATGTGGTGGCAATACACCGGTGGCGCCAGTAGATGGCAATGGAGGCAATGCTTCAAATGATGGAGATGTAATTAAAATTGGGATATTTGAACCAGTTACAGGTGCTTATGCTGCTGGAGGGGAGCTGGAGGTAGAGGGAATACGACTGGCAAACGAATTGTATCCCGAAGTATTGGGTAAAAAAGTAGAATTGGTTCTTGCTGATAATAAGTCCGATGTTGTAGAAGCTGCCAGTGCTGCTGCAAGACTTGTAGAGAAAGAAAAGGTTACAGCAATTATTGGAAGCTGGGGAAGTGGCTTATCCATAGCGGCTGGAGATGTAATTAAGGGTAAAGCGCCTGCAGTTGCTCCATCGGCTACAAATCCATTGGTTACAAAAGGAAATGATTTCTATTTTAGGGTTTGTTTTATCGACCCTTTCCAAGGAACGGTTATGGCAAACTATGCTGCAAATAATTTAAAAGCTAAAAAAGCGGCGATTATCCAAGAGGTCTCCAACGACTATTCAATTGGACTTGCAAAATTCTTTACCGATTCTTTTAAAGAGCTAACAGGTGATGCAAATGCTATTGTAGAGGTTGCAAACTATCAAACTGGGGATCAAGATTTTTCAGCACAGCTATTGAATATCAGTAATAAAAAACCAGATGTGATCTTTGCTCCTGGTAACTTTACAGAATCTGCATTGATCATTCAGCAGGCAAGGCAGCTAGGAATCGATACACCGATTATCGGTGGCGATACTTGGGAAACTCCTGAATTTATAGAAATTGGTAAGGAAGCTGTAGAAGGTACTGTATTATCTACATTCTTTACATCAGAAACACCGATTACAAAGGAATCTGAAAAGTTCTTAGAAGCCTATAGAAACAAGTATGGTAAAGAGCCTGCGGCGGTTACAGCCCTTGGATACGATGCATATCTTCTTATTCTAGATGCTATTGAAAGAGCAGGAACCACAGACTATGATCCATTGAAAAATGCAATTGCTCAAACAAAGAATTTTGAAGGTGCAGCCGGTGTCATTACATTGGATGAAAATGGTGACGCAGTGAAGGATGCAATTTTAAAGATTGTAAAGGATGGTAAATTCACTTACCTAGATACAATTAAACCTTACAATTAATTAAACACCTACATGCTACATCTTCATCGTTTGGGAGGTGTAGCATGTAGATTCATATCGAAGGATTTGGCGATTTTTACAGAAGGCAAGGCTTGGGACTAAATATGATGGGGTGGTGAACATATGCCAAATATGGGTTTTGACTTATTTATGCAACATTTAACCAATGGAATATCCTTAGGAAGTTTATATGCACTTATTGCAATTGGTTATACAATGGTTTATGGGATATTGAGATTGATTAACTTTGCACATGGGGAAATTTTTATGATGTCGCTTTATTTTGCTTTTTATGGTGTTGCTATGTTTGCGATGCCTTGGTATATCGCATTTATCGTAACCATTCTGATAACTGCTGTACTAGGAATGCTGGTGGAGAGAGCTGCATATAAATCTTTGAGAGATGCACCAAGAATCACCATCATGGTTTCCGCCATAGGGGCTTCTTTTTTTATTCAAAATCTTGCCATTGTTTTATTTGGTGGTAGACCGAAAACTGTTCCAACGGTGGAGGTATTGTCCGGGGTGATAAAGCTGGGGTCCGTATCTCTACAAAGGCTGACCTTAGTGATTCCAGTAGTAACCATACTGCTATTATTTCTTTTGATGTTTTTAGTGAACCAAACGAAAACTGGAATGGCAATGCGTGCCGTATCCAAGGACTATGAAACCGCGCGGCTTATGGGAATTGACGTCAATAAAATTATTACCATAACCTTTGGTATTGGCTCTGCTCTGGCAGCTATTGGTGGCATCATGTGGGGCGCAAAATTTCCTAAAATAGACCCTTTTGTTGGGACTATGCCGGGTATTAAATGCTTTATTGCTGCAGTTCTAGGTGGAATCGGAAACATTCCCGGTGCAGTAATCGGGGGGTTCATCTTAGGGATTGGAGAGATTATGCTCATTGCTTTTCTACCGAGCCTAACTGGCTATCGAGATGCCTTTGCTTTCATACTACTGATTATCATTCTACTGTTTAAGCCAACAGGAATCATGGGTGAAAAAATTGCGGAGAAGGTGTAGACGATGAAAAAGAAAAATACCATATTAACTGGATTAGCAGTATTGCTTTTATTGATTTATTTGATTTATGCAAATAAGAATTATGATTCTTATAAAATTAGAGTTCTAAATCTATGTGCAATTTATGCTGTATTGGGACTCAGTATGAATTTGATCAATGGATTTACAGGTTTATTTTCCCTTGGACATGCAGGTTTTATGGCAGTAGGTGCCTATACTACCGCTCTTCTGACCATGACACCGCAAAGTAAGGAGGCAACATTCTTCTTAGTGCCCATTGTAGAGCCTTTGGCTAAAATTCAGCTTCCTTTTTTTGTGGCACTGATCATCGGTGGACTACTTTCAGCAATGGTGGCATTTTTAATCGGTGCACCGACTTTAAGGCTGAAGGGCGATTATTTAGCCATTGCCACCTTAGGGTGCTCGGAAATTATCCGTATTGTTTTTACACAGACGCAAAATATAACCAATGGACCCACAGGATTGAAGTCTATTCCCAATACGACCAATCTGTGGTGGAGCTTTGGCATGATGGTATTTACAATTTTGATTATGGTGGCTTTGATCAATAGCAGCTACGGAAAAGTCTTTAAAGCCATTCGAGATGATGAGATTGCGGCAGAAAGCATGGGGATTAACTTATTTAAGCATAAAGTGCTCTCCTTTGTTATCGGCGCTTTCTTTGCAGGGGTTGGCGGTGGGCTATTAGGGAATCTTCTTGGCACCATCAATCCAAATATGTTCCGATTCACATTAACCTTCAACGTTCTTCTGATTATTGTTTTGGGAGGCATGGGCAGTATCACAGGAACTGTGATTTCCTCCTTTATTGTAACGGCTGGTTTAGAATATTTGAGATTTTTAGATGAATCCATCAATCTTGGCTTTATAAAGATGGAAGGCGTAGCAGGCATTCGAATGGTAGTATTTTCTACCCTACTGATGATCGTCGTTATTTTCTTTAGAAATGGGTTAATGGGGAATAAGGAATTTAGCTGGGATGGGTTTTTGAGCCTCTTCAAGAGAAAACCTTTTGAGAAAAAGGGGGTGCAGGGATAATGACACTTTTAAAAACAGATCACATTGTCATGAGGTTCGGTGGACTAACTGCTGTGAATGAATTTAACCTGCAGATCAATGAGGAAGAAATTGTTGCCCTCATTGGGCCCAACGGTGCTGGAAAGACCACAGCATTCAACATGATTACGGGTGTATATACCCCATCGGAAGGTAAAATATTTTTTGAGAATGAAGATATTACAGGCTTAAAGCCCCATCTTATTACGAAAAAAGGAATGGCAAGGACCTTTCAGAACATACGTCTCTTTAAAGAATTAAGTGTTTTGGATAATGTTTTCATAGCGAATCACTTGCATTTAAAATCCAATTGCTTTCAGGCAGTTGGCGGTAGAATCTATCCCGAAGCTCTTCAGAAACTCTGGACACCAAAATATAAGAAGGAAGAACGTGAAATTTTAGATCGATGTCATATGTTGCTAGAAAAAGTAGGACTCATCGATCTTATGAATGAAAAATCCAGCAGTCTTCCTTACGGCTTGCAGCGCAAACTAGAAATCGCAAGGGCATTGGCTACAAATCCAAAGCTCCTATTGCTGGATGAACCTGCTGCCGGGATGAATCCAAAGGAAACCGACGATTTAACAGCGTTTATTCGAGAGATTAAGACCGAGTTTAATCTAAGTATATTTTTAATTGAGCATCATATGCAGGTGGTCATGGGCATATCCGATCGAATTTACGTATTGGATCATGGGACCACCATTGCAGAGGGGACTCCTTATGAGATTCAAAACAACGAAAGGGTAATCGAGGCATATTTGGGGGTGTGTGAGGATGCTTAAAATAGAGAACTTGAAGGTTTCATACGGTGGAATTAAAGCCTTAAAAGGAATCCATATGGAAGTGGAAGAAAATAAAATTGTAGCCCTTATTGGAGCAAACGGTGCAGGAAAAAGTACCACCTTGCGCTCCATCGTCGGTCTAGTAAAACCAGAAGTGGGAATCATCACTTATCATGGGGAAGATTTAGCCAAGGTACAAACAAAGGATTTGGTCCGAAGAGGCATTACGCTAGTACCGGAAGGAAGGAGAGTTTTTCCAAACTTAACGGTATTAGAAAATCTTAAAATAGGTGCATTTTATAGAAATGACGATGAGAATATTAAAGATGATCTGGAATGGGTCTATACCCTATTTCCCAGACTGAAGGAGCGAACCTGGCAGCTTGCTGGAACATTGTCCGGTGGAGAGCAACAGATGTTGGCAGTAGGAAGGGCCTTAATGTCCAGGCCAAAGCTTCTGATGATGGATGAGCCTTCTCTAGGTCTTGCCCCTTTAATCGTAAAGGAAATATTTAATATTATTGAAGAAATTAACAGACAGGGTGTAACCATTCTTTTAATAGAGCAGAATGCCAATGTATCCTTAAAGATTGCCCATAAGGCCTACGTTATGGAAACAGGGGATATTACGTTAGAGGGAACTGGAAGCGAGCTTTTAAGAAATGAAGAGGTAAAGAAGGCTTATCTAGGTGAGAGTGTTTCAGTACAAAAATAAAGTTTGCTCGCTTACGCTCACAAACTTTATGTCGCACTGATCTCTAGATAGATCTTAGGGTTTCAAGTGCTCAAAATAAAGAAATAGGACGCATTACACGTCCTATTTCTTTATTGTATCAAATTAATTTGCTTTTGCATAAGGCTTAGACTCATCTAACTTTGCAACAACGATCTTTCCTGTAAAGCTTAGTAATATAACAACGATTGGCATTAAATAATTAAAGAATGCCCATTTGAAATAAGCTGTAGTTGCAACACCTAATACACCGTATATAAATACACCACATGTATTCCATGGTATTAAAGCGGAAGTCAATGTTCCCGCAGATTCTAAAGTATTGGAAAGAACTTTAGGATGTAGATTTTTTTCTTTATAGGCATTGGCATACATCCTACCTGGAACAACGATAGAAATATATTGCTCTGGCATTGTTGCATTACTTCCGATACAAGTTGCAATTGTAAGAGAGATCAGACCTGGGATACTCTTTACACGTCTTAATAATGTTTCAACAATGACATCCAATTGACCTGTTTTCTCCATGATACCACCGAACATCATGGCAATAATTGTTAGGGAGATGGAGAACAACATATTTTCAAGACCACCTGTTGTAAGCAGCTCATCTATAGCAGCAACGCCTGTCTCACTTACGAAACCACCGTAGCTAGCAGATAAGATATCGCCAAGATTAGCACCTTGGAATACTGGTGCAAATATGACACCTAAAATGATACCGACAAATATACCAGGAATCGCTGGCATTTTCATAGCAATTAAAGCGATTACTGCTAAAGGTGGAATTAATAATAAAGGGGATATGGTAAAGTTTGCTTGTAATCCAGTTTGAATTTGTTCAATTACGGAAAGGTCTACTTGCGTACCTCTAAAGTTAAATCCAATCACTAAGAAAAGAACTAAAGTGATGCCATAGGATATAACTGTAGCAGGAAACATAAATTTAATGTGCGTAAATACGTCAGTACCTGCCATTGCTGGTGCTAGGTTTGTAGTATCTGAAAGTGGAGACATTTTATCTCCAAAGTAAGCACCTGATATAATAGCACCTGCTGCAATTGGTGCAGGAATACCTAAACCTTGTGAGATTCCCATTAGAGCCAAACCGATGGTACCAATGGTTCCCCAAGATGTACCTGTGGCTAGGGAAGTAATAGAACAGATAATAACTGTAGCTACTAAAAATATAGAAGGCGTTAAAACGCTCAGCCCGTAATAAATCATTGTAGGAACTACGCCGGCTAATAGCCAAACCCCTATAAGCACACCGATAATAGCTAAAATAATAATTGCTTGTAAAGCTTGGTTGATTCCATAAAACATACTCTTTTCAACATCTTCCCACTTGTACCCAATTTTTAAAGCCATTAAAGCAGCAAAAGCTGTTCCGAATAGCATTGGGATATGGGGGTCAGCACCAAATTTTGCAATACCAACGGCCATAACTAAAATAAGAAATAGAAACGACAGTATTGCTTCGTAAAGATAAGGTTTCCTATGAGTCATTTAATAAATCCTCCTTATGTTTTATAGTGTTTTTTTAGTCGAGAGATATGATTATAATAAATCCAACTCACATATATTTATTATAGCAAAATCAGTACCAACTCTCATAAAAATGCACAAAACTGGTATATACATAATATGGAGACTATGATATGTACACAATATTAACTAAAAATTATTATTATATAAAAATTTTCGAATAATTATAAAATAAATTGTTTAAAGATAAATTAAATAAATAAAGCAAGAAATATTGCTATTTTGCAGCAAAATTTCTTGCTTTCATCCTTATTCTATTAAATCCTGCATCACTTTTTTCTTTAATTTATATTGCAGACCTTGTCTCGTAATGCCTAAGGCCTCCGCAGCCTTTGTTATATTGAGGCCATTGACTCTGAGCGCTTCCGATATAAATTGTTCCTCTACACGATCCATATATTCATTGAGATTGAATGCTTTACCTTCAATGGTATGCAGTGTAATGGGGCTAGGAATAGAACTTTTCTCAGCTTTAGGCTGATTATAAAAATGTCTTTTCATATAGTAGGGCAAATGCTCTAAGGTAATGGTGCCATGATCTTCTATGATGTTTAGTGCTCCTTCTAAAACATGCTGTAGCTCTCTCACATTTCCAGGCCATTGATAATTATGGAAAAACTCTGAAACCTCTGGAGAGACCCCAGCCACTGTCTTATGAAGTTTTTTTTCTAGTAATTTAATGAAATGTTTTTCTAATACTTCAATGTCGCCAACTCTACTGTGCAACGGAGGGATATGAAGGTTTACCACGCTCAGCCGATAAAATAAATCCTCTCTCAGTGTACCGTCCTCAATGAGCTTAAAGGGATCTTCATTTGTGATTGCAATGATACGAACATTAACCTCTATTTCTCTAGTGCTGCCAATGGGTCTAAACTTGGATTCCTGTAGTACCCGCAAAAGCTTCGCCTGTAGCCCTAGTGGCATAGAATTTATTTCATCCAATAGTAGGGTCCCACCATTTGCTTGCTCTAAAAGACCGGCTCTATCAATTGCTCCCGTAAAGCCGCCCCTGGCTGTTCCAAATAGAAGACCTTCGAGGAGAGTTTCTGGGAGCGCAGCACAATTTTCTGCCACAAAAGGTTGATACTTTCTTTTACTGGCATTGTGAATGCTCTGAGCAAAGAGCTCCTTACCAGTTCCAGACTGTCCGATGATTAAAACTGAAGAATCTGTTTTGCTTGCCATACGGGCAATCTGTTTTGCATTGGATATTTCAGGAGAGTTGCCTAAAATATCATCCAGGGTAAATTTAGCAGTAGTATTTTTATTCTTTTTACCTTGCTTCGTGGATTCATTAAAGTAGAGAAAGCTATGAACGCCTTTTTCTAGATTAGAGATATCCTTTGCTATTTCCACCGCACCGATGATGGCATTGTTCTTTATAATGGGCCATGTGGAGTTTAAGGTTGAAATTTGTTTGCCATTTTTGTTGAAATAGGTTTGATAATTCATCGTAATGGGTTGTCCAGTCTCTAAAACCTGCATCAATGTGCTTTTTCCTTGTAAAGAGGGAAGCACATCTAAGAGCTGTTTATTTAATACCGCTTCAATTTCCATTTCTTCAAAATCTGCCATGGTATTGTTATATAGCAAGGTTTTGCCTTTATCATCAACGATATGAATCCCTTCTTGAAAATTAGTATTAATGATATCAATCAGTGTTTCTTTATCCATCGACTCACCTCGAAACTTAATTAAAACAGCTTATTGAATTAAGCTGTGTGTTTTTTATATTATATCATTATTTTGTAAAGTGGCAAATGAAGTTGTAAGAATGATAAAATCTTTTGAATTTTTGGATTCTAAAGTTTGAAGGGGCTCTTTCTGTGAAATATATAATAGTATATAATATGAAATAAGGACAGGGAATTAAAAAGAAGAATATGAGGAGTGGAGTAACTTATGAAAACAAAGCATTTTGGCGAAATAGAAATTAAGGAAGATCGGGTGTATACTTTTGTAGATGGTATACCTGGATTTGAAGACCTACATCAATATATGATCATAGAAAATACAGAGGAAGATATGCCTTTTCATTGGCTTCAATCCTTAGAGGAGTCCAATTTAGCGTTTACCATAATTAATCCCTTTACATTTAAAAAGGATTATGAATTCGATATTGACGGGGTCACTCTGGATAAACTAAACATAAAATCCCATGAGGACGTTGTGGTATACGCTATTGTTACCATACCAGAGGATGTGAGTAAAATGAGTGCAAACTTAGCAGCTCCTCTTATAATGAATCATGTAAATCGGAAAGGAAAGCAGGTCCTATTGCAGGATAGTAAATATACGAGTAAACATTTGATTTTAGAGGAAATAAAAAACGCTTCTGGTATAGGCCATCATAGTGAAGAAGCTACAGAGGAGGTATTATAATGCTGGTTCTATCTCGTAAAGCGAATGAAAGCATCATGATTGGCAAGGATATCGAAATCAAAGTACTTGGGATAGAAGACGGTAAGGTGAAGATTGGAATTGATGCACCAAGAGGACTTGAAATATATCGTCGGGAGATTTATGTGGAAATAGAGGAAGAAAATATCACAGCAAGTAAGCAGAATTTAAACCTAGAAAATTTAAAGATTTTATTTAAGAAATAAAATTTGTTCGCTCTGGGTCACAAACTTTATGTTGCACCCAACTTTAGATAGAGCTTACAGTTTCAAATGCTCAAAATAATGCCTTAACTTTTGATTTAATATTTTTGGTGAGGGTATAATATGTTTAATTGTTAGAATATATTTTAAATCCAAGGAAACAATTCAATCGATTGCTTTGGTATTTAGCCTTAAAACTAGAAGAAGAGAGGAAGGATATTGTGGGTCAAGTGGATTATATTATTGTAGGGAATGGGATTGCAGGGTTATCTGCTGCAGAAACCATACGAAAAAAAGATGGAAATGGAAAAATTTTAATGATTTCTGCAGAGGAGTATCTAACTTACTATAGGGTAAAGCTTTCTCATTTCATTTCTAAGGATTTTACAGAGAAGGACTTCTTTGTACATGATGAAAATTGGTACAAAGAGCGGAATATTGATTTGATTTTAGGAAAGTCTGTAAGTAAAATCAATACAGACTTGAACGAGTTGGAGTTAAGCGATGGCAGTAAAATATCCTATCACAAGCTATTGCTTGCCAATGGAAGTAGACCTTTCGTTCCACTGATTAAAGGAAATGACAAAGAAGGTGTATTTGCTTTAAGAACCATAGAAGACTTAAATAACCTTAGAAAATATTTTGAAAATGTCAAGAGCATAACTGTGCTTGGTGGCGGTCTTTTAGGCCTAGAAGCAGCATGGGCTATTAAAAAGTTAAATAAAGAGGTTAATGTAGTTGAATTTTTCCCACAGCTATTACCGAGACAGTTGGATGAAGGCTTATCTAAAAGGTTTGGTACAACTTTAGAGGCCAATGGAATCAATTTATACTTAGGAACTGGTACAGAAGAAATTGCAGGCGGTGAAAGAGTAGAAGCTATAAAGCTACAGGATGGAAGAACCTTCAACACCGATGCTGTACTGATTTCTGCTGGTGTACGCCCTATTTTAGACCTAGTAAAGGACACCAATATAGAATTTGATAAAGGGATTAAAGTAGATGCTTCTATGAGAACGAATATTGAAAATATATATGCAGCTGGAGACGTAGCAGAGCTCAATGGCATGGTTGTAGGACTGTGGGGAATCTCTGCAGATGAAGGAAATGTGGCTGGAGAAAATATGACAGGTGGAAATGCTACGTACACAATACCAGAGTTGAATACGATGCTGATGCTGGATAAACTTTCTGTATTCTCAATTGGTAATGTGAAGGACTTCCACAGTGTGATAGAAGATAAGGATGAAAGTAAGGATGCACATTACAAGCTATTTTTAACCGATGGAAAGGTAAGTGGTGCTATCGTTATGAATGATATGGCTAAGGTACCGAAGGTGAAGAAGCTGGTGAATAATAATGTGGACTTAAGTAGGGAACTAGCTGAAGGCAAAGGGTTTAGTGAAATTATTTAAAGCTTATAAGGTTTAACTACACATAAAGAAAGCAAAAAATCATCCGTGGATTACTCCACAGATGATTTTTTTATGTATTCCTGGATTAGAGCATCGTATGCTCTTCGAAGATCCAAGATTGCAGAATTGCTGCTAGAGTGATAAACCCTGTCGTCAACCGATGCAATGGGTAAAACCTTAGGGGAGGTACCCGTTATAAATAAGCCATCTGCTTCCTGGATGAAGGATGCTGGTACTGCTTCTTCCTTCACTGCATAGCCCAATTGAAGGCATAGCTGAATTACTCGGTGCCGTGTAATCCCTAGGAGAACATCCTTTGCAGGTGATGTGTAGAACACATTGTCCTTCACTAGAAATATATTAGATTTACTGCCTTCTGTTATTTCTCCTTTTTGATTCACTAAAATGGCTTCATAAGCATTTGATTCTGCCATTTTTTTTGTTACGGCATCTCGAAAAGATTTTGCAATGACCTTTGCATTTGGATTTTCCCTTTCAGCCTCATAGAGGATGGTATGTACGCCATTTTCATATTGCTCTTGAGGCGGATACTTACTGGTAATAAAATAAACAAATAAATTTTTGTTTTCAGTATCCAGCCCGTTGATGACAATTTTAATATTGTAGTTATAACATTGATTTAAGTCGATGAGCCGATATAGTTGATCTTTTATAAAGCTTTCATCCCAAGGTAAAGTGTAGTTTAGTATTTCTAAGGATTTAACCAATCTTTCTAAATGCTCTTCAAAGAACAACGGGACTCCGTCTATCACTCGAATGACTTCGTAAACGGACGGAAATATTGTTGTCTCTTCCTGTTTAAAATCACTTGCTGGAAGAATATTGCCATTGAGCAAAAAATACTGTTGTGCTATTTCTGTAGGTACTTTTATTGAATCTGCCATTGGATCACCCCATACCCTTCGTTATTTTAATACCGATTCCTACTAGTCTTATTGTATCATTTAATATAAAAAATATATATTGTTTCTAAACTTTTCTATAGAATTACCGATATTATATGTATATATCTTTTTTTATTTTATTTTTAGGAGGGAGCCGAAATGAGATTAGAAGGAGCACAACTCGGTACATTGTACCCAGTAGGCCAAAAAACACAAGGGCAGGGAAGCCAAGAAAAGATTGTTAGAACAGGAGAACAAGGTGTAGGCGAAATTTTACCGGGAGAGAAGGTTATACCAAAGGAGCAGCTGATCCATGCCGTGGACAGAGCCAATAAAAGCTTTGAATCCATGGATCGACGCTTTGAAATCTCTGTGCACGATAAAATTAATGCCGTTATGATTAAGGTGATTGACTCTAAAACTGATGAGGTCATTCGAGAAATTCCGTCGGAAAAAATATTGGATATGGTTTCTAATATGATGGAGCTAGCTGGTATCTTAGTAGATCAAAGGGTATAAATAGAAAATAGGAAAAAGAAAAAAACGAGGTGGTTATATGAGACTGGGCGGTATTGCATCCGGTATGGATACGGAGAAAATGGTAAAGGAATTAATGAATGCCGAAAAGGTAAGGGTCAACAAATATTATAGACAGCAGGAAAGCATAAAGTGGAAGCAAGAAGCACTGAATACGACAAATAAGGTGTTGGCAGATTTTATTTTAAAGGCGAGAAGTGGTTTTGGATTAACTAGTACAAGTAGCACAGGTAGTATTATCAATAGAGGAACAGATAGTTTTGATTGGGTAAAAAAGGCAAGTTCTAGCAATGAAAGTCTAGTTAAGGCGACTGCTACAGCGAATGCCATGGAGGGGCAGCATACCCTAGAAGTTTTAACTCTTGCAGAGGTTGCAAGGTTTACTAGTGGAAAACTGGATCTAAACTCTGATGGAACATTTAAGTCAGCAGGTTCTTTTACAATAAAGAATGGCACTACTGATCCTGCTAAAAAAATAGAAGTAAAAATAGAGAATGCTAAAGTAATTGGCGGTGAATTGCAAGGTGATTTGAACTTTGCAGAAGGCAATGCTTTAGTCCTAGATATAAATGGAACTAAAATTAAGATAGATGAAGACTTCACACAAAAGGGAGATCCGCAACAAGCTTTATTAGAACACATAGAAAATGCTTTAGGTGGCCAGGAAATAATTGTAGAAGCTGAGGATGGAAAACTAAAGTTTACTTCTACTAATCCAGAAAAAGCAATTACAATTAATGTTACTGCTGAAAAGGAAGATTTATCAGCTGAGGATAAAGCGGCATTAGTAAGTAAATTAGGATTAAAAAATGGTACGACAAAGGGTACTACTATTAGTGATGTTGTTAAACAAATCAACGATTCCGATGTAGGTCTAAGAGCATCCTACGACAGTAAAGTAGGAAAGCTGATGATTACCAGCAAAGCGCAAGGTAGCGACCAAAGTATTAACTTTGATGCTTTTACTGGGACTTTAGATTCTACTTTATTTACAGGACCTGCTGCAAAAAATGAAGCTGGAAGTGATGCAAAATTCTGGTTTAATGCAGGAGAATTAACTGAAGCGGATAGAATAGGCGAAGTAGGTATAATCAAACAAAGCAGCAATAACTTCACCCTATACGGAATCAATATTCAGCTGCAAAATATTCAACCAGGCAACAAAGTCACAATTAACGTAGAATCCAATGTAGATGGCGTAATGGACAAGGTAAAGGGTTTTGTAGAAGAATACAATGCATTAATCGATGTTTTAAATGGTTTATTAAAGGAAAAGACCCATAAGGGATACACCCCTTTAATACAAGAAGAAAGAGAAGCTATGAAGGATAAAGAAATAGAGCTTTGGGAAGCAAAGGCAAAGAGTGGCCTTCTGAATAATGATGCAACGATTACGAGAATGCTTCAAAATATGAGAAGTGGATTATATGAGAATGTTCATGGTGGATGGAAAACTGGAGAAGATAAAAATGATTTTAAATTATCTGGTTTTAGTCATATTACACAGATCGGTATTACCACAGGCAACTACCAAAGTGGTGGAAAATTGGAGATCGATGAAGCAAAATTAAGACAAGCGATTATTGATAATCCAGATGGTGTTGTCAATCTACTATTTAAAAAACCTGAAAGTACGAATGTAAAGGGCCCTGATGGAAAGATAGATGGTAAATTAGTAGCTGAAAAACGTGCTAATTCAGGTCTTGTAGAAAGACTATTTGACGATATGATCACTGGTATGCAAGATATTGTTCGAAGATCTGGAACTGGAGATAATGCTAGTCTGTATAGAAGTGTTCAGTCTAATATGCTGATTGACTTTGTAACCAGTGGCTCTATCAGTCTTTTAGATAAGGATCTTACAAGTGTGGGTTCTCGTATTACGAGAGAAGAGAGCCTACTTGTTTCTAAGGAAACACGTTATTGGAATCAATTTACTGCTATGGAGAAGGCAATGCAAAAGATGAATAGCCAAAGCTCTTGGTTATCTGCACAAATGGGAATGTAGTATATCCATGGCTTACTTTGTGATATAATGATAACTGTAGTTGAATAGTTGTTATATAGGAGGAAATACAAAATGGCAATGAACAATCCCTATGGTCAGTACAAGCAGAACAGTGTTATGACTGCAAGTCCGCAAGAACTTACATTAATGCTTTATAATGGAGCTTTAAAGTTTATCGGTATGGCCAAAATTAATATACAAGAAAAGGATATTCCAAAGGCAAATGAATCCATTAAAAGAGCTCAAGATATCATTCAGGAGTTAAATATTACGTTAAACATGGATTATCCAATATCTACAAACTTGAGAAGTATGTACACCTATATATTGGAGAAATTGGTGGATGGGAATATTTATAAAGAAATTCAATATCTGGACGAAGCAGCTGAAATCATAACGGAGCTAAGGGATACATGGAAGGAAGCTATGAAAATTTCTAAAGGCGGAAAATAGGTGATTAGATGGGCAGAGTAGAGTTAATCGAATACTTATTTAAGTTAAGTGAAGGGAAACTGTTTTTAATTAATCAGCTATGGACCTTAACGCAGCAGCAAAGTGAAACCATAGGCAGTGGTGAAATGGATTCGCTGAATGATATTATCGAACAAAAACAGAGTATTATGGACCGCGTAGATGTATTAGATAAAGAATTTGCAGAAAAATATGATGTAATAAAGGCAGAATTTCCAATCAACGATGTAGGCGCCCTAGATTCTGAAAGTAGAGAGAAAATGAGAATACTGAAGGAAAAGGTAAAAGAAATCCACAATTTGACGGAAAAGATCCAGCAGATGGATGATTCTAATACGGAAAGATTCCAAAAGAATATGGAATCCATAAGAAATGAACTGAAAAAGGTGAAATTTGGACAAAAAATTTCTAAAGGATATAGTGCCAATAAGCAAAATGAAGGATTTTCGATTTTTATTGATAAAATGAAATAAATCCGATATAATATAATGAGTGCATTTAAAGGTCTGTGGTTGAAAGTCCATGCCAGTCGCAGGCAAAGGGACCCACGTAAGATAGTAAAAAATACAGCTATTGAGCATGGTGCGGCTTAGAAGTAAGACCTGCCGACAAAAAGTCGAGAGAGTGAGTAGTGAGGCAACCCCGTAGCGAAATCTCCAGCAGGCGAGTGTGGGGGCAAAGACCAGGTCAGCTTTAATGTACTTAACTTATACACAAGAAAAACAACGCATGTTGATTTATAGCGAAAAAAGTAGATTCCATAGGTAACTAGGGCATCTACTTTTTTTAAATGTTTTTCTACAATATCAGTTAAAAAAATGTAACAAGTTGTCTAAATGTTGAAAAATTCACAAAAAAGAAAGAAAAATAAATAGGATACCATTCAATCTAACAATCTAAAATCTCCATCAATTATACATGCAATATTCGACAAAAATAATTTGTCACAGTTTATTAACAAAATTATTCACAAGGCTACAATCCTTAAAAATAAGTTATCAACAGAGTTACTCACATTATCCACATATACTATATAGACATATCCACAGTGTGAAAATTAATACACAGGGTTAAAAAACTATTCAATAAATGAAGAATTCAATGAAATAAACCGTCATATATTATAATAATTATGCGATTGAAATAAATAATGTATTTATATGCTGAATCTTTAAAAAATATTCCTGAATTTTTAGTTTGAGTACAATATATTTGGGTAAAATAATACAAATCAGTAATTATAATTATTAGAGAAGATTCAATTTAAAAGTAAACAAATGAGTGCTTAAATTTTAAGCTGACTCTCATCAGCTTAAACTCTATAGATTGAAAGGAGCTGGATTTATGAAAGTAATCGTTAGTGGAAGAAATATGAATATTACAGATGCATTAAGGGACACAGTAGAATCTAAGCTAAGCAAACTAGATAAGTTTTTCTATAATGAATTGGAGGCACAGGCTACATTATCCGTTCAGAAAAACAGACAAATCATAGAGGTAACCATCCCGATTAACGGATCAATTTTAAGGGTGGAGGAAGCGACCGATGATATGTACAGCTCTATCGACAATGCCGTAGATAAATTGACAAGGCAGCTTAGAAAGCAAAAAAGTAAATTAGAAAACCGCAATAGCAAATATAAGACGATTCGATTTGAAAATATTCCAGCTTATGAGCCAGAGAATGGCAACGCTTCAGAATCTAAAATTGTTAGAACGAAGCGATTCTCTATAAAGCCGATGAATGCAGAGGAAGCAGTCTTACAGATGGAGCTTCTGGGACATAACTTCTACGTATTCTTAGATGGTGAAACCGATGAGGTGGGTGTTGTTTACAAACGGAAAGATGGCAATTACGGTTTAATCGAACCTTATTTAGATTTAGAGTAAAATTAAATAAAATAGATCATGGTGCGGCGAAGGAAGACTCCTTCGTCGTATTTCTGCTTTGTTTGTAAAATATATAAAATATTCAGCAGGAAATGGAGAAATTTTGGAGAACTTGTACCTTGTATATAGTTAATTGGAATTTTTAAGAGGGAGTGTATTTTATGATACTGGAAGGTCTTGTGTTAGGGATAATCATTGGGAAACTCAGAGGCGGAAAGGTAAACAATCTGGGACGATTCGTATTTAAGTCCTCCTTTTTATTGGCTTTTTCCTTACTAATACAGCTCGGTACATCCATATTAATATCCGTAGGAAATGAGCAAGCCATAAAGCATAAAATGATTCTATATATTATTTCGTACATCATGTTGTTTATTGTGCTGTTTTTGAATTTAGGAAAAAAGTCTGTGTGGTTGATCGTGATCGGTGCAGTTCTAAACTTTGCTGCCATTGTTTTAAATGGAGGAAGTATGCCCATGGATTTAGAAGCACTGCAAAAAATTGGTTCCATCAATATGCTACAATCCATTAAAGCTGGAGAATTGGTTAACTATAGGAATATTACAGAGGCCGTATCATTTACCGTATATTTAGGAAAGAGAATCACAACGCCGGAGTGGTATCCTATAAAGCAGGTATTTAGCATCGGCGATTTATTCATATCCTTGGGAATCTTATTCTTATGCCAGAGCATGATGCAATCCAGCAGAAGTCATTCAAAACCTCAGCTCCTAAAGTTTAATCACAAAGGGAAAATGAGATTATAAATACAGTCTGTATATAAATTTAAGAAATTAAAAGGCTATCAAGTGAAAGGATGGGCTTAAGAGAATTTTTCTTATAGAAAATAGAAAGAATAAAGCTGAGCATGCCTTAGCTTTTCTTTTTAGCTTAAATAAGGCCTGATTTTGATAAAGCGCAAATATTACAATTGGATTAAAAATTACTGTGATTTATTTCCATTGTTGAATTGTTAAATAATTAGTGCTAAAATGATACGATAGGCTATAAATTATGAAGATATTGAGGTGGATTCATTGAGAAAATTATTCGAAAAAGTTTTTGGCACCTACAGCGAACGAGAAATTAAAAAACTTGATAAAACAGTTGACCAAATAGAAGCTTTGGAAGCAGCATATTCAAAATTAACCGACGCAGAATTGAAAGATAAAACGAGACAGTTTAAGGAAAGATTAGCAAAGGGAGAGACCTTGGACGATATTCTACCAGAAGCATTTGCTACCATCCGTGAGGGTGCATGGAGAACGTTGGGTATGAAACACTATAGGGTACAGCTTTATGGTGGTATGGTACTGCACCAAGGAAGAATTGCAGAGATGAGAACTGGAGAAGGTAAGACCTTAATGGCAACTTTACCAGTTTATTTAAACGCTCTTTCAGGAAAAGGCGTTCATGTTGTTACAGTTAACGATTACCTAGCAAAAAGGGACCAGGAATGGATGAGTAAGGTCTATAATTTCCTCGGACTAACTGTTGGTGTGATTGTTCACGGTATAACAAACGAAGATAGAAGAAAGGCATATCATTGTGATATTACCTATGGAACAAACAATGAGTTTGGATTTGACTACTTAAGGGACAACATGGTCATCCATTTACATGAAATGGTTCAAAGGCCATTAAACTACGCCATCGTGGATGAGGTCGACAGTATTTTAATCGATGAGGCAAGAACCCCTTTAATTATTTCTGGACAAGGAGATAAGTCTACAAAGATGTATTTCATTGTAGACCAATTCGTTAAAACCTTGAAAAAGGAAGTAGACTTTGAAGTTGATGAGAAAGCCAACTCTGTTACTTTAACGGAGGAAGGTGTAGAGAGAGCGGAGAAATACTTTGCCGTAGATAACCTTTCTGATATGGAAAATACGGAGCTTGCTCACCATATCAACCAAGCTTTAAAGGCGAATAACTTGATGAAGCTGGATAAGGACTACGTTGTAAAGGATGGCGAAATCATTATTGTCGATGACTTTACAGGTCGACTGATGTTCGGTCGTCGCTATAGTGAAGGGCTGCACCAAGCAATTGAGGCCAAGGAAGGCTTAGAGGTACAAAGAGAGTCTAAGACCCTAGCCACCATCACATTCCAGAACTATTTTAGAATGTACGATAAGCTGTCCGGTATGACGGGTACAGCCAAAACGGAAGAAGATGAATTTATCTCTATTTATAACATGGACGTTGTTGAAATCCCAACCAATAAGCCAGTAGTTCGTATAGATGAACCAGATTCGGTATATAAATCTGAAAAAGGGAAAGTTTTATCCATTATAAAAGATATTGAAGAAAAGCATAAAAAAGGTCAGCCGGTTCTCGTCGGTACCATTTCTATAGAGAAATCTGAGGAGCTGGCAGCTGCTCTTAAGAAAAAGGGAATCCCACATGAAGTATTAAATGCAAAGCAGCATGAGCGAGAGGCGGAGATTATCGCTCAGGCAGGACGTAAAGGAATTGTTACCATTGCCACCAACATGGCAGGTCGTGGTACGGACATTCTTCTTGGAGGAAATCCAGAATTCTTAGCGAAGCGTGAAATGAAAAGAATGGGCTACGGAGATGAAATCATATCCATGGTAACCAGTCATGCAGAAACAGACAACGAAGAGCTAATCAGTGCTAGAGGAAAATATGAGGAGCTTTATAAACGATTTAAAGCAGAAACAGACAGAGAACATGAAGAAGTAAAAGCTGTTGGTGGTCTTCATATCATCGGTACAGAGCGCCATGAATCTCGAAGAATTGATAATCAGCTGCGAGGTCGTGCTGGACGTCAAGGGGACCCAGGTTCCAGTAGATTCTATATCTCTTTAGAGGATGACCTGATGAGATTGTTCGGTGGAGAGCGTATGCTAGGCATCGTAGATAAAATGGGACTAGCAGAGGATGAAGCCATAGAGCATCGACTATTGACAAACTCTATTGAAAATGCGCAGAAGAAGGTTGAAGGCAGAAACTTTGGTATTCGTAAACACGTACTTCAATATGATGATGTTATGAATAAGCAAAGAGAAGTGATTTACGGCGAGAGAAAGAAGGTATTAGAGGGCGAAAACATGAGGGATCATATTTTCAGTCTAATGGCCAATATTGTAGATGAAAGTATCCCAATGTATACATCGGAAGCAACATCGACACCAGAGATCGATACGGAGGGCTTACGAAATCATCTTTCTAAAATCTTCTTAAAGGCAGATTTCGGATTTATCAATGGACAGAATAAAGATGTAGAATCCTTAAAAAGCCAAATCGTAGCGGCAGCTGAAAAAGCATATGCTGTGAAAGAAGAGGAAATCGGTTCTGAGCGTATGCGAGAAATTGAGAGAGTTATTTTACTTCAAGTCATCGATACGAAGTGGATGGATCATATTGATGCTATGGATCAATTACGCCAAGGTATTGGACTGAGAGCAATTGGACAAGTGGACCCTGTAAGAGCATACCAATTAGAGGGATACGATATGTTCCAAGAAATGATCAACAGCATTCAAGAGGACACCGTTCGTTTCTTATTCAGTATAGAAAAAGAAGCAGTTGTTGAAAGAAAGCAAGTTGCAAAGCCCATAGAAGCTAGTCACGGTGATGGAGATGCTAAAAAAGCACCAGTGGTTAAAAAAGAAGAATCTGGACGGAATGATCTGTGCCCTTGCGGAAGCGGCAAAAAATATAAAAAATGCTGCGGTAAATAATGAGGTGAAAAAATGCTGAATTTAGATAATTATAAACAGCAGATTTTGAGACTAAAAGAAGATATCAATGGAATGAGGGACTCTCTTTGACATTGACCAATTGATTACTTTAAGTGAAGAGTTAGAGTATAAAATGTCTGAGGAAGACTTTTGGAACGATCCCGAAAATGCACAAAGTGTTTTAAAAAAAGCAAAGGGGTATCGAGATACCATAGAAGAATACAACCAGCTCCATGTAGATCATGAGGATCTGGAAATGATGATTTCCTTTATTGAAGATGGCGACGAATCCTTTCAAAAAGATCTATTAAAAGGGTTAGAAGCCTTAGAGAACCGAGTCCGTGAAATTAAAATAGCGACCCTGTTAAAGGGAGAATATGATAAGAACAATGCCATTATTTCCATTCATGCAGGTACAGGCGGCTTGGATGCTCAGGATTGGGCTAAAATGCTGCTCAGAATGTATACACGGTGGGCGGAAGACAAAGGATACGGTGTAAAAACCTTAGATATTTTAACAGATACAGAGGCAGGGATTAAGAGTGTGACCCTCTTGATTGAAGGGATGAATGCTTACGGATATTTAAAAGCAGAGAAAGGGGTTCACCGATTGGTTCGAATCTCGCCCTTTGACTCCTCTGGAAAAAGGCATACTTCCTTTGCATCTGTAGATGTTATGCCTGAAATTGATGATTCTGTAGATATTCAAATCAACCCCAATGATCTTCGAATTGACACGTATCGGGCCAGTGGTTCCGGCGGACAGCATGTTAATAAAACAGATTCTGCAGTCCGGATCACACATATTCCTACGGGGATCGTGGTTCAGTGTCAAAATGAACGATCTCAGCACAGCAATAGAGAAACGGCTATGAAAATGCTAATCAGCAAGCTAATTGAAGTGAAGGAAACGGAACAAAAAGAAAAGATAGAAGATTTGCAGGGAGAATATAATCAGATCGCATGGGGCAGTCAAATACGCTCCTATGTTTTCAATCCCTATAACCTGGTAAAGGACCATCGGACCAATGTGGAGATGGGGAATATACAGGCAGTGATGGATGGCGAAATTGATGAATTTATTAATGGATATCTTAAGGGAAGCCTAGACAATACTGTCTAGGTTTTTTTCTTATGAAGAAGGAAATTCGGATATTATGTAGAAGTATTGTAGATACGATTTGATTTAAGGAGAATGGTGTAGAAGGAAGAGATAGATTGATTGCGCAGAAAGAGGGGAAGTATTTTGAAGATGACATCGTCTAAGTTGGGGAAAATAAAATTTAAAAAACAGGATCACACTTTAAATGGAGATAAAAGGAAGAGTATCAAGAAACAATTAATCATCATCGTATTTTTACTGTTATTGGTGCCAATTTTAAGCAATACCATTGTTGCATACTTTATGGAATCGAAGAATATCACCACCAGAGCCGAGGAGACCAACCGAATCATAGGAGACTCTATCGGTACACAGCTGGATTTATATGTGGAATCCTTATTGGACACCATGAAGCTCATAACAAGCAGTAATAACTTCGATTTGATGGATCGATATGAAATTGAAAATGTGATCTATAAATATACAAATCAAAATAAAAACTTTATTGGTTTTCGGTACGTGGATCTCAATGGGGATAATATATTTAGCAATTTAAATAGAAGTACCAATAATGTAGCAAATGAAGACTGGTTTAAGGAAGCCAAGGCAGGAAAAACTTTTATTGGGCAATCCATAAAGGCAGATTCAGGAAGCCAAGTAGGCTTTATGATCAGTATTCCTATATCCAATCAATACAGCTCTCGAATTGGGGTACTGGCTGTTATGGTAGGAACCAATAAGATCAATGAGCTTGTACAGAATGTGCAAATCGGGGAACAAGGACATGCTTACGTTGTAGATACCAATGGATATGTAATTGGACATCGTTTGACTACGGAGTACGTTATCGGTAGATTTAATGTTCTGGAAGGACAATCGGAAGATGTAAAGCTAGTAAGCACAGCTGAAGAAGATGTGGTCCATGGTGTTAACAACAAACTAGAAAAAGCATTAATCACAGGCTCTACGGTTGAAACAACAGGCTGGAGAGTTATCATTGAACAGAATAAGGCTGAAATACTTGCTCAAACGAAAGCTTCCTTAGGGAGAAGCTTAATCATTGCAGGAATTCTCATGACCATCGCATTGATATCCACCTATGCTTTTGCGGTATTATTTACGAAGCCGATTACGCAGCTGGTAAAGAGCGCTAATAAAATAAAAAATGGGGACTTAACGGAGAGCGTTGAAGTAACCACAGATAATGAAATAGGACAGCTACAGGAAGCTTTTAATGAGATGACGAAGTCCATCGGTAGCATTCTGAATGAAATCAATAAAACCACCAATAATGTCAGTGATTTTATAATGGAATTAAACAATGATATCGAAGTAAGCAGTAAGGCATCCATGGAGATTTCACAGGCCATAGAAAGTGTTGCGTCCGATACGACACAGCAGATGGGAAGTGTAGAAAACACTGCTTCTGCAGTGAATAATATGGTCCTTGAAATCAATGAGATGACAGCACGGTACAATGTGGTTGTGGAATCCTCTGAAGCCGCATCTCAATTAGCGCAGAATGGTTTTGAAAACATCAAGGATATACAGACCATGATGAGCAACATTACCAATTCTTCCAGCATGTCTACAGATTTAATTAGAAATTTGGATAAGCATATACAAAGTATCGATGGTGCAGGCCAACTGATCACTCAAATATCAGAACAGACAAATTTATTGGCCCTCAATGCAGCAATTGAGGCAGCGAGAGCTGGAGAGCATGGCAGAGGCTTTGCCGTTGTTGCAGATGAAGTTCGAAAACTGGCAGAACAATCTAAAGCAGCGTCTGGCGATATTATCAGCATCATAAAAGACATTCAAGCAGAGGCGAAGAAAGCTGTAGAGGTGATCGACCAAGGTGCCGCTGGTGTACAGCATGGAAATGAAATCACAGAAAATGCCGCCATATCCTTTAGTGCAATTGTAGATAAGACGAATCAGTCCACAGAGGCCATGCGAAATTTATCCTCTAATATCGATAAAATATTCCAAGGCGTATCTGTGGTAGAAACCACAATCACTGAGGTTTCCAACGTAGCCCAGGCTACTGCCGCAGGGGCAGAAGAAGTCCTTGCCAGTACAGAGGAGCAAAACTCAATTATCCATCATATGGGTACCTCTGCTGAAAGATTGAATGAAATGGCAGAGGGACTAAAGGGATTGGTACATCGATTTAAGATTAACAAGTCCGATGTAGTTGATACACCTACATATGAAATAGTGGCAGAAACACAGGAAACAGAAGAAGTGCGATCCTATGAGGAACAGGATTTTGAAGCAGAAGTGTCCTTCCATGAAGAAGCTGCAGGGCAAGATATTGGTTATCATGAGGAAAACATAGAGGAAGTTGAGTCTATTCAAAGAGAAATCCTGGATGTGGAAGAGGAGATATCCACTACAGAAGACTTTGCAGAAGAAGATTATTTTGAAAGTGAAGAGACCTTTGAAGAGGGATATGCTGAAGAAAATAAAAATGAGATTGAATACGAAGATGGCAATGATGAAGTAGAAGAAAAAATATAAAGGTAAGGCTCTCAACCCAAGTGGTAGAGAGCCTTACCTTTTACGCTACAAATCATAATGAAAAAAGGTGTTACATAAAAACATCTAAAAGCATACCGCGAATATCATCTAATTTTTTTACAATGGCAATGCGATCGACCTCTTTGTTTAAAAACTCCTTAGTGATGGCATCCAGTTCTCTATCTACATTTTTAACGATGGAGTAGACGCGATGGCGACCACGCCGATCGAGGAAGTTTTCCTTAGAAAATTGATGGGAATTTTTTACGGCCACGTCTAAGAATTCTCGAACCAAGCCCTTATATCGAATGACTTCACTGATATGAAGTTTTTCTGAAATTTTTTCAGACTGGGCTGTAATCTGTGAAAATAAACTTTCTAGATGTTCTCGTACCTGATCAGATTTTATATTTTGAAATTTTTCTACAAATTGAGCATTGCGAACATCGGACTTTCTATTGGAAGTATTGATCATATTTCCAATATCGATGGGACCGAGGTTTTCTATACGATTCATAATTGTCACCTTCCTTATGTAATACATAAACGATAATAGGACCTTCTGTAATACATTCTTATTATATATTATCGGTAGGATTAACGAAAGACTTAATAAAGAACTTGTTTTATGCCCATGAAATTTAAAACAGAGGAGGATCGATTAAAGAAAAGGGAGGAATCTGTCGATAATTATTAAGATGAATCGTAAATACAGATTGAAAGCGGGGCTGATTATGACGAACAATATTTGGGGAAAAGGTATATACAGCAATATCATAAATTCTTATATGAAAGCACCTAGTAGTCCTAAAATAAAGGGAACGCTATTGGCTATAGATGAAAATAAGGTAAAGTTGGATGTTGGGAATGGAAAGGCGATGGACTTGGTGCTAAATAAGTTTTTGAATGCCAAGGTAGGAGATACTGTAACCATCAAGAAAAGTGATATTGTAAACGCTAAGATGGGATCAATCAATACAACTACAGAAGAGCCATCTGCCGAAATCACACAGGGAAAATATGAATATATTTTATCTTCCTTGGGAATGCCTGCCAAGGAAGGAAACATTGAAGCAGCAAAGATTTTGGATCATCACGGCGTAAATGTTACGAAGGAAAACATTGTGTCCTTTCTGGCGGCGAAGGAGCAATTATCCAGTCTCAGTGAAAAGCTAGACTACGATAAGGTGATTCAATTAAAAGATAAAGACATCGACTTTGAAAAGGAATCCTTGCAGAAGGTTCTCCAGGAATTAGAAGGTGTGAAGGTGGAGAAAAAGCCATTTTCATTGTTACGGTTTCTAGGTCTTAAAAAAGATATGACCACAGAGGAAGCTGAAAAAATAGCCCATGATCTTTATGGAAGTAAGATGGGAAAGGATGTTACGGATATCATCAAGGCCTTAGATAAGGCTGGTGTAAAAATAACGAGAGAAAGCATTGATCATGTAGACCGTCTTTTCCATAAGCTGCATAATATTCAAGGAATTGAAGATACAACGATTATAGACAGTGTAAAAAACAAAATTGAACCTTCCATCGACGCTTTATATAAACTGAAGAATGCAATAACCAAGGGTGCTATTCGTCTAGAGGAAAAATTGGGTGAAATGGTATCGAAGGCGTATAATGCATATGGATCAGCAGGGAATATGGTTACCGAGGAAGATTTAAAAAGACTAGAGGGCGATATTGAGGCCCGATTGATGGAGATGGGTGTAAAGGTAACGGAAGAAATCATCAGTACGGCAAAGGATGTTGTTGCGAGAGGACTGGATCTAACGAAAGAGAATCTGGAGAGAATCGTGGCGATTAAAGGAAGTATTTTAGAGCTCAATACGAATCTGGATTATGAAAAAACAGCGATCCTTATGGCGGGTGGAATCGATATGGAAAAAATCCATGTGGTTCACCTAGCGAATATGGTGGCGGACATTGCAGATTCACAGACAATGGATATCAGTCTAGGATTGGATAAATTAGGAATTCTTCAGCTGATAGAAAAGCTCGATATGATGACCATTGCGCTGCACCATAAATTAGGCTTGGAAAATACCTTAGAGGGTCTGAACATCACTCAGGGTATGATGGATGGAGAAATAAGCTTAGAGCAGTGGCTGAGTCAGCTTCAAGGGCTAGAGGATTCTAAGGAAACTGCTGGAAATATAAAGATGGAAGATGTTACCCGAATATTGGAGAATCGATCTGCTGAGAATGCCATTGAAGCGGAAGCCAAAGCAGCGATTTATTTAAGGGCAAACGCAGAACGACTGGGATCTCTTATGGAAGAAGGCTATAGCAAGGAGCTCATCCATGCCTTGATACAGGTGGATAAACCACTGAACCTTTCAAATGTACAGGCGTTATTGATGGAGAAAAGAATGCTGGACAGGGTGGCAGAAAATTTAACCAATGAGAAGATTGAAAGCATTTTGGATGGCGGAAATAAAGTAGAAAAGCTATCGCTAAACCAATTGGAGCGGCTGTTAACTTCTTCCAGCAAGGCAAATGAACAACCCAGCGAAGAGAAAACAGTACAAGACGCCTTAAAGAATGCTGCTGCCATTGAGGAAGCAGTGGATAAGGCTAAAGGACTGGTAGATACCCTAAAGCAGATCACGCCGGAAAGACGGGATAGCATTATTTCATTGTTGATGAAAAATGCCATGCCACTCACGCTGAAGGAAGTTCAAAAACTATCATTCTTCTTAAATAATGAAAGACAAATCGGTCATGAGTTAGAAGCCATCCTAAGTATTATTGAGAATAATAAAAATGAAGAGATTGCCCAACTGGCAGCTCGGTTGAGAACGGGCATTCATAAAATGACCTCTGATATGAAAGAGGGAAAACCCTTTGGGGAACGACCTTATGAGGAATTTTCTCAGATATTGAGAGCACTTGAAAGTAAATCAGCTCATTTATCCGGTGGTGAACGATCATCCTTACAAAAAAGTGGGGAAAGGCTACTAGATTCATTGGAACTACAGGTTCATTTAAATCGACAGGATACACTGCTGCAGCTTCCGCTCATGATGGGCGATCAGCTGAAGAACCTTCAAATGTATGTGATGCGGGATAAAAAAGGGAGTAAGAAAATCGACCCTAAGAATATGTCCGTGCTGCTGAATTTTGACACCAATAATATGGGAAATATCAATATTTACATGGCAGTGAACTACAGCAATATTGTTATGAAAATTGGGTTGAATCATACTGAGGACAAGGAACTGATAGAAAACTATACGAAAGATTTAGAGAAGTACCTAGAGGATTTAGGGTATAGCCTAAAGGATCTCTCCTTTAGAATTGATGAGGATACGCATATTTTATCCATGCATCGAGAAATTGAAGGAAATCACCAAAGTCTAAAAAAACTATTGGATATTAAGATTTAAACTAGGGGGTGGGTCTATGGAAGAACAACTGAAGCGAAAGAAAGCCGTAGCGATCAAATACGATGTAGAAAACGATCGTGCCCCCGTAATCACTGCATCTGGAATGGGCGTGGTTGCAGATAAAATCATAGAAAAAGGGATGGAAAATGAAGTTGCAATTTATGAGGATGAAAGGCTGGTGAAGGAATTGATTCAGTTTAAAGTGGGGACAGAAATACCACCAGAGCTTTATGAAATTGTAGCTCAGGTCCTAGTTTTTATAGAGAATATAGACCAAAAGAAGGGAAATCCTAGATACACCAAATATTACTAGGAATTGTATAAAGGTTTTGATGAGAACAGTCGATAAATAGACTGTAAGCAATTTTAAATCTATTGTTAAATAAAAATTTATTGAATATATTTACCGACCAAGGAGGAAACAAAATGCGTATAAACCATAATATACCTGCATTAAATGCACATAGACAGTTAAACAGAAATTCAAATGTATCTGCAAAGGTATTAGAGAGATTATCTTCTGGTAAAAAAATAAACCGTGCGGCAGATGATGCAGCGGGAATGGCAATTTCAGAAAAAATGAAAGCGCAAATCAGAGGACTTTCCAAAGCTGCTCAGAACACCATGGACGGAATCTCCTTAATCCAAACAGCAGAAGGGGCCATGAATGAAGTTCACTCCATGCTACAACGTATGAGAGAGCTTGCAGTACAATCTGCCAATGGAACTGTAACAGATCAAGATCGTAAGGCGATTCAAGATGAGGTGAACCAATTAACTTCAGAGGTCAATCGTATTGCCAATGGAACAGAGTTTAATACGAGAAAATTATTAAGAGGAAATGAAGGGCCAGATAGTAACACGACGGTACATAGAATGAGTACAGGGAAGCCAGCAATCGTAAATGGTGCAATTACATCTAGTGTAGATTTAACCTCTAAGGATTTGACAATCATCATAGATGGACAGGAAAGAACCGTTCGATTAAACAATCTAGATTCTGGGGCAAGTATACAAGACCGTTTGGACGCTCTTAACAATGCAATTGGAGATTTAGGAGAAGCAATCATAACTTCTGGGAGTAATATTGAAATTAGAACAACCTCTATTGGTGGTAATAGTAGTATTTACGTTGATGGCTCTGCAAAGGCTGATTTTGGTCTTGCCGGTATAACAGCGCCTGTATACGGAACAGCGGAAATAAATGCAGGAAATGCGAAATCTACTGTTTACTTTGATGGTCTACCTGAAGCAGGTTCTAGTTTAGTGATTGGCAAGGATAAAGTTGAATTCTATGATAGTAGCAAAGGACCCTATACAGGATCTAATCGACCGATTGATATTTATGATAGTACAGCATCTGCTTATAAAGATGTTACCGACATTATACAGCAAATAAATGATATGGAATTTGAAGGAATCAAGCCAGGCACAGGTGATGCAAGAATAGATACTTCAGTAGATGGACCGGATAAAGGAAGATTGATTTTTGAAGCTGTAGAAACTGGATTCAAGGGTCATGCAATCTTTGTTGAAGGAACACCGAAGGAATTCGTTACGAACCTTCAAGTTGGACCGAATCAAGGTCAAGGATTTAGATTAACCGTAGGAGATATTCGATCCTTTAAACTAGGAATCAGTTCATCTACTCCAGATGGAAATACAGGTGTAAAAGGCGCAGCTTTCCATGAAAGTATGGATGTAACTGATGGACTTTCTGCAAGTACCATTGAGCATGCTATCAATGTTTCTACAGAAGCGTATGCAACATCAGCAATCACTGTATTTGACAACGCCATTATAAAAGTAGCTGAAATGAGAGGTTCTCTCGGAGCGATCCAAAATAGATTAGAGTACACCGCTGCAAACTTAGAGAATACGGGAGAAAACTTAACAGCTGCTTTATCTCGTATTGAAGATACAGATATGGCACTGGAAATGTCTGAATTTACGAAGTATAATATCTTAATTCAAGCAGGTACTTCTATGCTTGCACAAGCGAACCAAAGACCGCAAACGGTATTGCAGCTTTTAAATAGCTAATGGATGAGGTGAAGCTATGATTGAAAAAGAATATCTAGCCAATCGGGTAGCCAATGCAAATGAGGCTCAGCTGGTGGCACTGATGTATGAAGGTTTAATAGATACCATGAAGTCTGCCATCTGTGCTATGAATCAGAAGGACAAGGCTGCCATTGATCACGATATCAATAAATCGAGAGCCATATTATCGGAGCTTTTGGCAACAACCCAAGGAGACTCTGAAATTGCAGGAAATTTACGAGGGCTCTATATCTACACAAATAAGCTGGTAACAGAGGCTGAGATAAAGGACAGCACTGCAAAGCTGGAAGAAGCCATCAAGGTGATTACACCCCTATATGAGGCGTGGCAAGCCCTTGGAGAGAAAGATGAAGAGGCAGCGCCTCAATCACCTGTGAGTGCAGCTATCAACAGACCCTCCATCGTTGCAGGAATGACCTACGGGAAAGGTCAGTTGAATGATTATGTCATCAACAACGACGATCGCTGGAAACGAGGATAAAATGATCCGATATTTTTAAAAGCATCTTGGTGAGAAGGATTAAAATCTTTCTTACTGAGATGTTTTTTTCTTATTTTAAGCACTTGAAACTCTAAGCGCTACCTAGAGTTGAGTGCGACATAAAGTTTGTGAGCTTGAGCGAACAAATTTTTTTTTCACTGACCTTATGGTATAATAAGTTTATTAAAAACATGGAAGGAGCCTTTTATGGATATTATTATAAATCAGCTGATTAAAGAATTTGGTATTAAACAAACACAGGTTCAAAATACACTTCAATTAATAGATGAAGGAAATACAATTCCCTTTATTGCTCGATATCGAAAGGAAATGACCGGTGGATTAAGTGATGAGATATTGCGAGATCTTTATGACAGACTTACTTATTTAAGAAATCTGGAAGCTAGAAAAGAAGAAGTGATTCGCTTGATTGAGGAGCAAGGAAAGCTAACAGAGGATCTTCGAGGCGAAATATTAGCCGCAAAGGTTTTACAAAAAATAGAGGATCTCTATCGACCATTTAAAGCAAAAAGAAGAACGAGAGCCATTATTGCAAAGGAAAAGGGACTAGAGCCACTGGCGGAGCTCATATTAAACCAAGAAATTACCACTGGAACAATGGAAGAGCTAGCGATGCCCTTTTTAAATGAGGAATTGGAAGTCAACACCGTAGAGGATGCGGTAAGCGGTGCAAAGGATATCATTGCAGAGATTGTATCCGACGATGCAGCTTACAGAGAGAATATTCGGAAGTTGAACTTAACGAACGGCATCATAAAAAGTGAAGCCGTGGACAGTGAAGAAAAAACGGTTTATGAAATGTACTACGATTTTAGCGAAGGCGTTCATAAGATTGCAAATCATAGAATCTTGGCTTTAAATCGGGGAGAAAATGAGAAAAAGCTGAAGGTAAAACTGGTGAGCCCCGATGAAGAGATTCTTGAATATCTCATAAAATCCGTTATAAAAAATAATGCTGCAATAACTAAAATCGTATTACAGGAAGCCGTAGAGGATTCTTATAAGCGTTTAATTGGACCTTCTATAGAGCGGGAAATTAGAAGCTTGCTGACTGAAAGGGCGGAAGATGAGGCCATCAAGGTATTTGGGAAGAATACAAAGCCTCTTTTATTGATTGCTCCCGTAAAGGATGTGATGGTTTTAGCCATCGATCCAAGCTATCGAACAGGCTGTAAGATCGCCATACTGGATCAAACAGGGAAGCTATTGGATTATACGACCATTTATCCCAATGCACCACACCATAAAACAGAGGAATCAAAAAAAGTTATTAAAGAGCTGATTGAAAAATATAATATTGACATCATCCCTATAGGAAACGGGACAGCTTCTAGAGAGACGGAGCTTTTGGTGGCTGAGATTATAAAGGAAATCCCAAATAGGGAAGTTTACTACACCATTGTAAGTGAAGCCGGGGCTTCCGTTTATTCTGCTTCTAAGCTTGCTACAGAGGAGTATCCAGACATTGATGTTTCTATTCGAGGGGCTATTTCCATTGGGAGAAGGCTACAGGACCCTCTAGCTGAGCTAGTGAAGATTGATCCAAAGAGCATCGGTGTTGGTCAGTATCAGCACGATTTAAACCAAACAAAGCTTGGAGAAACCCTAAAGAATGTGGTGGAGGACTGTGTAAACTCTGTAGGTGTGGATTTAAATATTGCAACCCCATCGCTCCTACAGTATGTTTCTGGGATTACCCCTTCTATTGCGAAAAATATCGTAAAGTATAGAGAAGAGAATGGTAAGTTTAAAAATAGAAAGGAACTTGCAAAGGTAAAGCGATTAGGGGACAAAGCTTTTGAACAATGCGCAGGATTTTTAAGAATATCCGATGGCGATCATCCGCTGGACAATACGGCTGTGCATCCAGAATCCTACGAAATCACCTTGAAGCTGATAAAGAAGCTTGGCTACAGTGAAGATGACGTTCGAAACGGTAGACTGAAGGAGATCGACGCTGCCATCGGAAACTATAAGCTGGTTGCAGAGGAGCTGGGTATTGGAGAGCTTACGCTGCAGGATATTGTGCAGGAACTAAAAAAACCGGGGCGGGATCCGAGAGAAGAGATGCCGAAGCCGTTGTTTAAAAGTGATGTACTAAAAATGGAAGATTTAAAGCTGGATATGATTATGCCCGGTACGGTTCGAAATGTGGTGGATTTTGGTGCCTTTGTAGATATTGGAGTAAAGCAGGATGGTCTTGTCCACGTTTCAGAGCTAAGCAACAGATTTGTAAAGAACGCAATGGATGTAGTATCCGTTGGAGACGAAGTGAAAGTTAAAATTATTGGTTTAGATATTGAACGTGGAAAAATCTCATTGAGCATAAAGCAAGTACAGTAAAATCCTTATAGGACCAATGGAATAAATTTTGTTTTCTAAGAAGATATTGCAGGAATTTTCTGTAGATATGTGGAAGTATTGGCATATCACAATAGAGGGGGAGATGCTATGATTTTAATTAAAAATGGGAAAATTTATACCATGGCAGGAAATATGATTGAAAAAGGCTCTATTTTAGTTGAAGATGGCAAAATTAAAGAAATAGGAAATGATATTGTAGCGCCATTTGATGCTGAAATAATAGATGCAGAAGGGAAGCTTGTATTTCCAGGGATGATCGATGCACATTGCCATTTGGGCATGTGGGAGGATGCCATTGGATTTGAAGGTGCCGATGGGAATGAAATGACGGACCCGATTACACCGCAGCTTAGAAGTATTGATAGTATCAATCCAATGGATCGAACCTTTCAAGAAGCCTATGAAGGTGGTATTACTACTGTATCCACGGGTCCTGGAAGTGCCAACGTGATCGGTGGACAATTTGCTTCCATTAAGACCTATGGCAAAAGAATTGATGATATGATTATTGAGGCACCTTCTGCTATGAAAATTGCCTTTGGAGAAAACCCAAAGAGGGTTTATAACGAGAAAAAAACCATGCCGATGACTCGAATGGCAACAGCGGCTTTATTAAGAGAAACTTTAATGAAGGCAAAGGAATATCAAAGAAAGAAATTGGAGGCGAAGGAAGATCCATCGAAGGCACCGACCTTCGATATGAAAATGGAAGCGCTTATGGATGTTCTGGAAGGAAAAATTCCATTAAAGGCCCATGCCCATAGAGCGGATGATATCTTCACTTCCATAAGAATTGCCAAGGAATTCGGTGTTCGAATTACATTGGAGCATTGTACAGAGGGTCATTTAATTGCGGACTATATCGCAGAAGAAGGTTTGCCAGCCGTTGTAGGACCTACCTTTGGTGATCGCTCTAAGTTTGAGCTGATCAATAAAACTTTTGATACACCAAAGGCTTTATGGGAAGCTGGTGTTAAGATTGCAATTATGACGGATCATCCAGTCATTCCTGTGCACTACCTTCCTTTGTGTGCGGGATTATCTGCAAAAGCCGGTTTACCAGAAGAAGAAGCACTGAAAGCCATCACTATTCATCCAGCGGAAATCTTAGGAATTGATCATAAGGTGGGAAGCCTTGCGGTTGGTAAGGATGCAGACATCGTTATATGGGATGGACATCCTTTTGATATTCAAGCATCCGTTGTTTGCACAATGATTGATGGCAATATTGTGTATAGAAAAAAATAAAAAATACAGATAGAAAAACGGGGGAAAAGAGGTTATTCTGATGGAACAAATGCCTATCAATGTGGTTATTTTCGGATCCATACCAGAAGCAGCATTAATAATATCCTTAGGTCTGATTCTAGTTGGAATTCGTCCTCCATTTATAAAAGTTGCTTTGATTGCAATAATTCAAGGGGTAGCATCGTATTATATCAGAAAACATGTGGGATTTGGACTTCATGTCATTTTGCAAGCTGCGACGATGTCCCTATTGGTATGGCGGATTATGGGAGTTTCCATCAAGCTATCTACCTTAAGCATCATTATCGGAGTTGTTATTAGCAGTTTAATCGAAACACCGCTCATTGCGATTATTCCTAGGCTAATGGGGATCTCCTTGATGGAAATTATGACGAGGGATTGGATCAGAGTCTTGATATTTCTCCCACAGCTACTCATAATGGCTACATTAATCTATGTTTGCTTGAAATATAACTTTACCTTGGAAGGGGAGTTGAACCTCAGCAAACTTAAAAAACAAAGATAACAAATTAGTAGAAGGATCCATGAGCAAAGCGATAATTGTGTCGTATTGCTACGAATAATTTATAAGAGATTCCTAGAATAGGGATTGATTTATAGGAAAAGACGGTATATACTATAGATGCAAGAATTAATTGAATATGATTCTTCAGGGCAGGGTGAAATTCCCGACCGGCGGTATAGTCCGCGACTCGATATACATCGATTGAACTGGTGAGATTCCAGTACCGACAGTAAAGTCTGGATGGGAGAAGAAAAAGAGGTTGTTTTGTATATTTAAGCCCTGGAAATATTTTTCTGGGGCTTTTTTTGATCTGTCGTGGTGACAACTTTGGTTTTAGCTAATATTGCAGGGCGGATGGACTTCCTCTTTGATGATTTCTCCTCTAATATTTATAAAAATAGGAGGAAAAATTATGGAAAAAACAACAAAAACAATGTCTGTAAGCAGAAAGAAACTTACAACAAACAGCTTGGTAAAAATTTCGGTTTTGGCGGTAATCGCATTTATTTTAATGGCGATGGATTTTCCACTGCCAATGTTCCCAGGTTTCTTAAAGCTCGATTTCAGTGATATTCCTGCACTTTTAGGAGGATTTGCACTAGGTCCTGTGGCAGGAGCATTGATTCAGTTAGTAAAGGTAATGCTGCATCTAACCAAGACCCAAACCGGTGGTGTTGGAGAATTAGCAAACTTTTTAGTTGGAGCTGCTTACGTTGTACCAGCAGCGATCATCTACCATAGAAAGAAAGATCGTAAACATGCATTGATCGGATTAACTGTGGCTACAATCTCAATGACTGTCATCGGTGCAATCGTAAATACGTATATTACACTGCCTTTCTACTCTGCTTTTATGCCCATGGATACCATTGTACAGATGGGAACCGTGCTCAACAGCAGAATCGTTGACGTGAAGACCCTAGTACTATATGGAATCTCACCGTTTAATATTTTTAAAGGGGCATTTATTGCTTTTATTACATTGCTCATTTATAAAAGAGTATCTCCGATATTAAAAAATCATTAATCATAAACGAGAAGCCTTCCTTTCCAAATGAAAAGGAGGGCTTTTTTCTTGTGTTTTGTGAAAGACTAAGAAAATATAGGAGCCCAATTTAAAATTTAGAAGTACAGAAGAGTAGAAAAAGTTTATGATTTGTGAAGGGGGTTATGTTAAAATATAGGGTAGGTTGCTATAGATAGGAGAGCGAAGGATGATTCAAAGTCATAAAAAGCTAGACTTTAAAAATATAGACATTTATAAAATGAGTACCGCCATTGTTCTGGGGTTCATGGGGTTTGTTGGGACCTTCTATTCCAGTCGATTCGATTTCAATGGATTTTCTATTAATTTTACTTGGAGTATTATCCTGCCCATGCTGGTTACCCTTGCTTGGGGTAGGAGATATGGTATCATCAGTATCACTTTAGGGTTTGTTTTTCTGTATCCTTTCTTTTTAGGTAGTTACAATGGATGGGCGTCCATAGTTCCAGCTCTAGCGCTGTATCTGTGGATCATGCTCCATGGATATGGAAGCCAGAGGAGACTTCGTGAAAAGAGTATTTATTACAATATTTATTTTTTACAGTTCATTTATATCCTCATTCGGTTGGCTCTGTATATCACTTTATTTCCTATTTTAGTTCAGTTTAATCCACCTTTTTGGAATCCCATGGCCTATACGAATGTAGATATGGAGATCATATTATTATTTGCGATCAAAGGAATTATTGTAGAGTCCATCTTGGTGGCGCTGTGTGACGCTTTATTGTTGCTTCCTTTTATTCGAAGGATATTTAAATTACCATGTTCTAAAGGTGCTAAATACAATACGAGGATCATGTCCGCCATCATTGCTTTTGGGTTGAGTTTTACATTGATTGTGGTGGCAGTCTATAACTTTATAGCAGATAGGAATGCACCCTTACAATGGATGATCCAATTGGATGAAAAAACAAGAATTGCTTTTCTGCTGGCCACCATACTATTTTCCATAATGGGTGGGATTACGGTACGTTTCGTTCAGCAAATGCTGGAGACTCAGGAGGCATTGAAATTAAGAGAGACCCAGTATAAGCTGGCAATTGAAGAAATAAAAAGTCTGAACGATGAACTGGAGCAGCGGGTTGCCAGTAGAACTTCTGAGCTACAGAATGCAGTGTCGGAGCTGGAGGAGTTTTCATATACCATTTCCCACGATTTAAAATCGCCCCTTAGGGCCATTGATGGATACAGTAAATTTATTATAGAGGATTATGGCAGTATAATTCATGGAGAAGCTAGAGAGATGATTGATCACATTCAAGGAATTTCCAGCGATATGATCACCCTCATCAATAAGTTGTTAGAATATGCAATGACTTCAAAGGCGAATATTGTAAGGGAAACGGTGGCATCGGATGAAATAATTCAATCGGTTTTTAAAGAATTTGAAGTAGGGAACTCTGAAAAGGATATGATGCTGATTTTTGAAGGAAGGCTCCCAGAAATCCAAGTCGATAAAATACTATTTAAGCAGGCCATAACCAATATCCTATCCAATGCAGTGAAGTTTTCTAAAGAAAAAGAGCCCATAGAAATAAGGGTTGGTTGCTACACCAGAGAAAATGAGTATATTTTTTATTTAAAGGACAATGGGGTAGGGTTTGATATGAAATATTCCAGTAAGCTTTTCGGTATATTTCAGAGGCTTCATAGAAGTCAAGATTTTGAAGGCACTGGCATTGGGCTTGCTACTGTAAAGAAGATTATTCAAAAGCACGGTGGCAGTGTTTGGATAGAGGCCGTATTAAATGGAGGCGCTACGGTATATTTTACCATTCCTATAGAAATCCATGCAGAGAATGAGGGATAATATGTATAAGGTAATGATTGTTGATGATATGGAAATCATACGCAGGCAGATCAAAAGATTGCCTTTGTGGGGAGAAGAAACAGGGTTTCATATCGTAGAGGAGGCGGAGGATGGAAAGGATGCGCTAGACAAGCTTCAGAAGCAGTCCGTTGATCTCCTAATTACAGATATTAAAATGCCAAGGATTGATGGCGTTGAGCTTTTAAAAGAGGTGGATGAGCATCAGTTAGCACGCTGTGTGGTTTTCCTAAGTGAGCACAGTGAATTTAGCTTTGCAAAGGAAGCGATTCAATATGGGATTTTCGACTATCTTGTGAAGCCTGTTCAGAGAGAGGAGCTACAGAAGCTTCTTCTAAAGGCGCAGCAATATATTGAAGAGGAAAGAGAAAAAGAGAGCCAGTTAAAAAAACTGGAGGATCGATTGAGTGAAAAGCTGGAGGTCTATTATCCAGAGCATCATATCGAATCCATTATTCAATATATCTCAGCAGGTGATGCACAGCAAGCACTCCCAGCCATAGAAGCCATGGTAACGGATACTGGTGCGGCTTTAGAGAGAGATCCGATAAAAACAGCGGTTTTATTGGAAAAATCCTACGGTGAAATTTTAAAAGGAATTTATCAGCATCATCAATGGCTGGATCAATTTGTGGATAAGGCGCTACTTGTGAATATAAACTTAACAAATTGTGGGGATATAGAAGCGATGAAGGTGCACATTGTGGCAGCATTGGGCATATTGGAGGCTACCATTGCTCAGTTGATACTGCGAGGGAAAAAGAGCCCTCTCATAGCGGAAATATGTAGTTATGTATTGGAAAATGTAGAGCAGAGCATCAGTATTAGCACAATATCGGAGGTTCTATTCCTCACAAAAAACTATATTGGCGATCTGTTTAAACAGGAAACTGGTATGACCATCGGTGAATATATTACCATGGTGAAGATGGAAAGAGCCAAGCAATTAATCGCGGAAGGTACCCTAAGAAATTATGAGGTTGCAGATCGGTTAGGGTATAAGGATGCGGAGTACTTTGGGAAGCTCTTTAAAAAGAACGTCGGTTTATCGCCCATGGAATTTAAAAATGCTCTGAGGGACGAAGCCAGAGGCAGATGAATTCTATGATGAACAAAACATAAAAAACAACTATATGGGGGCTTTCTTTTTTCATCTGTATTTTGTACGGGTAGGATCCTTATTTATTCCATTCATTTTTGAAGAACAATTTTGTATGATAAAGATATAACAAAGGTGTCCTTTTGAATGGCATCAAAACAGTAAATAAGGAGAGATGTTGAAATGGCTATGAACAATTCCAAGCTAATGAAGAGTTTATTGATTGCAGGTTTGGCTATTACGATCGTAGGATGTACGCCTCAAGGAGGGAATGCAGCGCCAGAACAAAAACCTTCTGCCGAAGTAGAAAAGCAGAATACAGAAAAAGATCAGAACCAGATCCATGTGATTGATCTTGATTGGAGCGCACAACCAAAGCTGGGTATCACAAAGGGTGATTATTATAGAATTGAGGAACGCTTCAGACAAGGCCATCTAGGGATCTTGGAGGTTGTTAAAAATGGAGAGGAAATTGCTCACGTTGAATTCAATGAAATGACGCGTCCAAACTATTACCATCGTTACTTCCAAAACGTACCGAAGCGTATGTCTGAGTATAACTTTGATATGGGGGCAAAAAAAGGTGCCGCTTGGATCCAAAGCGTTGTTTTAGTTGAAAAGCAAATGATGGAAGAACAAAGATTAACCGGAGAATTCGATGTAGTTTCTGGCGCATCTAACAGTATCAACCAATCCATGCTGCCATTAGCAGAAAAATTAGTGCCGGAGATGGAAAAGCCCTCCAATGAAAAATATTATAGCATCGCTGAGAAGCTAGAAGGTGGATTGACCGGTAGCTTAAAGGTTGTTTTAAAGGATAAGAAAATCGTTTCAGTTCGATACGATGAAATTTTTGCAGATTCACCGGATGAAATTGCGGATGCAAGCTTAAAGGAATTCTATAGACAGTCAAAATATGACAGTGTTGAGTATGAGGAGCCTTCTCGTATTGGATTCAATGTTCAAATGGATGCCTTAAATGAAAAGGTTGTACAGACACAGGATCTATTAGATTTATCTAAGCTACCAGCAGTGGATACTACTGGAAACTATGCTTCAAGTGGTTTTACTGTGCGTAACGGTGCATGGGATAACTACCTTCGTCTTGCAGAGAAGCTATTACAAGAAATGAAAAGCGATGGAAATTTTTAATAAAGATAAGAAATACAGAGGGCTCCCGTTGGAGCCTTCTTTTTTTGTCCCCATACTTTTTAAAACTTCCTATGTTTTATTGAATAAATTGTGCTAAAATGTACTGTGTGAGATATTATTGTGAATGTAATTGAGAAGCCTTGGAAAACTATAAGAAGGCATCAGATAAAATCCTGTGAAGTAGGTGCAATTATGATCTGTATTGATATATTGAATCAAGAAGAATTAGAAAATCTGGCTAAAAGGCTAGGAAAATTAGTTGGAGCAGGGGATATCCTTTGTATGACGGGAGATTTGGGTGCTGGTAAAACCACATTTACACAGGCCTTTGCTTCCGGTTTGGAAGTTGAAGAATATGTGACCAGCCCTACCTTTACATTGATTCAGGAGTATGATGGACGACTGCCACTGTACCATTTTGATGTGTACCGGATTAACCATGTAAGTGAAATGGAAGACATCGGCTATGAGGAATACTTTTATGGAGAAGGGGTTTGTGTCATCGAGTGGGCCTCTTTAATCGAAGAGGTTCTACCGAAGGATCGACTATGGATGGAGATTAAAGTAACGGGTGTTGAATCCAGAAGGATTTGTTTTGACTTTACCAATGAGTATTATGAAGGAATGATTAAGGAGTTGTTAGCCATATGAAATTATTAGCCTTAGACACATCTTCTATGACGGCTACAGTTGCTTTACTAGATGAGGATAAAGTAATTGGAGAATATACCTTGAATCATAGAAAGAGTCATTCAGAAAAGCTGATGCCGATGATAGAAGAAATCGTCAGAAGCTGTGAGTTGACACCGAAGGATATTGACGTATTTGCAGTATCCTTAGGGCCGGGATCTTTTACTGGACTTAGAATCGGTATTGCTACAATAAGAGCCATGGCTCAGGCTTTGGATAAACCTGTAGTAGGGGTACCAACCTTAGAGGCATTGGCTTTTAATCTATTTCAGAGTACAGGCTTCGTTTGTCCCATCATTGATGCCCAGCGGGATTTGGTCTATACGGGGGTATTTCAGTGGGTCAAAGGTCAAATGGTGGAAGTGGTGCCCCAGCAGGTTCTGCACATTGATGAACTGATGGATCGATTGCAGAAAGAAACAGAAGCTGTATATTTTGTTGGGGATGCCATCGATAAATTTTCCCTGATTTTAAAGGAACGATTGGGAGCGCAGTTTCAGGTTCCGCCGAAGAAGTTCTTAATCCCATCTGCAGCGTCTGTAGGAGAAATCGCCAAGATTAAATTTGAAAAAGGTCTTGTTGGGGACATTGCTCCGATTTATATGAGAAAGTCTGCGGCAGAGGTTCAATACGACGAAAAGATGAAAGGGAGGGCGTAATCTTTTATGGAAGAGATCATTACGAGAAAAATGGAATTAACGGATATTGATGCTGTTTTAGATATTGAGGAAAATTCATTTACAATCCCTTGGACTAGAAATTCCTTTGTAACGGAGCTTACAAAAAATAAGTTATCCAGATATGTGGTAGCAGAAGTGGACGGTGTTGTAGCAGCCTATGGCGGCATGTGGCTCATTGTTGATGAGGCTCATATTACAAATATAGCAGTACATCCTAGATATAGAGGGCTGGGTGTAGGGAAGAAAATTGTAGAGGCATTGCTGGAGGAAGGCAGAAAGATCAATATCTATCGGATGACCTTGGAGGTTCGAAGCTCTAATGTAGTGGCACAGGGACTCTATAGACAATATGGTTTTATGCCCTGCGGCGTTCGACCAGGATATTATCACGATAATGGAGAAGATGCCATTATTATGTGGAATGATGTAATATAACGAAGGAGAATCAAACATGTTGAAGCAAGAAGATATCATTACGCTAGCCATAGAGTCTAGCTGCGATGAAACCTCTGTCAGTGTATTAAAAAATGGAAGAGAGGTTCTATCGAATATTATTAATTCTCAAATTGAGCAGCATAAAAAATTCGGCGGTGTGGTGCCGGAGGTTGCATCGAGAAAGCATATTGAAAATATCAATGAAGTCATCGATGAAGCTTTGGCTGAAGGGAAAGTTTCCTTTGAAGATATTACCCACGTAGGTGTAACTTACGGACCGGGGTTGGTCGGTGCCTTATTGGTGGGCTTGTCCGCTGCCAAGGCCATCGCCTATGCCAGGGATTTACCACTGAATGGCGTCAACCATATTGAGGGACATATCTATGCAAATTTTATTGAACATAAAGAATTGGAACCGCCATTTATTTGTCTCATTGTATCCGGTGGGCACAGCCATTTGGTTCATATGAAGGATTACGGAGATTATGAAGTCTTAGGAAAGACCAGAGACGATGCAGCAGGAGAGGCTTTCGATAAGGTAGCAAGAGCTTTGGGGTTGGGGTATCCTGGCGGACCGCAAATTGATCGACTTGCCAAGGAAGGAAATAAGGATGCCATTCCTTTTCCGAAAGCCTATTTAGAAGAAGGAAGCTACGACTTTAGCTTTAGCGGGCTGAAGTCTGCAGTGCTGAACTATTTAAACTCTCAGAAGATGAAGGGCTCAGAAATACCAGTAGCCGATGTTGCAGCAAGCTTTCAGAAGTCTGTCGTAGAGATACTGACGGAAAAGGCTGTACAATGTGCATTAGATAAGGGGCTAGATCGAATCGTTCTGGCAGGTGGTGTAGCGGCCAATAGCGGATTGCGAGAGGTCATGGAGAGAGAATGCAAAAAGAATCAGATCGATTTCAAATTTCCGTCTTTAACACTTTGCACCGATAATGCGGCCATGATCGGCTGTGTGGCTTATTACGATTATATCCGGGGAATCCGCTCTGGATTGGATCTAAACGCCTTTCCAAGCTTAAAAATAGGCCAAAGATATTAATTCCATAAAGTGCTAAGCCTGCATAACATTGTCCATGTCATGTTAAAAAGTACTATGCTATACTAAGAGAGTCATTAATTACTTTTAGGGGGAAATCTATATGGAAATGTTATCATGGATGAAAAACGTTGATATGACAATGGAGAAGGAAGCATTGTTGGATATGATCGACAATATGTATGGAATCATAAATTCTCTTATAGCTGAAACGAGAGCCAAGGATGTTTTAATCCAAGAGCTGAAGGAAGAACTGGAAAAGATAGAACTATAATACATAGAAATCAATGATACAAAAACACCATGCACGAGGAAAGGGCACTTCTTCTTCATACATGGTGTTTCTTCATTTGCTCCAATGAGCTTTGCTCAGATGCATGGAGCTGTATCCGATTTATCCTCAAGGCGTTGTTGATATATTTTTTAATAAAGTACATGAATTATGTGGATAATGTGTAGGAATTGTGAAGAATACTAATATACCCAAAAAAACTGTGAATAACTCTGTGGATTCTGTGGAGAAATTGTGGATAAATGTGGACAAACTTTCCCCATTTAAAATATATGCACAGAAGGGGTGAAATATTCCTTATTGCTCAATTAAAGTTTCCCATTCTTCGTACAACTGACTGAGCTCTTTTTTAAGCTGTTCAGACTGTCCATGGACCTCTTTGATTTTTTGTTCATTGGAATAAATCTCTTCTTGGCACATCAGCTCTTCCAGCTGACTTATTTTTTCTTCCACCGCCAAGATATGAGCCTCCAGTTGATTCTGTTTTTTTGAGATGGCTCTTAAACTTTCTCTGGCTTCTCTCTCTTTGCGCTTTTCTTCCTTTAATTGAGTTTTGGTTTTTTCTTCTTTTTCCTCAGGCTCATTGAAGGAAAGCTTTTCTTTTTTCTTCTGTACATAGTAATCGTAATTTCCTAAGTAGGTGCTATTGCCATGGGGGTTAAGTTCTATGATTTTGGTAGCCACTCGATTTAAGAAATAACGGTCATGGGAGATAACGAAAACCGTACCATCGTAATTGATCAATGCTTCTTCTAAAACCTCTTTGGAGTCGATATCTAAATGGTTGGTGGGCTCGTCCAACAAAAGGAAATTGGATTTCGAAAGGATGAGCTTTAAGAGAGAAAGTCTTCCTTTTTCTCCACCACTTAAAGATTGAATTCCTTTGAAAACATCATCGCCTTTAAAGAGGAAGGAGCCTAGAAGACTACGGACCTCCGTTTGATTTAAGTGGATATGGTCATCCCAAATCTCGTCTAAAGCCGTTTTACTGTAGTCCAAGTTCTTTTGTTCCTGGTCGTAATACCCTGGAAATACATTGTGACCCAGCTTAATGTCGCCGCTGCTGGCAGTAAGCTCCTTTAATATGATTTTAAAGAGTGTGGATTTTCCGATCCCGTTGGGTCCGATGAGTCCTACCTTTTCTCCTTTATAGATATTGAAGGAAACATTTTCGAATAATTTGCTGTTATCAAAGCTTTTCCCTAGGTTTTCTACAGAAAGCACATCATTTCCGCTTTTAACAGAAGCTTCAAAGCGGATGAAGGCTTTACTTCGATGAGTTTGGGGAGCCTCTTTGATCTCGATTTTATCGAACTGCTTTTCACGGCTCTTTGCTCTGTTCATCAGCTTCTCTGTTCCATGCTGCCTCAGTCTTCTGATAATATCCTTCTGTCGATCGATTTCCTTTTGCTGCTCCATATACTCCTTAATTTGCATTTCTATGATTACGCGCTTCTTTTCCATAAAGGTTGAAAAATTCCCGTTGTAGCTGGTCAGAACATTATTTTCTATCTCAAATACCCGATTGACCATCTGGTCCAGAAAGTAGCGGTCGTGAGAGATCATCAAGATGGTGCCGTCATAATCCCTTAGAAAGCCTTCCAGCCATTCTACAGCTTCAATGTCCAAGTGGTTCGTTGGCTCATCTAAGAGCAGTAGGTCTGGGTGGGTTAGAAGAAGCTTTGATAAAGCCACTCTCGTTTTTTGCCCGCCGCTTAGCTGATAGATGGGCTGATTGAATTCTTGTTCTACAAATCCAAGACCTCTTAAGATTCCTTTAATCTCGCTTCTAAAGCCATAGCCGTTTTTTTCGTTAAAGGTCTCTAATAGAACAGAATAACGATGCATGGCATCTTCAAGGTCTTTGGATTCTTTTTCACCACTACTCAAATTAGCAATGTGGATTTCCAGATCTCTTAGACTCTGCTCCATATGGATCAGCTCTGAAAAGATGGTTAAACACTCTTCCATTACAGTAGCATGTTCATTGAGCAGCGTATTCTGCTCTAAGTATCCAATGGTGGTAGATTTTGAAATAAATAATTCGCCTGTATCATAAGACAGCTGGTTGGTTAAGATCTTAAATAAGGTAGATTTTCCAGCACCATTGACGCCTACAAGTCCCACTTTTTCTCCCTTATTGATACTGAAGCTGATCCCCTCCAGAATCGTATCAATACCAAATGATTTACATATATTATTACACGATAAAATAATCATGGATTTCCCTCCTAAACTACACAACAATAAGCAAAGATGCTTATGAAAATTATACTGTCTATTCTAACAGAAAAAACGATTTATATAAAGGGAATGAATGACAAAATAAAGACAACATAGATTGACACATGAAAAAAATATTGATATAATTTCTAAATTAGATGTTTGATATACGAAATATATTTGAATGAAGCCCGTAGGTTTTGAAGATATATGAATGGGGTAAAGGAAAATAAGGAACTATTTGTTTATTTTGTAACAGAGTAATATATACTATATTTATAAAGAATGAAATTAAGCTTAGATATAGAATGAAGAAAATATTAATTGAAACAGGAGTTGATACGAATGAATAATAAAAGTATTGCCAATATTTCAATGGCAGTAATTAGAAGACTACCTAAATATCACCGATATTTAAAGGAGCTTCTAGAAAAAGAAGTGTACAGAATTTCTTCAAAAGAGCTTAGTAAGCTGATTGGATTTACAGCATCTCAGATCCGTCAAGACTTAAACTGCTTTGGAGGCTTTGGACAACAAGGGTACGGCTATAATGTTGAAGAATTATATAATGAAATCGGCAAAATATTAGGTTTAGACAAAACCTATAAATTAATTATCATAGGAGCCGGAAACCTTGGGCAAGCAATCGCAAACTATACGAATTATGAAAGATCCGGCTTTGAGTTAATTGCTTTATTTGATATTAATCCTAAGCTACAGGGTCTTAAAATCAGAGATATTCCATTTAGAGATATTGATGAATTAGAGCAGTTTACCAATGAGAACTATATCGACATCGTTGTGATTTCCACACCGAAGGAAGTTGCACAAAGCGTTGTAGATAAACTCAATATAAAAAATGTAGGGGGCATATGGAACTTTGCACCTACCGATTTAAAGGTATCGGATGAAATCGTCGTAGAAAACGTTCATCTAAATGAGAGCTTATTCACATTATCCTATCTTTTGAACGAAAGAGAACTAGAAAGTAAAAAGTAAGAGTGGTTATATGAGAAACTATTATATACAGATTCATGAATATTTAGCAAAGCTAGTGCATGGTATTATAGCCCTAGATAAAAAGGGAATCTCTAGCAATGGCTTCAACTTATCGATCTCCGATATTCTTACGTTAAAGGTGATCGGTGAGGAGCAGAATCAGAAAATGTTTGAAGTAATGGAAGTTTTGAAGTTGGATAGGAATAGTTTCAAAACCATCATCAATAGATTAATGGCAAATGATTATGTGGTGAAAAACAAATGTGAAAACGACAAAAGAGCATATACTCTTGAACTGACAGAAAAAGGATATAAAATATTTGAAGAGATTTTAGCGCAGGAAAAAGAAATGCTTTTTTCTATACTGAACGACTTTACCTTTAATGAAGAAAGGGCCGTATTAAAATTTCTTGTAAAATTAGATATGTTAAACAGAGAAAAAAGTAGGTAAGCCTACTTTTTTTATTGACCATAAAATTTATTCAAATACTGCATCTTCAGGGATTTCAACTTCAGGAGCAGTGTTGAAGTTCAAGGTTTTAATCGTTATTTTATTGTTTTCTGTAGAAGCGCCATCAATTTCTGGATAATAGACAAAAGACTCCAAATATTTGGTCTCCAAATCTATGGTCATTTCTACATTGCCAACGATTTCTGTTTCGAAAGATGACAATAGCCCTTTAAGAAATACAGAATTCGCAGCTTGCCCTTTAATTGTAGCTTTATTCTTACTGATAGAAGCTACTTCTAGATTCGTAAATTGTGTCGCATCATAATTTTTAAATATATCGCCATTGGTTGTAATTTCCTGAATTAAACTCTCCTCGGATTGATCGATCCAAAGTCCAGTAACAGAATTATGGGTATATACCATTTGATCCTTCAGTAGGATTCTAAGTACGAGCTTACTAAAAGGATTATCCGGTGTACTTTCTCCAGTGGATATCTCTTGGACATTGGAATATGCAAAAGGCTCTTTATGAAGATCGATTAATGCATCCATAGTTAAATGACCGCCACTTTGTTGATCGGTGTTAAATTTAACGTAAACCATAGAGGTATAGCTATCCAGTGCTTTCATTTGATCAATGGATTTTAGTACGAGGTCATTGGGATCTACTTTTGTACGGCTGCAGCCAAGTAGTGCGAAAGATGCCAATACAGCTACCACCAGGATAGAAAAGATCTTACGATTCAGATATTTCGTCACGAATATGCCTCCTTTATGACTCAACCGAATAGACACAATAAACGGACGGTTGGTCAAATGCAATGGATAAATAAAAAAGGCTTCTATAAAAGCATTGGAAGGAAGCCTTTTTGAAACTCATTTACGGTAAAGTTCTCGTTTTGGAATAAATTGTAAGTGGAACTTTCCTATTCGTTATAAAAAAGGGCTAGATTTCTCTAGCCCTTTAGCCTTTAATATTATTCTGGCTTTGGAGCATCTACTGGACAAACGTTAGCACATGCGCCACACTCGATACATCCGTCTGCATCGATTACATATTGTGTATCTCCAGCTGAGATAACACTTACTGGACATTCTGGTTCACAAGCTCCACAGCTAATACAATCTTCTGAAATTTTATAAGCCATTGTAAATTCCTCCTATATTTAAAATAATAATGATAAACTTTCTACATGTATTATAACAACATCAAAACGAGACAGGCAATAAAGAAATCACTTTTTTATATAAAAAACAACAAAGTATAATGATTTTCACTCTACTTTTATCAAGAAATCCATCAATCTCCTCTTTATTTATGATATGATAAAAGTGGATATGGTCGATACTGTAAGTATTGAATAGAAAGCATGGTTTTATAAGAGGAAATAATTGGTATATAAGGAGTGATCCGTATGATGGAAGTCTATGTGCTCGTAGGTTCTAGTGGAACTGGTAAAAGCTTTCAATCCATTTCATTAGCAAAGAAAAAAAAGATTGAATATATCATCGATGACGGACTTTTAATAAAAGGGAATCGGGTATTGGGCGGAAGTTCAGCTAAAAGAGAAAAATCTGTAATGGGTGCCATTAAAAGAGCTATTTTCGTAGAGGATGCCCATAGAAAGCAGGTTATGAAAATTTTGGAAAGGGAAAAGCCCAGTAAGATTTTGGTGTTGGGTACATCATCTAAAATGGTAGAATCCATCGTGGATACATTGGGGCTCGGAAGTATTCAAGAGTGGATCTTCATCGAGGATATTTCCACCAAGGATGAAATTAAAACAGCTCGAAGGTACCGGGCAAAGGAAGGGAAGCATATTATTCCTGTACCAACCTTTGAAATTAAGAAGGATTTCTCTGGGTATTTTCTCAATCCTTTGAGGCTCCTTAGAAGTTTTGGAAAAGAAGATGTGAACGATTGGGAGGAACGCTCTGTCGTAAGACCCACCTTTAGCTATATGGGAAAATACTATATATCCAATAGTGTTATTGAGGATTTAGTTTATTACGTAGCCAATAAGATCATCGGAATCTGTAAAGTTAATAATATTAAGATAGAAAATACCAACAGTGGACTTCTAATAGAAATGGATACGCGCATTGTATACGGCAATCCCATTAAACCGATTGTGGAGAGGCTTCAAGAGCAAATCAAGATAGAGATTGAGGGAATGACTTCCTTTAATATTATCGCCATCAACGTCAATGTGAGGAATTTAGTAATCGTTTAATTGGATGTCCACCCTGTTTCACAATAGGGAATTTAAAGGTTTACAACTCTCTATAATATATGCTATAATTCAGGTGTACATATAGGAAGGTTAAAGAAATAACGAAAGAATCTTCTGATAATTAATAGAATTTTGGGGAGATGTCTTAGGACACTTTCTTAAAATATATGCATTATTATTTAAGCATTCATTAAATAAATTTTTAGGAGGGTATTTATAATGGCAGGACATGCAAATCCTTTTGAAACTGCGCAACTTCAAGTTAAGGCAGCTTGTGACAAACTAGGTACTGAGCAAGCGGTATACGAAATTCTTAAAAACCCAATGAGAGTATTAGAAGTATCTCTACCAATTAAAATGGATGATGGTACAGTTAAAACTTTCGTAGGTTACAGATCTCAACATAACGATGCAATTGGACCATTCAAAGGTGGCGTTAGATTCCATCAAGGAGTTAACCTAGATGAGGTTAAAGCCCTTTCTACTTGGATGACTTTCAAATGTGGTGTTATGGGTGTACCATACGGTGGAGGTAAAGGTGGAATCACAGTTGATCCTACTACTTTATCCCAAGGTGAGTTAGAGAGACTATCTAGAGCTTACTCAAGAGCGATTGCTCCAATCATTGGAGAAAAAGTAGATATCCCTGCTCCAGACGTTGGAACAAATGGACAAGTAATGGCATGGTTCGTTGATGAATACCAAAAAACAACTGGAGAATTTGCTCCAGGCGTATACACAGGTAAGCCAGTAGAATTCTACGGTTCTTTAGCTAGAACAGAAGCTACAGGATACGGTGTTGCTCTAGCAGCTAGAGAAGCAGCTAAAAAAGTAGGAATCGATATGAAAACTGCTAAAGTTGCAATCCAAGGTTTTGGAAACGTTGGTTCTTTCACTGGAAAATACGTAGCTCAATTAGGTGGAACAATCGTTGCAGTAGCTGACCACACTGGTGGAATCTACAACAGCAAAGGATTCAATCCAGATGAATTAGCTGAATACGTAAAGAAAACTAGAGGAGTTGCTGGATTCCCAGGAGCTGAAAGCACATTCCCTAAAGAAGACATCATCGGATTCGATTGTGATATTCTTCTACCTTGTGCATTAGAAAACTCTATTACTGCTGACAATGCACATACAGTAAAAGCTAAAGTTGTTTGTGAAGGTGCAAACGGACCTACAACAATCGAAGCAGACCAAATCTTAAATGAAAAAGGAATCTTAGTTGTTCCAGATATCTTCGCTAACGCTGGTGGTGTTACAGTTTCTTACTTTGAGTGGGTACAAAACCTACAAAGATATTCTTGGTCATTTGAAGAAGTTCAAGAGAAGCAAGAAGTGTTAGCTGTTAAGGCTTTCAATGAAATTTGGGCATTAATGGAAGACCACAAAGTAGAAATGAGAACAGCAGCATACATGATCTCTATTAAGAGAGTTGCAGATGCAATGAAACTTAGAGGATGGTACTAAGATTAAGTTCTTAAAGAATTTAATATAATGATTGAATATAAAAAATAGGACTGCATTCATGCAGTCCTATTTTTTTATTGAAAATTTCCGTATATCGATTTGGAAAGATGAAGAGGCCGTTTCTTGAAGGACTTTTGTATATATAGATGTTGTATTACAGAAAATTATCTTAATATTCCGAAAAATATTTTTGTGAAAGGAGGAATTAATAAAAACAAATAGAATATACATATTAAAAATGTAACCGGTTACATTTTTAATATGTATGAAGGGGGATCATTATGGCAAAAACCACAAGTAAAAAAGTAGTGGATAGTGAACATTCGCTATCAGCAGTAGATCAAGGTAGTAGACAAGGGTTCTGGGCTGTAATTGTAGTAATGCTTGGCTTTACTTTTTTCTCACCTAGTATGACAGCTGGAGGAAACTTGGGAATTGGACTTAATATGACGAACTTTTTTGTGGCGATGATTTTAGGAAATGCATTTTTAGGTGCGTATACAGGTGTTTTAGCACATATTGGACAATCAACAGGTCTCACCTTGGATCTATTAGCGAGATATTCCTTTGGCATCAAGGGATCATACCTACCATCTGCACTTATTAGCTTCACTCAAATTGGATGGTTCGGTGTTGGCGTTGCCATGTTTGCACTGCCCGTTGGAATTTTACTAAAGATCAATACGACGATATTAATAATCATAACAGGTGTTTTAATGACAGCTACGGCTTACTATGGAATTAAGGCTCTTGCCGTATTAGGTTCCATCGCGGTTCCTTTGATAGCAGCTTTAGGAATGTACTCTGTAAACTATGGCATAAATGAAGTAAATGGGTTTGAAAATGTTTTTGCAGAAACGCCCAGTGCGCCAATTACCATAGCTGTAGCCCTTTCTATAGTAATCGGTAGCTTTATTAGCGGTGGTACAAGTACACCCAATTTTACTCGTTTTTCAAAAACATCGAAGATTGCCATATGGGCAACAGTGATCGCTTTCTTTATAGGAAATAGTATTATGTTTGTATTCGGAGCCGTAGGTGGAGCTGTTACTGGAAATGCTGATATATTCGATATTTTAATTTCACAAGGACTGATGCTACCGGCTATATTAGTTTTAGGATTAAACATTTGGACAACAAATAACAATGCATTATATACCGCAGGTTTAGGATTGGCTAATATAACAAAGATTCAAAGCAAACCAATGGTTCTGGTAGGCGGGGCAATTGGAACGGGCGCAGCTCTTTGGCTGTATAATAACTTTGTAGCGTACTTAAGCTTATTGGGTGGGATGATACCACCAGTTGGCATCGTTGTAATGATTCATTACTTCATGAATAAAAAACAATATACCGATGAGAATTTTAAACATGTTGATGTAAATGTTGGAGCTATCATCGCTGTAATTTCTGGAGCTTTAGCAGGAATATTTGTAAAATGGGGCGTTCCTCCTGTGAACTCATTGGTTGTTGCCGCATTAGTTTATTCAATTTATGAAGTTAAAAACAATAAAAGCAATAGGGAGGAAAGTACGGTATGCTAATAAAAAATGTGTATTTAGAAAACCATCGTGAAAAAACAGATCTACTAATTAGAGATGGAAAATTCGAGAAAATCGGACCCAATATTACACCCTTAGAAGGAGATGAGATCATAGATTGCAATGGCTCTATGGTACTACCTCAATTCATAGAATCCCATGTTCATCTCGATTCTGCACTAACAGCTGGTGACCCAAGATGGAACTTATCAGGAACTTTATTCGAAGGGATCGCTTGCTGGTCCGAGCGAAAAGATAAGCTAACAAAGAAGGATGTAATGGATAGAGCAAGAGAAGCCATTAGAAAACAGGCAAGAAACGGAATCGGTCACGTCCGTACACATGTTGATGTAACAGATCCAACACTGGTTGCTATGGAAGGGCTATTGGAGCTAAAAGATGAATTGAAAGATGAAGTAAATATACAAATTGTAGCGTTTCCACAGGAAGGGATTATGAGTTATCCCAACGGAACAACTTTAATGGAAAATGCCGCAAAGATGGGTGCGGATGTTTTAGGAGCAATTCCTCATTTTGAATTTACCCGTGAATATGGGGTTGAAAGTCTGAACTTTACAATGAAGCTTGCTGAGAAATATGGTTTATTGGTAGATGTTCATTGTGATGAGATAGATGATGAGCAATCGCGATTTGTAGAAACTTTAGCAGCAAGAGCCTATGAGTCGGGTTTGGGCAATAGAGTTACTGCAAGCCACACGACATCCATGCACTCCTTTAACAATGCCTATGTATCTAAATTATTCAGGCTTTTACGGATGAGCAAAATGAACTTTGTATCAAACCCTTTGGTAAATACTCATCTTCAAGGTCGTTTTGATACTTATCCGAAGCGTAGAGGGGTAACTAGAGTTAAGGAATTACTGGAAGCTGGTATAAATGTGTCCTTTGGTCATGATGATATATTTGACCCGTGGTATCCTCTAGGCGATGGGAATATGATAGATGTAGTTCACTTAGGTCTTCATGTGTGTCAAATGATGGGATATGAAGAAATTATGAATTCATACAAACTCATAACCCATAATGCAGCAAAAACCTTAAATTTAGGGGACACCTATGGGATTAAAGAAGGAAATCCAGCTAGCTTCATAGTTCTCAATGCAGACAATTTCTATAATGCATTAAATGAGAAAAAAGAAGTGCTATATAATTTTACGAAAGGCAAGTTGATCGCTCAAACATCTCCAGCTAAAAAAGAAACTTTATTTTAGCGTTAGAGAATCGTATCGGATCGTTGAATCATTTCTTTAAAAATTCAGCACCATTTTGTATGGCCCCATACATTGTGGTGCTGAATTTTATTACTTTGTATGAATCTGCAACGATGGTATAATAAAGATAATATGGAAATGGTTACATTGGGGAGGCGATAAAATGTCAAATATACGAGAGGTTGCAAAAAAAGCTGGGGTTTCTGTAGCCACTGTTTCCAGGGTTCTAAATCATCCAGAAAGTGTATCTGCAGCTACTATGGAATTGGTGTTAGACACCATGAATAAGATGCAGTACACGCCAAATGGATTTGCTAGAAGTCTAGCTCTTAACCGTTCCAGTACCATAGCCCTTCTGATACCGAATATATTAAATCCTCTATACCCGCAGATCGCCAAGGGGGTAGAGGACGTTGCCCATCAAAAGGGGTATAATATATTATTATGTAACACAGAAGAAAACGGAGAAAAAGAGCGGGACTACTTGCATATGCTAATCGAAAAGAGGGTAGGCGGATTTATTCTAACAGCCAGCCAGTTAGAAAATAAGGATTTACAGAAAATAAAAAATCAGAATATACCCTTTGTAATGATTGGAAGAAACATGGAAGAAATAGATGAAAATATGGTATTTACGGATTATCATATAGGCGCCTATGAGATTACACAGCATTTAATCGATGTGGGATATCGGAATATAGCACATATAACGGGTTCATTAAATCAAATAGAAAATTTACAGAAAAAAAAGGGATACGAAACAGCCCTTCAAGAGGCCGGAATGGTCTTAAGATCTGAATATATAGTTGAAGGAAATAATGAAATCGAAGGGGGTTATTTAGGAGCAAAAAAATTGCTCCAATTAAAAAAAAGACCGCAAGCCATTTTTGCAGCCAATGATTTAATGGCCATTGGAGCAATCGATGCTATAAAAACAAGTGGATTGAATGTTCCTGGCGATGTTGCAATTGTTGGGTTTGATGATATTACCATGGCGTCTTTTATTGAGCCTAAATTAACCACAATATCTCAGCCCGTTTATAAAATGGGACTTATTGCAGCCCGTCTTTTGTTTGAAAGTATTGAAAATAGACAACAAGAGGATGGTTTTAAACAGAAAATATTTGTACAACCCAAGTTAATGGTTAGGAAATCCTGTGGTCATGAAGATCGTGTGCGGGAAATTTTCAATTAAAGGGGAGAGAAGAATGGATTTATCGGTAAATTTTCTGGGATTGTCCTTAAAAAACCCTATTATTGTATCGGCAGGACCTTTGACAGGTAGTGGGTCAATGATGAGGAAAGCAATAGAAGCCGGAGCTGGGGCAGTGGTTACAAAAACAATAGCAAACGAAATACGTCCAAATGTTAGGCCACGCCTGGTTAAAGGAAGGGAGGGTCTACATAATATTGAATTATATAGCGGTTTTACCCTTGAAGAATGGGAGAATGAAATCGCTTATGCAAAAATCCATGGTGCTGTAGTTATTGCAAATATTCTTGGACATACTTCATCAGAAATTGCCTATATTGCTCAAAAGGTGGAGCAATTTGGAGCAGATGCTGTTGAACTGGGGGTATCCTGCCCACATGGAGAAGGATTGGAAGGCGTAATTTCAGAACCTTCTAAATTATACGAATTCACAAAAGCCGTAGTAGACCGAATCAAAATTCCAGTGATGGTAAAGCTATCATCCAATACTGTGAATGTGGTTAAATTAGCCAGAGCAGCAGAAAAAGCAGGTGCATCTGCTATTAGCGGAATTGATACAGTACGTTCAATTGCAGGGGTAGACATTGAAAAAGGTCGGGTGCTTTTACCAACCTTTGGAGGCTATTCAGGAGATGCAATCCGTCCTATTGGTTTAGCAGCAATCGCTTCTATAGCACAAGCTACCAGCATTCCTATTTGTGGTATCGGTGGAATTACTAATTACGAGCATATTTTAGAATATATGATGCTAGGTGCTTCCACTGTACAAGTATGTACATCTATTATATTAAATGGATATGAACATATAAGTACGTTATTAGATGGATTAAATGGTTGGATGGCACAACATAGCTATAGAAATTTTGACGAAATTAAAGGTATGGCGTTGGTCTCACTAAAATCCTTTGAAGAAATAAAGCAAGAGCCCTATGTTTCACAACCAGTGGGAAACTGTAAGTCCATGCAATGCAATCGATGCGAGAAATCTTGTATTTGGGGAGCCATTAAAGTGAATCGTGAAAACGTTCGCGTGGATAGAAAACTATGTACTGGATGTGGCCTTTGTGTTAGCGTTTGTCCACAACGTATATTTGAGCTGCGTTGGAAGGATTGATTTTGAAATCGAATATAAGGGTGGATTAAAGTAGGGTATCTGAAATTAAAATTTTAAGTACTCTATTTTGTGATGTAAAAAAATCCTTGGAAAAATCATTTTCACATAGACTTATTTGATATAATAATATTGAATAATTCTCCTATGTGTTATATTATGTATATAACACATATAATGGAATGAATTAGTAGACATAAAAAACACATTGTGAAACATGAAAGAAATTCATTGAAAATGGGGAGTATAAACTAAGATAGACAACGTTGGGAAGGGAATGGTATACGATGCTGAAACTAAACAAGGTGAGCAAATCCTATGGAAGTGATGGCAATAAGGCAGTGGATCAGATTAGCTTCGAGGTAAGAAAGGGAGAAATTTTTGGGTTTTTAGGTCCCAATGGTGCAGGAAAAACGACTACATTAAAGATGATCGTGGGTCTCTTGAAGCCAGATGAGGGGAATATTTTAATCAATGATCTAGATCTTCAGGAAAATTCGTTGACAGTAAAAAAAATGTTTAGCTACGTTCCAGATAATCACGAAGTATATGAACGTCTGACAGGAATAGAATATCTCAATTTTATGGGGGATATGTATGGGGTTTCCAAGGATGTGAGAGCAAAAAAAATCAACGAGTATTTGGATCTTTTTGAACTGAAGCATGCTGTAAACGATTTGATCAAAAGCTATTCCCATGGAATGAAGCAAAAGATCGTTTTAATCGGCGCTCTGTTAAATGATCCCGAAATTTTTATACTGGATGAACCATTGGTGGGTCTGGATCCCAAATCGGCTTTCAAACTAAAGGAGATTATGAGGGAGCGATGTGATGCAGGGAAATCTGTATTTTTCTCGACCCATGTGCTTGAGGTGGCAGAAAAGCTTTGTGATCGAATCGCAATTATAAGAAAAGGGAAAATTATTGCCTGTGGCACTATGGAGGAATTAAGAAAGCAGTCTGAAGGCAAGGAATCCCTTGAAAATATATTCTTGGAGTTGACAGAATGATGAAGGGATTAGGATCGCTATTAAAAACAGAACTGAATGTGAACTTTGGAATTTCTGCTTTTAAATATAAATATTTGAAGCAGAAAAAGGAGCTTTGGCAGCCAGCGATATTTATATTGGCAATGCTTTCTTTACTCCCCCTCTATATTCAATATATCAAAATCCTAGGCGCCATCTTTACCTCACTGCAGTCGATCAATCAAGAGGGAACCCTGCTACTTTTAGGGATTTTAGGATCGCAGATTATGCTCTTTCTATTTGGCATATCCCATATATTTGCTAAGTTTTATTATTCGGAGGATCTGCAGATCTTGATACCTCTTCCCATAAAGCCCAGTACCATATTGACGGCACGCTTTATTACAGTATTACTTAATGAATATTTAACTGTGCTGCCAATTCTGATACCGATCCTATTGGTATATGGGATTAAAAGCAGTGTAGGGTTTTTATATTGGATCTTTAGCATAGTAATCATTATGACGATTCCAATTATACCCCTCGCCATTTCCTCCATTGTCGTTATGATCTTTATGAGATATACCAACATAAAGAAAAAGAGAGATCTTATCCGAGTCCTTGGAAGCATCGTAATGATATTGATTATTTTAGCATTCCAGTTCATAACACAGCGGCTTGCTACAAAATTTCCAGAAGGCGGAGAAATGGACTATATCACTGCACTGCTCAGTGAGAGAAATAGTATGATTCAGCAAATCGGTATGAGATTTCCCCCGAGTATTTGGGCATCCAAGGCACTGGCTAATTTCAATACCTGGGATGGAATCCTCAATATCGCTATTTTTGCAGGGATTTCTATGTTGATATTCTATGGTATGGTCTACGTAAGTGAAAAAGTATTCTATAAGGGATTAATCGGTGGACAGGAAATTTCGTCTCAGAAGAAAAAACTGACGGAGGGACAACTGAAAAGTCGTATCAGCAACGTGCGCCATCCCATTGTGGCCATATTGGATCGAGATATGAAAATTCTAATCAGAACGCCTATTTTTCTAATGAACTCCATCGGCGCTGTGATTATTATTCCCTTTGCCTTAGCCATGCCGCTGATGACCAGGGACCCACAGACCTTGAATATGATCAAACAGTTCTATAATGAGCGTACCATACCTCTTGGAAATCTGATCCTATCTGCCTTCATCCTATTTATTGCTGCTACCAATGGCATAGGCGCAACGACTTTTTCACGAGAAGGGAAACAATTCTGGATTTCACGGATTGTACCCATTAAAATAGAGTATCAAATTGCTGGGAAGATTTTAAGCTCTATTTTAGTTCAGATTTTAGTACTCGCTCTAATTTTGGGTGGAATATCCTTACTAGTTCCACTACAGATTTCTACAATCATCGTCGTTACCATCCTAGGGATCCTAGGGAGCATACCGGTGACAGAGCTGGCCATGTTTATTGACATTACACGACCTTTGTTGGATTGGGATAACCCTCAGAAAGCAATGAAGCAGAATATGAATGTGATTTTCTCTATGATGGCAGGCATGGCTTTTATTTTCGGAAGTGCGATGCTGGCGTTGCTTTTATTGAAGCTGAACACAAATCCTATGGCGATTTATCTGATCTTTGGAGGAATATACGGAGCATTGTCTGTCATTCTTTTTAAGGCATTAAGTCGTTTTACCGAGAAGAGATACAGCGATATTCAATAAATAAAAGCTTCTAAATTGACTTTTCAATTTAGAAGCTTTTATAGTGTAGGATAAATCCTTGAATGAATAAAAAATATAGGCAATTATATTTGGCGAATGATCCCCATGGGTGTTTGCTGGTGACCTTGGCCAAGGGGATTGTCCTTTAAAATTTGAACGACTTCGTCTAAGTTGATATCTTTGTGGGATGCGCCTAGAATATTTCCCCCAAGATCATTAATATCGGAGATGACCACCCTTGTCCCATTTAAGGCGTCGCTAATTTCTCTCGCCACTTTATCTGGCTGAGCAGGACCCAGCACAACATGGCTGTTATATGGCGGAATGGTACCAGAGGTAGGGCCATCGATAGCTCGAGCCTTTGGACCTGCGATTCTATAAAAATCCCCTTTTCGTTTGAATAATATTTTGGTGATTGCGCCAATTGCAGCCGCAAATAAAATACGAAGGGTGCCACATTCTCTAAGGGCCATTTCCATGGTTTCTGGCATACCCAGCCCGATACCTGCCGGGGTTTTGGTGACGTATTTTGCAAGAAAAACTGCCAGTGGTCTCGGTTTAATTTCACTTAATGGCAGGGCTCTTCCCTGTGTAATACCAACAATTTTTTCTGTAATAAACACAATATCATTTTCTGCGGTTTTATCCTTTAAATATGTACAGGCAACATCTATCATACGATCTTCTCTTTTGATCAAATGAGTTTTCACTGGAATTCTAATGAACTTTTTTCCATTCACATGGATTTCTAGCTCTTTTCCTTCGTTTGCGCGTATTTGTTCCGGTTGGTCCATAAAAAAGCCTCCTATTGATATAGTATATAAAACATTATAACCATAAATGAGTGCAAAATTCAACAGCAACTCAGATTTCTCTACCTGAGAAGTATTGGCGGTATAAAGAAACAGTATTCCCTAGAATCTGTATAAAGGATATCGAAATATGGATAAAATTAAGGCAATAGTTGTTATCATTTAGTCCAGTTTGTGATATTATAGTAAAGTAGAGACTTAAGCGAGTTAAGGGAGTGTAATCAATTGGTTTATTATAAAAAGTATTATCGATACTTGGCGCCTTTCATAATTATTGCTAGTTTATTAGGCAATCTATATTTGGCGGTTCAGCTAAGGTCGATTAAGAAGAGTGTAAGTAGTTCAAATGCTATGATATCAAGAAAGGTTGAGAGTGGTATTCGAGATACCATGTACTCTGTGAAGGCTTTTATGGATATCGGTGGAAAAGACGAACTTACGAATTTACAGCGGTCCGTGCATCAATTGACTACAATCTTTAATAATTGGATGGATATCAATAATACAACCAGTGATCCAAATGAACCGATGAAGAGAGGATTAAGTGGCCTGGAGAGTCTAAGAAACACGCTGGTTCATCATTTAAATAACAATTATAGCAGTCATAATGAGGAATTAACGGAATATGATCAAGAACTTTTAGCTAAAATATATGAATCTCTAGATCGACTCTTATCCATCTATCACAACATTGAGGGACGTTTAAGAGAAATAAAGAGGGCAGATAAAAGCGATGGTGGATTAACTCAGTGGGCAAATAATATGGAGGAAATCTCCAGACTATACCGTCACAGTCGTACACCAAATCACCATCCTACGTATTTGGAGGCAGATACGGTATTGGCTAGGGTAAAGGAAAAGTTTCCAGAGCTGAGCAATTTTTCCGGCACCATAAACATATCGGATAAGGTTCAGATGAAAGACGGAGTACATTACTATGAGATTAAATATGTCATAGAGGATCAGGTGCAATACAGTATGTGGATGGATGCCATAGAAGGCTCTCTTAGAAGATTCGAAGATCATCGAGAAAATGAAAGCAGCACTACTGTTTTTAAGGAAGCAGCTTTGAATATTGCAAAGAGCTTTATGGAGCGATTCGAATCCTATGAAAATATGCGCCATGGCGTTTCTTTAATAAAGGAAGAGGGCACAGAGGATACTGTCTATGCCTTTGAATTTGTTCCAATTATAGAGGATATTGCTATTATCAGTGATAATATTAAGGTCAATGTGGCTTCTAAAAACGGAAAAATTCTTAAATACTCCAGTGATTTTAGTAACACCAGTGTACCCATATTAAAGGAGAAAAGTCAATTGAGTGACATTGAGGAAAAACATGCTGAGAAGCTTGCAGACATGGTATATACGGGGATGGCCATTGTTCGATCCTTCTATACCAATTATCAGCCAGTGATGACCTATAGCTATAAATCTGCTAAAAATGAAGAAAATAGAAGGCTATATTTTGACATGGCCACTGGTAATCAGGTATATGAGGCCTTTTCAGTGTATGAGCCAGTATCCTATATGGATAAAGAGGCAAATTATGAATAATTGAATCGTATCCCTAGAAGCTAATGCTTTCTAGGGATTGTTATTTCAGCACTTAAAATTTTAGTTCTCGCTAGAATTAAGTGGGCCATAAGGTTTGTGAGTCTAAGAGAATAAATTTTAATTTGAAATACAGTAAAAGATTTTAAGTGGTTAAAGGAAGTGATATTTTGGAAATCGTAGAGAGGGATCAGGAAATCCTTGTAAAGAATTTACAGGATTTTGATCCAAAGCATATTTTTGAGTGCGGTCAATGCTTTCGATGGGACAAAGAACAGGATGGCAGTTATACCGGCGTTGCCTTTGGAAAAGTGCTGAATGTAAAAAAGGAAGAAGACAACGTAATATTCAAGCATAGTAATAAAGAAGAGTTTCATAAGATTTGGATCCCTTATTTTGATTTGGATAAGGATTATGGGAAAATCAAGGCAGCGCTGATAAAAGAGGATGAGATTATGAAGTCTGCTGCAGATCTTGGGAATGGTATTCGAATTCTTCAGCAGGATTCTTGGGAAACCTTGATTTCTTTCATTATTTCCTCCAATAACAATATACCGAGAATAAAAAAAGCTGTAAACTTAATCAGTGAGCGATTTGGACTTTATTTAGGAGAATACGATGGTAAAAAGCAGTACAGCTTTCCAGAGCCGGAGGTTGTATGCGCCTTATCCAATGAGGAACTCACTTCCTGTGGTGTGGGGTATCGTGCTAAATATATTATCGACACAGCAAAAGCTGTTGTAGAAAAGAATATTTTGCTTGATGAATTGAAGAAGCTGGATAGCAGTGATTGCTTTGAAGCTTTACTACAATTTAATGGTGTCGGGCCGAAAGTGGCAAATTGCATCTTGTTTTTTGCTATGGGCAAGGTAGATGCCTTTCCAGTAGATGTTTGGGTAAAAAGAGTGATGGAGCACTTTTATTTTAAAAAAGACACACCAAATAAGGAAATTGAAAGGTTCGCTAAGGAGAAGTTTGGTGAATACGCAGGATATGGGCAGCAATATTTGTTCTATTATGCCAGGGAAGCTGGCATAGGAAAATAAAGTTTGTTCGCTCAGGCTTACAAACTTTATGTCGCACTCAACTCTAGATAGGGCTTAGCGTTTCAAGTGCTCAAAATAAAGTTTGTTCGCTCAGGCTCACAAACTTTATGTCGCACTCAACTCTAGATAGGGCTTAGCGTTTCAAGTGCTCAAAATAAAGCTTGTTCGCTCAGACTCACAAACTGTATGTTGGACTCGACTCTAGACAGGGCTTAGCGTTTCAAGTAGTAAAAACAAGAGAATTTGAACTAAACGGGGGATGAATATGTTAGGTACGATTGTAAACGCTGTGGCAATCATTGTAGGAGCAATTGTCGGTGTTTTTCTAAAAAAAGGAATACCGGAAGGATATAAGGCAACAATCATAAATGGTCTAGGGTTAAGCGTATTGGTCATCGGTTTATCTGGGGCGCTAGGAAGTCAAGATATCCTTCTGATGATTGCCAGCGTCGTCATTGGAACCATATTGGGAGAGGCTCTTAAAATAGAAAAGGGACTTGAAAATATCGGTTATTGGATCGAAAATAAAGCAGGCTCTAAAGAAGGTGGCATCGCCAAAGGATTTATTACTGCAAGCTTAGTATTCTGTATCGGTGCTATGGCGGTTATGGGGGCATTGGAGAGCGGTTTAACTGGAAATCATGAAACCCTTTTTGCAAAAGCCCTCATTGACGGTATTATGGCAGCCATGTTTGCCTCTACCTTGGGCATCGGTGTAGCTTTCTCAGGGGCAGCAGTTTTTGTATACCAAGGTCTGATTACTTTGACGGCATCTTTTATGAAACCATTTTTAATAGAAAGTGTCATCACGGAAATGTCTGCCATCGGTGGCCTCTTGATCATGGGAATTGGTATCAATGTATTAGAAATAAAGAAAATAAGAGTAGGAAATATGTTACCAGCCGTATTTATACCGATATTATATTATATTTTACGCCTATATATTTTGTAATTAGTAGAAAATAAGAGAACGGTTTAGATATTTCTATATAATCGAATATAGTTGCCTAAACTGGAATATAATAGGCAATATTGACATTTGCTAGACAAAACACTTTTAGATACCATTATAGATGTAATTAGCACTCATCTCAATAGAGTGCTAATAAAATAAAAATGATATAAATAAATAAAAAAACAATAAATTTCAAGGAGGTTTATGTTATGAATATTAAGCCATTAGGTGACAGAGTAGTAATTAAGAGAGTAGAAGCAGAAGAAACTACAAAAAGCGGTATTGTGCTTCCAGGTAGTGCAAAAGAACAACCACAATTAGCTGAAGTTATGGCCGTAGGGCCAGGTGGCGTTATTGAAGGGAAAGAAGTGGTAATGGAAGTAAAGGTAGGGGATAAAGTAATTTTCTCTAAGTATGCTGGTACAGAAGTAAAATTTGATGGTGTAGAATATACCATATTAAAGCAAAGTGATATTTTAGCAGTTGTTGAATAATCAATACTACATAGCAATTCAATGAATATAAATAAGAACTAGGAGGGTATTATTATGGCTAAAGAAATTAAATTTGCTGAAGAAGCACGTCGCTCATTAGAAGCTGGTGTGAATAAACTTGCAGATACTGTAAAAGTTACATTGGGACCAAAGGGAAGAAATGTGATCATTGATAAGAAATTTGGATCTCCATTAATAACCAATGATGGGGTAACCATTGCTAGAGAAATCGAATTAGAAGATGCTTACGAGAACATGGGTGCTCAGTTGGTTAAAGAAGTTGCTACAAAAACCAATGATGTTGCTGGTGATGGTACAACGACAGCAACCTTATTAGCACAAGCTATTATTAGAGAAGGATTAAAGAACGTAGCTGCTGGAGCGAACCCAATGATTCTTAAAAAGGGAATTCAAAAGGCTGTAGATGTAGCAGTAGAAGAGCTAAAAAATACTTCTCAGAAGGTAGAAGGTAAGGAAGCAATTGCTCAAATCGGTGCAGTTTCAGCTGCAGATGAAGAAATCGGTCAATTGATTGCAGATGCTATGGAAAAGGTAGGAAACGATGGGGTTATTACTGTAGAGGAATCTAAATCCATGGGAACTACTTTAGACGTGGTAGAGGGTATGCAATTCGATAGAGGATATTTATCTGCATACATGGTAACAGATACAGAGAAAATGGAAGCAGTATTCAACGATCCTTATATTTTACTGACAGATAAGAAAATCAATACAGTGCAAGAAATCCTTCCTGTATTAGAGCAAATCGTACAACAAGGTAGAAAATTGTTGATCATAGCAGAAGATATCGAAGGAGAAGCATTAGCTACACTAGTATTAAACAAATTAAGAGGAACCTTCGAGTGTGTAGCTGTTAAGGCACCAGGTTTTGGAGATCGAAGAAAAGCAATGCTAGATGATATTGCTGTACTTACAGGCGCTACTGTAATTTCTGATGAATTAGGATATGATCTAAAAACTGCGACAATCGATATGCTAGGTACAGCAAGAACGGTTAAGGTTGATAAAGATAATACAACAATTGTTGAAGGAGCTGGAGATTCTAGCGCTATTAAGGATAGAGTAAATCAAATTAAGAGACAAATAGAAGAGACAACTTCTGATTTTGATAAAGAAAAATTACAAGAGAGATTAGCAAAGCTTTCTGGTGGGGTTGCAGTGATCCAAGTTGGAGCTGCTACAGAAACAGAGCTAAAAGAAAGAAAGCTAAGAATCGAAGATGCATTAAATGCTACAAGAGCAGGGGTAGAAGAAGGTATGGTAGCTGGTGGAGGCGCTTCATTAGTCCATGTTATTCCAGCAGTAGAAGCTTTACTTGAAACTACTGAAGGAGACGAAAGAACTGGCGTTAAGATCATCAGAAGAGCTCTAGAAGAGCCATTAAGACAAATTGCTGCAAATGCTGGACTTGAAGGATCTGTTATTGTAGAGAAAGTAATGAGTTCTGAAAAAGGTATTGGTTTTGATGCATTAACTGAAAAATATGTAAACATGATTGAAGCAGGTATCGTTGACCCAACAAAGGTAACAAGATCTGCACTACAAAACGCAGCATCTGTTTCAGCAATGCTATTAACTACAGAAGGTGCTATTGTAGATATTAAATCCGATGAACCATCAATGCCAGGAGGCATGGGTGGCGGAATGCCAATGATGTAATAGAAATTAAATAAAAAATGCGATAGATACATGATTTTAAGGCTATTTATAGCCTCAAAAGCCTACTCTATCCAACCTATGCCCAATCTAAAATAGAACTTTCTATTGCAGATTGGGCATTTTATTTTTACTTGAGGCTTAAAGGATTTTAATTGTTTTTATAGAAAAATATAATATAGATAAGCTAAATCGTGTTTTAGCACTTCTTTATTTATTGAAGCTAAACGAAATCCTAGGTAATTTGTATAAGAAATATTAGTACGATTCGAGAGTTGAATAGCATGAATATACAAAAATCAATATATACAAACAATTTTAAAGAGGACGGACAAGACCATGGTCAGAAGGGGGCGTTTTTAGCCATGCTAATGAGAAGAGCTCCTGTGGGATAGTAGACAATTATCACAAAATAGGATGGGTATCTTGGCACACTAACTGCATTACAAATAGGATCGTTTTTTTATATTGGATAGATTATGGGAGCATATTATAGTGTACGGGAGGAGTTTACAATTGATGAGTGATTTGAATAAGAAAATAATACCGACGGAAGCAACTCAAGCATTAGAGGTTATAAAGGAGCTGCTTGGAAATGCAGTAGTTGGTGTATATCTCTTTGGATCTGCCGTAGAAGGTGGATTGCGTATTCATAGCGATGTGGATGTCTTAGTGATCGTAAATCAGAGGCTAACAGAAATAAAGCGAAGAAAATTAGTCACTAGATTCATGACGATCTCTGGGAAAATAGGAAATAAAGATTCTGTGCGACCGCTTGAAGTTACGATTATAAATCGTGTAGATGTAGTACCTTGGCAATATCCGCCCAAAAATGAATTGATCTATGGTGAATGGCTCAGGGACGAATTTGAGCAAGGAAAAATTCCAGAACCCGTTTATGATCCTGATTTGGCCATCGTTTTAAATCAAGTGAGAAATAATAGCATTTCTCTTCTTGGACAAAATGCTTCAGAAATACTGGAACCCGTGCCGATGACGGATATTCGAAGAGCGATTATGGACTCACTACCAGGATTAATTGGGAGCATAAAGGGTGACGAGTGCAACGTGATTTTAACTCTAGCCAGAATGTGGCTGACAGTAGCTGTCGGTGAAATTTCTCCAAAGGATGTAGCTGCAGAATGGGCTATACCCAAGCTATCTGAAGAACAAGCAGCTGTATTGAGTTTGGCTAGAAAAGCCTATCGAGGAGAATATGTTGATGAGTGGGAAGGACTGAGCTCCGAAGTGGCAGCAGTCGTTAATCATATGAAAAAGTCCATAGAATCTTGCTTAGGTATATGTGAGGAAAGAGGACAAAAAAGAAGTATGGTATCTGCCAATGTAAAGTAGCTATGAAAAAAATGACACCTAGGACAAGTTACATGAATCCGATATTTTGTAGTATACTACAAAGAAATAAGAAGAATGGGTTGGAGGAGCATAATGTAAGGAGGGAATCTATGGGCATAGATGATATAAGAAATGTAGATCCAGAAATTACGAAATTGATTATTGATCACTTGGATGGTGTGGTTATTACTGATGCTCAAGGAAGATATGTATACGTAAATGATACTTGGTCTGAGATGATGGGTGGAATAAAATTGGAGGATGTGAAGGGAAAATATGTGAAGGATTTAATTCCAGATACTAAAATCGACTTCGTTCTTAAAACCGGAAAGCCAATTACAGGACATGTGATCATAGCAAAGGGACCGTCTAAGATAAAATCATTTTCTACATACATCCCTATTTTTAATAAGCAAGGAAAATTAGTAGCAGGGTTTATTCATGTAATTATAAAGGGAATGGAAAATGCCATTGATTTTTCCTTTAGAATTAATAGTATGGCTACTCAGCTGGAATATTACCAACAAGAATTAAAAAAGATTAGAGGCGCTAAGTATACCATTGATCATATTGTAGGGGATAGTCCAGAAATTCAAGAATTAAAGAGGAAAATTATTCAAGCCTCCAGAACGAATTCCACTGTTTTAATAGAGGGGGAAACTGGCGTAGGGAAGGAATTAGTCGCTCATTCCATCCATGACTTAAGTAATCGGGATTCATTTCCTTTTGTAAAAGTAAATTGCTCTGCCATACCGAGAGAACTTTTAGAGTCTGAATTTTTTGGATATGAGGAAGGTGCTTTTACAGGGGCTAAAAAAGGTGGAAAAGAAGGTCGGTTTGAAATGGCCAATAAAGGCAGTTTGTTTCTCGATGAAATTAATCAACTCCCTTTATTTTCTCAGCCGAAATTATTACGAGCATTGCAGGAAAAGGAAATTGAAAGAGTCGGAGGAAAAGGAAGTATACCTGTTGATGTAAGGGTCATAGCTGCTGCAAATGTCAATTTAGAGAAGATGATAGAAGAGAAAAAGTTTAGAAGTGATTTGTTTTATAGATTAAATGTATTGAAAATTGTCATACCTCCTTTAAGAAAAAGGAAAGAAGATATACCTTTAATCGTGGAAAGTCTAATAGAAAAATTAAACTTCCAGCTAGGAATGAAGGTTCCAGGAATATCAGAAGATGCCAAAATGAAACTTACAGAAGTACATTATGACTGGCCTGGAAATATAAGAGAATTGCAAAATATAGTGGAGAGAGCCATGAATAGTTCGTGGGGGGAGACTTTAGAATGGGTTCACTTTAAGGATTATTTTAGAAGTAAAAACCCTAAATTTATTGATAAAATCAGTCAAAACAATATGTCAAAGATTAAAGACATAAAAGAGGAGCTGGAAAAAGAGACGATTATCAATGCTTTAGAGAATTCCAAAAGCAAAGCAGAAGCTGCAAAGAAATTAGGAATATCCAGAACCGCCTTTTATAAAAAATTAAAAAAGTATGAAATAAAAGGTTAGAGATTTGTAACCTTAAGTTTACATATAAACTTAAGATTACATTACGATGAAATATTGTTTTTTCACTGAATATTGAGAATTTTAATTATAAGTGTAAACCTATATTTACAGTAAAAAGAAAGAACTTTGAATTCACATTGCTATAAGCAAGGAATTTCAAGGTTCTTTCTTTTTTTATTTCTGGCATGGTAATTGCGTAATAGTATAGTAAATATTCGTAAAGGAGGATGGATTTGATGAAAAATGCTGTAATCGTTTCAGCGGTTCGTACACCTGTAGGTAAATTCAGAGGTGCTTTATCATCTGTGGAACCCTATAAAATGGCAGCTGAAGTGATTAAAGAATCTATTAAGAGATCTGGTATCGATAAAACCATGATAGACGAGGTTATTTTTGGTAATTTGATGGGACATGATGTAAACAATATGGCAAGAATGGCATCGTTGGAGGCTGGAATCCCTATAGAAAAGCCAGCACTTACAGTAGATCGACAATGTGGTACCTCACTGAATGCGATTGCACTGGGAGCAATGATGATTCAATTGGGAGAGGCGAAAGTAATCGTTGCTGGAGGCGTTGAAAGTGACTCTCGCAGGCCATATATCATGCTGAAGCAGGAAGCAGCGTATGCTCATACGCCCCCTAAGTTCAGCAGTCATCTAAATCTTTCACCAGAGCACATAGGAAATCCAAATATGGGGATCACTGCTGAGAATCTTGCTAGTATGTACCAGCTTACAAGAGCGGAGTTGGATGCCTATGCCTATAACAGCCATAGAAAGGCTGCTTTGGCAGAAGAAAAGGGTAAATTTAAAGAACAGATTTTATCCATAGAAGTTCAGAAGGGAAAAGGTAGAACTGAAATCGTTTCAAAGGATGAAACCATAAGAGAAGAGATTAGCTTAGAGGCAATGGCAAAGTTGAAGCCAGTTTTTAAGGAAGATGGCATAGTAACAGCAGGCAATAGTTCACCTATGAGTGATGGTGCTGCTGCAGTAGTAATTATGGAAGAAGAAATGGCAAAAGCACTAGGGGTAGAAATATTGGCAAGATATAAAGCCTTTACTGCTGTAGGTGTAGATCCAAATATTATGGGAATCGGTCCTGTTCCAGCTACTAGAAAAATTTTAGAAAAGACAAATTTAACTTTAGAGGATATTGATTTAATTGAATTAAATGAGGCGTTTGCTGCTCAGACAGTAGCTTGTATAAAAGAATTAGGCATAGATGAAAAGAAGCTGAATGTAAATGGAGGTGCAATAGCTCTTGGCCATCCACTGGCAGGAACAGGCGCCATCTTAACAACAAAAATGGTTTATGAAATGAGAGATAGAGACGCTCATCTAGGTTTAATCACTTTCTGCTGTGGTGGCGGACAAGGAGTAGCCCTATTGCTAGAGAGAGATTAGAAATAATGAAAAGGAGATGAATGAAATGGGAAAAACTATTATTACAGTGGCAACAACGGGAGCTTGGCCAACTAAAAAGGATAATCCAAATATACCTTTAACCCCAGAAGAAATAGCAGAAGACGTGTATCAATGCTATAAAGCAGGAGCAGCAATCGCTCATCTTCACATGAGAGATGATGAAGGTCAAGGCACCATGGATAAGGAAAGATTTGAAAAAACAGTTCAACTAATTAGGGAAAAGTGTGATATCGTTTTAAACTTAACGACTTCAGGAGATTTAAATGCAACCGATGAAACGAGACAAGCACATCTAAAATCTATAAAGCCAGAATTAGCTTCCTATGATTGTGGCAGTATGAATTGGATGCATCAAACAGTATTTTTAAACACACCGAGCTTTTTAGAAGAGTTAGGTCATACAATGCAAGCTTATGATGTGAAGCCAGAAATAGAGATTTTTGATGGCGGTATGGTTTACAATTCTTTATATTATTTAAAGAAGGGTGTTTTAAAAGGGCCTCTCCACTATCAATTTGTCTTAGGCGCAGCAGGTGGTATGGCTGCTACCATAGAAAATCTAGTATTTTTAAAAAGTTTAATACCGGAAGGATCTACATGGTCTGCTTTAGGAATCGGAAAAGGACACGTTCCAATTATGCTAGCAGCAATTGCAATGGGTGGGCATATTAGAGTCGGTATGGAAGATAATGTTATGTTTAATAAAGGAGAATTGGCGGAATCCAATGCGCAATTCGTTACCCGTGCAGCAAATATCATTCGTGAAAGTGGCAATGAAGTTGCAACACCACAGGAAGCAAGAGAAATTTTAGGACTAAAATAAAGGAGCGTGCAGAGATGAAAATTGTAGATTTAAGTATTGCAATAGAAAGTGGATTACCCAGTGATCCGCCAGATTATATACCACATATAGAATATCAAAATCATAAGGATACAGCATCGGATATGCTGGCGTATTTTGGAGATGCTACTTTAGAGGATTTACCAGAGGGAAATGGATGGGCTGTAGAATTTATAAAGCTATCCACCCATGCAGGAACCCATATTGATGCTCCTTATCACTATTATCCAACAATGAATAAGGGAGAAAGAGCTTGGACCATTGATGAGGTTCCTTTGGATTGGTTTTATGGTCCAGCGGTGGTAGTAGATTTTAAGGATAAGCCAGATGGATATAAAGTGGAGCCAATAGATTTTGAAGAATACTTCAAAAAAATTAAGTATAGCCTAAAACCAGGAGACATCGTATTGGTGAATACTGGTGCCAGCAAATATTGGGGAACGAAAGAATATTTATCGAAGGGGTGCGGTATGACGAAAGCGGCGACCTTATGGCTTGTAGAACAAGGTGTTCGGGTAGTCGGAACGGATGCTTGGAGCTGGGACCGCCCTCTACCATTGATTGCAAAGGAGTTTAATGATACTCATAATAAAGAGATCATATGGGAAGGACATCGTGCAGGCGCAGAAAAAGCTTACTGCCATATAGAGAAGCTGACCAATTTAGATGCATTACCCATCATAGGAAGTGAAATTTTCTGTTTCCCAGTAAAGATTAAAGATGCCAGTGCTGGATGGATTCGTGCAGTTGCCTTTGTAGAAGATTAATTTCAGAAAGGGTGCGCCCTTTCTGAAAGATCGGAATTATTAAATATGCTTCATAAAACCAATAATAGGGAGGTTCAATAATGGTGAATATAGCTTTTATTATATATGCGGTTATATTTTTGGCACTCTTAATAGGCTCTGGATTTATTGCTAAAAAGTGGGTATCAGATTCTGACGATTTTATTATTGCAGGAAGAGAAATAAGCCTGCCAGTCAATATCTTAGGCGTTGTAGCCATTGGTTTTGCAGGAACAAGTATTACCTTAGCCCCAGGTTTTTCAGTTTTATATGGAATAAAAGGCGGCATTGTTTGGGGTGTAATATACTCTCTGTTCGGATTATTACTTTATGCAAATCTATTTTCTAATTTTATTCGGAGATCTGGAGCACAAACCCTTCCAGAATATTTTGAAACACGTTATGATGGCAGAGTCCGAGGATTGGTAGCCATGACATCAGTCATTGGCATGTGCGGTATTTTAGCGAATAATATTGTATCCCTTTCCTCTATTGTTTCAGGGTATACAGGATGGCCAGTTTTTTTAATTACAGCAGTTGGGTTTTTAGTAATATTAATCTTTGCAACCATGAGTGGCATGTGGGCAACCACCATTACAGACTTTATACAAGTTATCATAGGCACCATTGCAGTGCCAGTCTTCCTCATGATCTTAGTTCGTAAATATGGCGGTATGGAATATTTTAATACTTGGTTAAGTGGCGATTGGATAAACCAAGGACTATCAGGTGCAACTTTACCTGGATTATCCATGAAATATCCCAGCGTTATTACTTTTGCCATATTATTTGGAACAGCATTGGTATGGGGGAACAATTATTATTGGATCAAGATTGCTTCTTGTAGAAACGAAAAGGTTGCGAAAAAGTCTTATACCATAGGCTCTATTTATTTAATTATTGTGTTTATGGTTCCATTATCCTTTATAGGGATTTATGCAGGTACTGCAATGCCAGAAGTCTTCACATTAGCGGGAGGCAGTATTGCTCATACAGCAGCCTATGGCGTAATCGCCAAGGTAATTCCCCCATTCTTAAGTTCTCTATTTATTGTAGGTGCTGCTGCAGCCGCATTGTCTACTTCTTCAACATCTGCAATGGGAGCAACATCTACGGCAACGCGTGATATCTATAAAAGGATGATCAACAAAACTGCAACGCCAAAAGAAACGCTAAAGGCAAGCAAAGGTATTATGGCATTAATTATTTTAGTTACATGGGGAATGACATTTTTCCCAGGAGGACCAACCTATTTATTTGCATTTGCAAACGCTTGGTTAACACCGCCAGCAGTGCTTCTCTTATTAGGAGCGTTGTGGCCAAGGTTTAATTCAAGAGGGGCATTCTGGGGTGTTTTATCAGGAATGATTACGATGATTGCTTTAACAGTAACGGAGCTGACCGGAATCTTTGTAATTGGAAATTGGACACACATGGCAATCGTTGGATTTTTAGTATCCCTTGTTGTAGGAATTATAGCAGCTTTAACTGCATCGCCTAAATACTATGGTGTTGCTGAATGGAATATTAAAGCCAATGAAAGCAATCGAAAAAATATCAAATTGGATCCATTTGATTTAAAAGTATTGGAAATGATTCGAATTGGACATCAATACCTAGCGGATATCACGGACGGATTAAAGGTGGATTCTAAAATTTCTAATGAATCTATTGAAAGGCTAGATCAAGGAGGCTATATTGAGAGAGCTGGATTGGTAGGAAGTAAATTCTTTACTTTTAATATCACTGAAAAAGGAGAATCCATCTTACCGAAATTAAATGAAAATGAAGATCGGATGATGAAAGAATATCTTACCCCTAAATACGTAGATTTCTTAGAAATTGTTCTAAAGGACCCTGATAAAGCTGGAAAGTTTGCGAAAGACCATGACATGGGATCCTTACAAATGTCCAGTATGATTTCACATCTGGCTCGTCGTGGATATATCCTTGAAAAAGGGATGTTTAAAAGAAAAGTTGAAATAACAGAGAAAGGAAAATCCATCGTAAGCCAATATAAAAATCCTAAATTAGCTTAAGCAAAGAAGTAAAGACCTAAATCGGTAGAAGATTTAGGTCTTTGTGTCGATAAAAGGAGGCTTTGGAAATTTTATTTATTAGGAAGTGTTTTTCTGATAAAATGGATCTGTGAAATAAAAGTGAAGGAGGATAAGGATGGACCAAGGACAAGGGATGTTTTTAGGATATATATTGGAAAGAGTACAAGAGGATAAGGTTGAGGAAGCAAAGGGATTATTCTTCGAAAGTTTTCAGAAGTTATCAGCGGGTCACTTTACTCAAGAAGATATGATACGATTGGTTCCAAAAGCCATGGCGCTATTGAAGCCAGAATGTATAGAAGAAGTAATGGCGATTATGAATCAGTTTGCTGCTGGGCTAAACCAATAGAAAATAAAAAGGCTAGTACATTTTATTTTATAAAATGTGCTAGCTTTTTTATTTGAATTCCATGTAGTACTTAGAAGAGAGTAGCAACTAGTACCTTGCGCCGTCATAAGATGGAGCAACGAGAGAGGATCAGAAAAATTAGAAACCAATGACAAAGACGACAACAGATTAAGGAAAGGAGGATAAAACTATGATTATTGATATTTCCAGTCATCAGGTGCCAGCAAATATGAATTATGATGAACTGGCAAAACAAGTAAAGCTGGTAATCATTCGCACCCAATATGGCTCTAGATTAATAGATAAGCATTATAAGACGCACCATAGAGAATTTAAAAAAAGAGGAATTCCTACGGCTGCCTATGCTTGGGTGCGGGGCACCTCCATAGAGGACATGAGGGTGGAAGCAACGGATTTTTACAACAGAACGAAAGAATTCAACCCAACCATTTGGTTTATTGATGTAGAAGAACAATCCATGGACGATATGAGCAGTGGGGTGTCTGCCTATGTAAAGACACTTCGAGACCTTGGAGCAAAAAAAGTAGGCATTTATATAGGGCATCATCTATATAAAACCTTCAATTTGAACTTAGAGGAAGTTGATGCTGTGTGGATACCTCATTACGGCAGAAATGATGGCACCTTAAATAGTACACCCATCTATCCCTGTGATATTCACCAGTACACAGATAAAGGAAAGTTAAATGGTTATAGTGGTTATTTAGATTTAAATAGATTGATGGGAACGAAACCTTTATCTTTCTTTACTGGGAATGAAGAAAAAGATTTCGATACCATTCAAATAAATCTTCACGGAAAAGACATGGAGGTTCAGGGAATATGGAAGGATAATATAAATTATATTCCCGTACGATTCCTAGAAAAACTAGGATATAAGGTAGATTGGAAGGATAACAAGGTAATGATTCGATATAAAGGGGAGGAAATTTAAATGTATCAAAACTTTATAACAGTAGAAATGCTCGCGACCTTTGCAGGTCTTGTTGCGGCAGTTACATTGATTGTGCAATTTAGTAAAACGCTAATTAAAAATAGATTTGGTGATGTAGCAATAAGAATATATACGTTTATGATCTCTTTGATATTAACCTTTGCATTTGCTCGGGTAGAGACAGGGATGAAAGGCATCGTATTAACTGTAGTGAATGCAATCATTATAACTATGGCAAGTATGGGTGGGTATGAGATGATAACGGATCCCAAGGCCCTGAAAAAGAGAGTGGAACCTTAAAGGCTATGGTAGGGCTTAAACCCTACCATTTTTACTGCGCCTAGATCAATTATTTAGATAATTGAATATTTCTATAGACTAAGTTGGATAGATTTGTAATTTCAATTGTATTTTTTTTAACAGGTATAATAGAATAGCTATGAAATTCATTATATTTTGTAGGAGGAATTACATTGAAAAATTCGCCATTTAAGTCTACAAATGCTATGATTATGGCCTCACTGGGAATTGTAATTAATATCGCTTTTGGAACAGTTGTACAGGCTTTACAAATCCCATTGTTGTTCTTAGACACCATAGGAACGATTTTTGTAGCTGCATTATTAGGGCCATTTGCAGGTGCATTGACAGGGGGACTAACGAACATTATTCAAGGAATGATCACGAATCCTAAAAACATTCCATTTGCTATTGTAAATGTAGTTATTGGAGTAATTGTAGGGATGATAGCTAAAAGATTTAAATTTGACCTTAAGGTTGCCATCATTACGGGCGTGATCTTATCTGTAGTAGCGCCACTGATCGGAACGCCAATATCCGTATTTGTATATGGCGGTTTAACAGGAGGCGGTACTGACCTCATCTTTGCATGGTTATTATCCACTGGACAAAAAATCTTCACAGCTGCTTTTATCCCAAGAATCACAGGAAACTTTATCGATAAAATTGCCAGCTGCATTTTAGTTTCTATGTTACTGAACGCTCTGCCTAAAAATTTGATAAATCATCAAGCACAGAAAAATGCTTAGAAGAAAGAAAATCATCTATACAGCACATTGCGTTTTAAATCAAAACGCTGTCATAAGAGACTGGGAGAGAGCACAAGGAGCTTTTAATAGTATTTTGAAGGTGCTATTGGACAAGAATATATCCATTGTTCAATTGCCTTGTCCAGAATTTACTTTTTTAGGTGAAAGTCGTCCCCCTATGACGAAGAAAGAATACGATACCCTAGAATATAGAAGTATTTGTAGGAAGTTAGCAACAGGAGTTGTTCATCAGATGAAGGAATATTTAAATAATAGCTATGAAATTATTGGATTGTTGGGTATCGGCGGCAGCCCATCGTGTGACACTTTGGGAGAAAAGGGCGTTTTTATTGAAGAACTGGTGAACTTAATGAGTGCAGAAAATATTCATTTGGATTATTTCGATATTCCAGAGCATTATATAGAGGGTGAGAATGAAGAAGTACTGAAGGATCTTCGCTCTTTTATTTTAGATTAATGGATACGCATTTTCATATTGAAACTTACGTACCCTATTTCTAATAGAAAGAACTCCCTGTTTTTTTATATAAAAAAATAGAACCGTTTGCATTTAATTTCATAGTATATATTACAAAGCTAAATTATAAAAAGGTAGGTGTAATATATGAGTGAATATGTTGAAAGTGCAGGACTATGTGGAGAAAATTTAGTTGGAAATGTCACAAATAATAGAGGATGTGGCGGTGGAAACAGCGGCATTGGCAATTTGTTTGGAAACCAAAGCTCATTACTGTTCTTCTTCCTGTTATTGGTTATAATTTTCTTCAACTGCGGTATCTTTAGAGAATTGGGAGATAGCTTACTATTCTTCTTCTTACTTCTTATTGTACTATTTTGCAAAGACTCCTTCTGTAGATTCTAAAAATTTAAAGCAAGAGAAATTGGGGTAACGTTTCAATACGATACCTCAATTTTATTTTTTATAACGAATAGGAAAGCTCTACTTACAAAAATCTTCCTTATGATGCTTTTATAGAAGTTTTTTTATAAAACGCATAATAAATTTTCATAAAAATAGAGCAGTTCAAGCATAATTTCATACTATATATTATCACTATAACTCATGCAGAATATGGAAGATGATGTGTTAAGGGAGAACAAATTTTAAAAAGGTAGGTGGGATATATGTTTGAAGTTGTTGATAATAAAAAATGCTCTTGTGGATGTGGAAACAACAATATATCTTCTATTATATTTTTGATTGTCATATTATGTTGTGTTTTTGGCAATAGACGAAGATGTGGATGCTAATTTAAATAGAAAGAATTCTAAAGAATATTATTTTAAAGTTCGTAAGGACTCCTATAGGAAATAGGAGTCCTTACGAACTTTTTCTTTGCTTGAAATTCTAAAAAATGTGCAGTATAAAGGTTGTCATTGTAAACAAGAACCTTTTATTTTAGAAAAACAAACAAATTTCTATCAAGATTTTGTGATAAAAATCAATAATTAAAGTGATAGATGTCACAGTTTACCCGCATAGATGATGGTAGTATGTATATATGAGCAAAATGAACAGGAAAAGGAGATGTTAATTATGTCAGTTTCAATGTTTTGTCATCAATGTCAAGAGGCTGCAAAAGGAACAGGTTGTACTGTAAGAGGTGTATGTGGTAAGACCAGTGATGTAGCAAACCTTCAAGACGTTTTAATCTATGTATTAAAAGGAATTTCATTCTATAACCTAGAAGCTAAAAAAGCAGGACTTACTACAAATAAAGCAGATAAATTTATTGTTGATGGGTTGTTTGCAACAATTACAAATGCAAACTTTGATAAAGGTGTATTTGTAGATAGAATCAAAAAAGCAATCCAGTTAAGAGAAGAAACAAAGAAGGCAGTAATTGATGCAGGCATAAATGTAGATCATATTACCCATGATGCAGCTCATTGGACTGCAAACACTGTAGAAGAGTTTGAAGCAAAAGCTCCAGAAACAGGATATTTAGCAATTGAAAATGAAGACGTTCGTTCTTTAAGAAGCTTAATTGTATTTGGTGTAAAAGGTTTGGCTGCATATGTAGAGCATGCATATAACTTAAAATATGAAGATGATGAAATCTACACATTCATGCAAGAAGCTCTTACTAAAACATTAGATGATTCCTTAACAGCAGACGACTTGGTTGCCCTAACACTTAAAACTGGAGAAGTTGGTGTTAAAGGAATGGCTCTATTAGATACAGCAAATACTTCAACATACGGTAATCCAGAAATAACAAAAGTAAACATCGGTGTTAGAAATAACCCTGCTATCTTAATCAGTGGACATGATTTAAGAGATATGGAGCAATTATTAGAGCAAACAGAAGGAACTGGCGTAGATGTCTATACACACTCAGAAATGCTTCCTGCAAACTACTACCCAGCATTTAAAAAGTATACCCACTTTGTAGGAAACTATGGAAATGCATGGTGGAAACAAGATAAAGAATTCGAAACATTCAATGGGCCAGTTGTTATGACAACAAACTGTTTAGTTCCGCCAAAAGATTCTTATGTAGATAGAGTTTATACAACAGGTGCAGTTGGATTTGAAGGATTAAAGAGAGTAAAAGAAAATGCAGATGGAACAAAGGATTTTTCAGAAGTAATCGAGCATGCTAAGCAATGTGCAGCGCCTGTAGAGATTGAAAGAGGAGAAATCGTAGGTGGATTTGCTCACGAGCAAGTATTTGCTTTGGCAGATAAAGTGATCGATGCAGTTAAATCTGGTGCGATTAAGAGATTCTTCGTTATGGCTGGCTGCGACGGAAGAATGAAGAGCAGAGATTACTACACAGAATTCGCAGATAAATTACCGCAAGATACTGTGATCTTAACAGCTGGTTGTGCAAAATACAAATATAACAAGCTTGACTTAGGGGATATCGGTGGTATTCCAAGAGTATTAGATGCTGGACAATGTAACGACTCTTACTCATTAGCATTAATCGCATTAAAGCTAAAAGAAGTATTCCAGTTAAACGATATCAATGAATTACCAATTTCATATAATATTGCATGGTATGAGCAAAAAGCGGTAATCGTTTTACTTGCCCTACTACACTTAGGTGTTAAAAATATTCACCTAGGACCAACACTTCCTGCATTCTTATCACCAAACGTTGCAAACGTTTTAGTAGAAAACTTTGGCATCGGTGGCATTACAAATGTAGAAGATGATATTGCAATGTTCTTAGGAGCTACTGCAGAAGCTTAATATAGAGTAAGAAATGGGCCATTCTTTAAAGAATGGCCCATTTCTTATGTATTATTTTATGCTTACCCATATTTTACAGACTACTGAAATCGTAGAATAGCATTTATTTAGCATTTGGTATAAATAAAGATTGGCCAAATTCAGCTTTACCAAACTCTCCAATTAATTGCTGACCTTTATCTGAAAGCATCCATTTTATGAAGGCATCGGCACCATCCGCGTTGATTTTATCGTTCTTTCCTGGATGAACAGCGATGACACCATATTGGTTAAATAATTTTGTATCGCCCTCCACTACAATTTGAAGGTCAAGATTATTCATCATGGATAAATAGGTAGCTCTGTCAGTTAAAGTGTAGCCCTCCAGTTCGTTTGTCATCTGAATCACAGCCCCCATTCCTTGTCCTGCTTCCACATACCATTTTCCAGAAGGCTGGACATTTCCCTCTTTCCAAAGATTTAATTCCATTTTATGTGTACCGGAGTCATCGCCTCTAGATACAAAGGTTTTATTGCCTTCTGCGATTAAAGTAAATGCTTTTACGATATCATTTGCCGCTACTTGCTTTAAGTTTAAAGTGTCTTCAGTTGGTCCCAATAGAATAAAGTCATTGTACATTACATCGAATCTTTCCATACCGTGTCCAGCTTGAATGAATTCTTCTTCAGAGGCTTTGGCATGAACAAGCAACACATCAGCATCACCATCTTCGCCCATTTTTAGGGCTTGACCGGTGCCTACAGCGATAACCTTGACATCATATCCAGTATCTTCTGTAAATTCAGGCAATATATAGTCCAACAATCCACTATTTTCTGTGCTTGTGGTGGTTGAAAGAATCAATACATTATTTTTTATAGGGGTCGTTTCAACAGTGGCACTTGGTACATTGCTTCCATTTGATTCCTGTGTGGTAGTTGCTGGATTAGAACAAGCAACAGCAAAAATACACAGGAATAGTAGGAAAATAAGCGATAATTCTCTAAACCTTCTTTTCATAACCAATCTCTCCCTTTAGTTTAAATTTCAACTATAACTTTAGATAAGGGACTTCTTGCCAGTTTGAGATTTTATACAGAAAAATAAAAAGCGCCTAAAAAAGGCGCAAGTTAATAGAGTGATAGAAATAGGGATCTGCATAGTACTCCTTTCCACAATGGGAGGCATTGAAGTTTCCCACAATACCCTACAGGCTCATAGACCATTACGAAAACAGGTATTAGGATCGATGAACTCGGAGATATTTAGTTATAGCTTCTGTATTTTAGTATACTTAAAATGAAAAAGGGTGTCAATCCTTCTGATGAATCCGCAAGGTTCAAAGGGGAATTGCTCACCGATGCAGAGCATTTCTTATTTTTCAGGGATATATTTTAAAAATAGCTTATTTACCATAACACCGCATAAAATACCGACGAAGGCACCGACTAAAACATCGGACAAGTAGTGTACACCAACGTATACCCTAGATATGGCAATAAAGAAAGCCAAAATATAAAATAGATAGAAGACCTTTTTCTTAGATGCTAGAAACATACCGGTTGCAGCTGCAAAACTACTGCTGGAATGGCCTGACGGGAAAGAAAACTCACTGGGTATTGAAATTAGGATACGAAGGTCCTGTATGCTATAGAAGGGTCTAGGCCTTTGAATGATGTTTTTTATTACAATGTTGTTTAGAAGAAAGCATAGAAGCAAAGATAGTAAGGATATGATGCCTACTCTTCTAAAATTTTTATTGAATATGAGTCCTATGGAAACTAAGATCCATAGTAAGCCAGAATCCCCTAGGGTCGTTATAAAGATCATAATTTTGTCCATAGGTGCCGATCGAATGCTCTGAAAAAACAATAAAATACTTCTTTCTAGTTCAATAATTAATTCCATTTGAAATATCAGTCCTTTAAAGTTAAAATGTAGATTAAAACCAGCTGTAGAAATACAGTAATCCTATGTAAATCATTATATCAGATGGTACAATAGAATTATATCAATAAATAACAGGGAGGAAAATAGATGAATTTTTCAAATGTAGATGGTATTATTTTTGACTTAGATGGTACCTTATGGGACTCTACAGAGCTGGTATTAACGGCTTGGAATAGTGTGCTCAGAAAAAGAGAAGATGTCAGAGCAGAAATTACCCTAGAAGATTTAAAAAATGTTATGGGACTTCAAATTAAAGAGATTGGCCAGAAATTCTTTCCGTATTTAGACGAAAGTGCTCAGGGAGAAATCATGAAAGAATGCTGCGCGTTAGAATGTGAATACATATTGAAGCAGGGTGGAAAGCTTTTCGATGATTTAGAGCAGGTTCTACAGGAACTTTCTAAAAAATATAAGCTGTTTATTGTGAGTAATTGTCAGAATGGTTATATTGAAGGATTTTTTCAATATCACCAGCTTGGACAGTATTTTGTGGATTACGAATGTGCAGAAGGTACAGGATTACCAAAGGCGGATAACATCTCCTTAGTTATAGAACGAAACAACTTGAAAAATCCAGTATATATTGGAGATACCCAAGGAGATAGGAATGCATGTTTAACTGCGAAGGTTCCATTTATTTTTGCTCACTATGGCTATGGGGATGTTGATGGATACGATCATAAAATAAGCTCTCTATTGGAATTAACAACTTTGTTTCCAACAGTCTAATAGATATGATTAAAATGATGGAAGAAAAAATGACATGCTTTTATCTGTAAGATAAAAACATGTCATTTTTATAATTCATCCTTTTAAAATCTTTAAGCTGTTGAGAAATTTCGAGAATATTTCTTGTTTTTTAAAATATACCTTCATATTTTACATTGAACACCGGACAATATAGAAGTATTTCGAATAGGAATGGCCTTGATAGAGGATTGTTTCCATAAAACATTTCGGATTGACTAATAATGATTATCATTATATAATAAAAAACGGACAGTAAATGATTTTGATTATTATTTACAAATGGTATGAATTTTCAAGGGAAAGGAAGATAAAAATGAAGCTTAATAAGATGAAATCTATCGTTTCGATTGTCATGGTGTCTATTCTTTTAGCAACAGGTTGCTCGACTATGGGTACAAAGCCAGAGGGGGAAGAACCAACGAAACCTATTGAGCAAAGGGAAGAATTGAAAGAGACAGCATATCCAATGACAATTCAGCATGCATTTGGAGAAACTGTTTTAAAGCGTAAACCAGAGAGCATTGCGACAATATCTTGGGGAAATCAAGATGTGCCATTGGCGCTAGGGGTTGTACCAGTAGGTATTTCTGAAGCAAATTATGGTGTAATGGATGGAAGTGGACTTTTACCTTGGACAGCGGCTAAGCTTAAAGAATTAGGGATAGAAAATCCGGTTCTATATAAAGATTCAGCAGGATTAGATTTTGAGGCTATTAGTGATTCTCAGCCAGATGTGATTCTTGCATCCTATTCGGGTCTTACGCAGGAGGAATATGATTTATTAAGTCAAATCGCACCAGTGATTGCTTATCCATCCCTTCCATGGCAGACACTTTGGAGAGAGCAAATTTTGATGGATGCTCAAGGGATGGGGATGAAGACAGAGGGAGAAGCTTTAGTTGCTGAATTGGAAGCGCTAATTCAAGAAAAAACCACCAAACATCCACAAATTAAAGGCAAAACAGCAGCTTTCTTTTATTTTACTGAAGCTGATTTAGGTAAGTTTTATATTTATCTTCCAAAGGACCCACGGGCAGCCTACCTAACAGATTTAGGGATGGAATTTCCAGCAAGTGTAACTGAATTAGCCAAGGGATCTGATTCATTTGCTTTAGAGCTGAGCTCAGAAAATGTAGATTTAATTCAAGATCTTGACATTATGATTACATACGGAAGTCCTACATTATTAGCAGCAATGCAAGCAGATCCACTCATTGGCACGATTCCAGCTGTAAAGAATGGATCCGTAGCAATCATCCAGGATGGAACACCATTAGCAGCATCGGGAACACCAAGTGCATTATCAATTCCAGCCACAATAGATGAATATTTAAATATAATTGGACAGGCGGCCAATAAGGTAAAATGAAGCAACCTAAATTAAGTTCGTTAATCGTTGTAAGTTTAATAGTCCTAGGGGCATGTGCCTTAGCTTCATTAGCATTTGGTGCAAGATTCGTAGATTTTATGGAAGTAATAGAGACGTTAATCCACTCTAGAAAAACAACGATTAACGAAATTGTAGTCCATGAAAGAATTCCGAGAACTGTCTTCGGTATGATTGCCGGAGCCGCTCTTGGTGTATCTGGAGCACTGATGCAGTCCATTACTCGGAATCCTATAGCGGACCCCAGTATTTTAGGCGTAAATACAGGTGCTTCTTTGTTTGTTGTCGGCGGAATTGCATTTTTTCAAATTAGTTCATCAAATGAATATATAGTATTTGCTTTAGTTGGGGCAGCTGTTACTTCAATTTTTGTTTATAGTATCGGTTCTTTGGGTCAGGGAGGAGCCACACCTATAAAACTAGCATTGGCTGGCGTTGCAACCAGTGCAGCACTAACTTCCTTAGTCAGTGCTATCATATTGCTTCGGAATGATGTAATGAATGCTGTTCGTTTTTGGCAGGTAGGCAGTGTCAGTGGCGCTACATGGGAAGGAATATTTTCAGTAATCCCCTTTATCGTAGCAGGAATTGTCCTTGCAATATTTTTAACCCCTTCCTTAGATGCACTTTCCATGGGCGATGATATTGCAACTGGGCTAGGGGTTCGTACGGGACTTGTAAGGCTTATTGGGGCCTTTGCTGGCGTGCTTCTATGTGGAGCAACGACAGCTTTAGCAGGTCCCATCGGTTTTATCGGCATCATGGTTCCTCATACTATGAGGTTAATCTGTGGTCCTAATTTAAAAAGAGTGATCCCCATGTCAGCAGTCGGTGGCGCTGTACTCTTACTAGTTGCCGACATTTTAGGGAGGGTTATCGGAAGTCCCAGCGAGGTTGAAGCAGGAGTAATTACTGCATTTGTTGGGGCCCCAATACTTATTATCATTGCAATGAGAGCGAAGGTGCGGGCCTTATGATTGAAAACAATATAAATATTATACAATCTGGATATCGTCAAAGGAAGCTTCGATGGAGCCTTGTTACTAGTGTGTTAGGCTTCATCGTAGTGTTATTGTGTATCTATATGCTAGTTCTAGGAAATACGAGATATTCTTTAGAAGTGGTAGTCCGAGTTATTTTAGGAGAGCAAATAAAAGGTGCAACCTTTGCTATCGGAACTTTACGTCTTCCGAGAATGTTAGCTGGACTTTTAGTAGGCATGGCGTTTGGGATGGCAGGTAGCACATTTCAAACAATTCTAAGGAACCCCTTAGCGAGTCCAGATGTTATTGGCATAACAGCGGGTTCTAGCGTTGGTGCTATGGTTTGTATATTGGTTTTAAAGCTCAGTGGAACCCTTGTTTCTATCGTTGCGGTTATTTCTGGATTATTGGTTGCCTTATCCATCTATATGTTATCTAAGGTAGGTAAGTTCTCAGGTGGGAAGCTGATTCTCATAGGAATCGGTATTCAAGCCATGCTCAATGCTACAATATCCTATCTATTACTGAAAGCACCTCAGCATGATGTTCCTGCTGCATATCGATGGTTGAGTGGTAGCTTGAATGGGGTTCAAATCCATAGTATCCCTAGCATTTTTTTAGTTGTGCTTATTTTTGGTACCATCATTCTTTCCTTAGGAAAACATCTAAAAGTGCTGGAATTGGGAGAGGAATCAGCCATTACCCTTGGTCTTAGAACGGACAGGTCCAGATTAGTGCTGATTATGAGTTCTGTACTACTCATTGCTTTTGCAACATCTGTAACAGGTCCGATCTCATTTGTTGCATTCTTAACAGGGCCTATAGCATCAAAGCTGGTGGGTGCTGGATCATCGAATGAGTTTCCGTCAGCATTGGTAGGTGCTATTTTAGTATTAGGTGCAGACTTGATTGGACAATTTATGTTCCATACGAAGTTTCCTGTAGGTGTGATCACAGGAATACTTGGCGCCCCGTATTTAATTCTATTACTTATCCGTATCAATAGATCAGGAGGTTCAGCATGAATACATCAAAAACACTACAAGCAAATCATATAGTTGCTGGCTATGATCATAAAATTATTAATGATGATATCAGCATATTGATTCCAAAGAACAAAATTAGCGTCATCATTGGAGCGAATGCCTGTGGAAAATCTACTTTGCTGAAAACCATGGCTCGTTTGATACAACCTTCTTCGGGAAGCATAACACTAGATGGTAAGAAAATCAGCGAAATTCCACCGAAGGAATTAGCGCGTTCTCTTGGGCTTCTTCCCCAATCCCCTATTGTACCGGAAGGGATCACAGTAGCAGATTTAGTGAGTAGAGGGAGATTCCCCTATCAGTCCTTTTTAAAAGGATTAGGGAAAGGCGATTACGAGGCAGTAGAGGAAGCCTTAGAAATTATGGGGATCACAGATATTGCAAATCGCTGTGTAGATGAGCTTTCAGGAGGGCAAAGACAACGGGTTTGGATTGCAATGGCATTGGCCCAAGAAACAGATATTCTTCTTTTAGACGAGCCTACAACCTATTTAGATATTACTTATCAAATTGAGATCTTAGATTTATTGACAGATTTAAATCAAAAAAAAGGAACGACAATCGTTATGGTTCTTCATGATATTAACTTATCGGCTCGTTATGCAGACTATATATTTGCGTTGCATAAAGGAAAGTTAATTTCTGAAGGAGAGCCAAATAAAATAATTACGGAGAATCTGATTAAGGATGTATTTGATCTGGATTGTGCAGTTATAAACGATCCCGTTTCAGGTACGCCATTTATAGTTCCCAAAGGAAGACATCATGTTAATATATAATACCCCATATCCACTGTAAAGTAAAAAGGTAGTAGAAACCAATAATCTGCTACCTTTTTACAGATATATTATCAGAAAATATGTGTTTTTTGTATGATAGGATTGTCCCGCCGCATATAATTGGAATGTGGAGGGGATGAAATGGTTAAAAGGGGAATGCTTATATTAACATGTATTTTTTGTATTGTTACCATATTCTTAGCCAATAAAAACATAGATAGGATAAAAGAAAAGATAGCAGGAGAAAGAGAAGTTTTAGGATATAGCGAATACATTGAATATATCGCATGGGAGCATAAAATGATTACGGATAATCCAGAATATGAAGATATCAGGGTACTGATAGACATTTCAGAAAAGCGACTATACCTAATGAATGGCAATGATCTGGTAAAGATATATCCAGTTGCCACTGGAAAATTAGATACACCAACTCCCATAGGAACTTGGAAGGTCGTTCATAAAGCGAAATGGGGCGGTGGGTTTGGAACGCGATGGATGGGGCTTAATGTACCCTGGGGTACCTATGGAATCCACGGAACCAATAAGCCGAATTCTATTGGCTCTAATGCTTCGGCAGGATGTGTCCGAATGAACAATACAGATGTAGAGGATCTTTATAAATATGTGAAGCATAATACCACTGTGGTTATTATCAATGGCATGTTTGGTCCCTTTGGATACGGATTACAAACCATATATCCTGGAGACTTTGGAGCTGATGTGTTAGAAATACAAAACAGATTAAGAGCCTATGGATATTACGATGTTGAACATTTAGATGGGAAATATGGACCTCACATGGAGCAGGCACTCTACCAATTTCAAAAGGACCATAATATTCCTAAGAATCCCCATATAGAATATGATACCTACAAGGCATTGGGCGTTGTTCTTATGGATTAATTTTAGAAAAATGAGTTTATTAAATTAATTAGAGAAAAAGTTGAAAGAAATTGAGATTTATAATTGAGCCTAACCTCGTTTTAATGGGTTGGCTTTATTTTTTTAAAAAACAGGTATAATTCATTCTCATATCTGAAAAAGTATACTTAAGATTGTATTACTTAATTAGGATGTGATGAATATGACAATGAATATTACCTTTCAGCTGATATTATTGATTTTCCTGCTCATAGTCTCTGCATTTTTTTCCGCCTCGGAAACATCCATGATGTCTTTGAGTAAAATCAGGGTTCGCTATATGGTAGAGGAAGAGATTAAGGGAGCGAAGCTAATTCAAAGCTTAGTTGAAAAACCAGATAAGCTCATCAGCGGTGTTTTGGTAGGAAACAATATTGCCAATATTGCAGGCTCTGCTCTAGCCACATCCCTTATGATGGAGTTTTTTGCAGGCAATGCCGTTGCCATAGCAACCATCATTATGACTATTTTAATTTTAGTGTTTTCAGAGATTACACCAAAATCATTAGCAGCTCAAAATGCTGAAAAAGTAGCTTTAATGGTTGTAAAGCCATTATCTTTCATTATTACAATACTAAGTCCAATCGTGGTTATTTTTACAAAAGTGACAAATGTTCTAATCAGAATATTAGGTGGTAAGCGGAGAGAGGATGCCCCATTTATTACGGAGGAAGAGCTAAAGTCTATGGTCAATGTAAGTCATGAGGAGGGCGTATTAGAAATAGAAGAAAAACAGATGATTTATAATGTATTTGAATTTGGCGATCTACGAATAAAGGATATTATGGTGCAGAGAACAGATATTTCAGCCATTGATAAAAGCTCAGACTTTAATAAAATCATGGAGATCATCAAAGAAGAGAAGTATTCTAGGTATCCAATATATGAGGACAGTATCGATAATATTGTGGGGATTTTAAGTGTTAAAGACTTTATTTACGGAGATCACATAAAGGAAGAATTTGATATTTCTCTATATATGAGAGAACCTTATTTTACATATGAATTCAAAAAAATAACGGAGCTTTTTAAGGAAATAAGAAAAAATAGAAATCACATGGTTGTTGTTGTCGATGAATATGGTGGAACGGCAGGAATTGTAACCATAGAAGATGTGATTGAAGAAATCGTTGGGGAAATTGAAGATGAGTACGATGAAGTTGAAAAAGAAGTTGAAAAAATAAGTGATACCGAGTATTTAATCGATGGTAGTACAAAAATTGGATTCATTAGTGGATTTTTAAATATGACCATGGAATCCGATGATTTCGATTCATTGGGCGGATTTATTATGAATGAGCTGGGCAGGTTACCGATCGTGGGAGAGAGCATTTTATATGAGGATATGAAATTTACTGTAGAATCTATCTGTAATCACAGAATCCAGAAAATAAGAGTACAGATTTTGTCAGAATAGAAAATTTAAGTAGTTGTGATTTAAATCAAAGTCTTAAAAGAATCGCTATAGTATTATGTATATAAGAAGCGAAATAAAAAAATACTTGGAGGGATGATCAATGAAATATATATTTTCTGGAAATGACAAGATCGGTGACATTGTGGTTAGACTACCAAAGGCAAGTGAAGTCTTTAAAACACTTCAAATAGATTTTTGCTGTGGAGGAAACAGACCCTTAATAGAGGCAATTAAGGAACAAGGGTTGGATGAAAATACGGTACTATCAAAGCTACAGGGTGCTTATAATGAGATCAAAGACTTAAAAAGTGGAGAAATTGATTTTGCACAACGATCCTTCAGTGATTTAATTGATCATGTGGTAAATACACACCATGCTTATTTAAATCAAGAGCTACCGAAGCTGAGTGAGCTTACGAAAAAAATATACAGGGTTCACGGTGAAGGACATAATGAACTTGCCACAGTGTATAAATTATTCCATACTTTAAAAATGGAGTTAGAGGAACATCTAATGAAAGAAGAAGAAATTGTATTTCCATTAATTAAGGAATACGAAGAGAACGCTACCTTAGAAACACTGGAAAAAGCGCTAAAAACCATTAAAGAGCTAGAGAGCGAGCATGAAGGGGCAGGAGATATATTAAAGGAATTGAGAAAAATTACAAATAATTATGAAGTTCCTGAGGATGGCTGTCAATCTTATACCTTAACCTTCAAAGGTTTAGAACTATTGGAATCGGATATATTCCAACATATACACCTAGAAAACAACATCATGTTTCCAAGGCTTGAAGCACTACGGAAATAAGAAAAACTTTAAAAAATCCAATGACTACGCAGTAAGAGCGTAGTCATTTTGTATATAAAACTAATATAAAATTTTTATAGGGACATAATAAAGGAACTAGATGTTATATACGAGGTGATGGATATGGTAGTTATATTTATTAGAGCATTACTTTTATATTTAGTGGTGATCGTTATTATTCGGATGATGGGCAAAAGGCAAGTAGCCGAAATGCAACCATTTGAATTGGTAATAACCATAATGTTTGCAGAACTTGCTGCAACGCCAATGGAGAATATAGGAGTACCTCTCATCAATGGTATTATTCCGATTATTGTATTGCTTTGTATACAGGTGACAATTTCATATTTTTCCTTAAAGAGTGAAGGATTCAGAAATTTTATTTGTGGAAAGCCTAGTATTTTAATACATAAAGGGAGAATCGATCAATCTGAACTAAGAAGACTTAGAGTCAGTATGAGTGATCTTTTAGAAGCCCTTAGGAATAAGGATTATTTTAATATCAGTGATATCGAGTATGCCATATTAGAGACCAACGGTCAAATCAGTGTGTTACCGAAGACTCATAAACGAAGTATAGCAATTGAGGATTTAGGTATTGAGAAACAAATAGATTATGAAGAATTGCCCGTAACCCTTATTGTAGATGGTAAATTGAATAGACGAAAACTGGAGAAAGCAGGATACGATGAAAGATGGCTACAAGAACAATTGAAGAAAGAAGATATTGACAAAATAGAAAATGTTTTCTTTGCTTTCATATCCTCTGATAAAAATTTTTATGCGCAGAAAAAAATGGGTTAAGGAGGTATGGTTTATGCGAAGTTCAATTGTTACTTTATTAATTCTGATAGTTTTTATTTTAGTAGCTTTCATTGCCAACAACTATACTGTCAATAGCACGGATAATTTGTTAAGTGATGTGGCGCTACTGGATGAATTTATAATGAAAGAGGAGTGGAATGAAGCAAAGGAACAGATTGATTCTTTAAAGACAAAATGGAAGGACATTCGAAAAATATGGGAGCTTTATATCGAGCATTACGAAATGGATGCCATCGATGTGACCATCGCTCGATTGAATCAATATGTAGAGATCAAAGATAGGAATTCTGCTTTAGGTGAAATGGCGGAGTTTAGATTGCTGGTTGGTCATATTAAAGAAAAAGAATCCTTTAAATTGGGAAATATATTATAAAAAAACACCCCTAATCGACGATGGATAGGGGTGTTTGCATTTATTTTAGGCCAAGCTTTTTATCTAAAATTCCTTGTCGGTCTAATGCATGGATGTCGTCGCAGCCACCAAGGAATTCTTCATCTACAAATACTTGTGGAACTGTATCCCAACCTGTTTTAGCCATAACGTCCTCAAAGGCTTTGGAATCGTGGGTTACGTCAACTTCTTTAAAATCGACACCTTTAGAGGAAAGAAGAGATACGGCTTTTTTACAATAAGGACAGTAGTTTTTTGTGTAAATCGTAATATTCTTCAAAAAATCACTCCTTAGCTATATTAAATTTGTTTTTTCAAGACTTTTTACCAGAGGATATGTTATTAGTATGTTTAAAACAGTAATAATAATACTGGTTATAGCACGTGTAGGCAGTAGTACTAAATAAGCAGCGCCCTGTAGTTGAGAAAGCCAATAAGTGTTGAGCAGTAAACTTACGATAATCAATATGAAAATATTGGAAGAAATAACACTGAGCAGAGAGTAGCGTTTACTTACAGGGAACAAAAGTGCAATTACGCCAGGGATGATTCCTGTCAATATAGAGCTTATTGTGAACCCTGGATGAAATGCCCCGCCGTGTGAATTAATAAAAAATCCTAATAAATCAGCGATGCCACCAGTCATGGCACCTACTACAGGACCTAAGACCAATCCAGATACGATTAGGGGGATATTACCAAAACTAAATCGTACACTACCATTAAAAAGCATGATCGCACCAAGACGTGAAAGAATGATATTCATTGCTACAAATATAGAAGCTAGAACTAGAACTCGTGTTGATATGCTATTCTTTGGAATACTCTTTTTTATTGAAACTTTATTCTGATCCATTGTGCACCTCCTTTCTCTTAAGTCGGACAAGCGCCCACATAAGAGAAAAGAGAGAAACCCTCTCTAATGTGACAGCGGATGCGATATTGCACCGCAAATAGTACATGGTACTATTTTTCGTTTGAAGGCAACTTCCCATCCTTCAACACTTAACGCGCAATATCTACTCTGACCGTAATATAATCATATAGCATTTTCAAAATATTGTAAAGATTATATAAGCAAAAGGAAAAATATAAAAACTGGATATTTATTCTATAAAAAGAATTACATATATATTGTGGAGATGTTAAAAAAATATTATACTAAGAAGGGATTGTCCTGCAATGCATTAAATTATGAATCAAGGAGGATACAATGTATAGTATAGCGTCGAGTAAGAAAATGGAGCGGTTTAGAGCGGAAGATGGGACGTATACAACGAATACAGTAAAGTATTCAATTATATTATTTTATGCCATTTTTTTGATAATTACATCCCTATATTTCAACAGTATAGAGGAAATTATAGAAGGATTGATTAAAATCAATATGGCGCCCAGCATATTAGTTACGGATTACATTGCCGTTGGGAATATTGGTGCGACTTTAGTGAATGCGGGACTATTGATGGTTATTTCCTTAATCGTTGCTAAGATTAACAACGCAGATATGAACGGACCTATTGTTGCTGCTGTAGTTACTGTAGGGGCATTCGCTTTCCTAGGTAAAAACTTATACAATATTTGGGCCATATTTTTAGGTGTATATTTGTATGCGACGATAAAAAAAGAAAAGTTCTCTAAATTCATCACCGTAGCTTTATTTGGAACAGCACTAGGACCTATGGTCAGTCAGATTACTTTTGGAATAGAGCTACCACTGATGTATGGCATTGTTTTAGGAAATTTGTTTGGAATTGTAGCTGGGTTTATTATGCCATCTCTAGCTAGTCATTTTAGCAAATTTCATCATGGTTTTAATTTATACAATATGGGATTTACTGCTGGTATAACAGGAACCCTACTGATGTCTCTGCTTAGAGCATATGGAAAGAACCATGAGACAGTAGCAATCCTAAGTGAAGGAAATAATTTGATCTTTACGATCTATTTCTCCATAATGTTTCTATCCATGATCGGGATTGGATATTTATTAAACAATAAAAGTTTTTCTGGCTACAGAATTTTAATGGGGAGATCGGGAAGAGCGGGAACGGATTTTATAGCTTTAGATGGATTTGGAATTTCTATGGTGAATATGGGACTAATAGGGTTTTTAAGCATGGCATACGTGTTATTAGTACGGGGCCAATTAAATGGACCGAATATTGGAGGGGTACTCACCATCGTCGCTTTCGGTGCTATGGGAAAACATCCAAAGAATATCATACCAATCTTCCTAGGTGTTTTTATAGCAAGTGCTACTCAGATTTGGAATGTTAATGCAACGGGGCCGATGTTAGCAGCTTTATTTGGAACAACATTAGCGCCTATTGCAGGAGAATATGGGTGGAAGGTCGGAATAATAGCAGGGTTCATGCATATGATTATGGTAATGAATACAGGTTATTTACATGGTGGAATGAACTTATATAATAATGGCTTTGCTGGTGGAATCGTAGCGGCCATACTAGTTACATTTGTAAACGCATTAAAAAAAGAAGAGATATAAAGAACTGAAAAATAAGGGAAGAAAATATGCTCTCACTATAGCGAATACATTGAAGAAAAATGTACAGACTATATTGGAGTGTATTTTTTTGTTTCAAGCAAGTTAGAAGAGGAAAACTCTAAATTAATCTATATAAATCAAAAGATTTATAGTAAAAGTTAAAAATGCTTACCTTAATATAGTGGTGAATTCGATCTAAATCAAATCACAAAGTATTTTAAAATGCAGAAAATATATTGACAGCACAGCGGAAAAATGGTAAAGTTGTTAATGTCCTCAAGAGAATCAAAACCTTGAAAGGATACAAAATTTCTAAAGAATAACAACTTGAAAATAAATTTTAAAAAAGTTGTTGACATGATACTTCAAATGTGATATATTAAATGAGTCGCCAAAACAAGGCGGCACACGAAAAAGGTCTTTGAAAACTAAACAGTATAGATTTAAGCCAAAATTTTTAAAGTCAGTTTAAAACTGAGCAATCCATTTTAAAGAATGGAACCCAGAAATTCAAACAATTTTTAATTGAGAGTTTGATCCTGGCTCAGGATGAACGCTGGCGGCGTGCCTAACACATGCAAGTCGAGCGGAGATGAAGAAGTTTACTTTGGATTCTTAGCGGCGGACGGGTGAGTAACGCGTGGGCAACCTACCCTGTACAGGGGGATAACAATGGGAAACCATTGCTAATACCCCATGACGCCTTTTGGGGGCATCCCTAAAAGGTCAAAGAACTTCGGTACAGGATGGGCCCGCGTCTGATTAGCTAGTTGGTGAGGTAATGGCTCACCAAGGCGACGATCAGTAGCCGGCCTGAGAGGGTGAACGGCCACACTGGAACTGAGACACGGTCCAGACTCCTACGGGAGGCAGCAGTGGGGAATATTGCACAATGGGGGAAACCCTGATGCAGCAACGCCGCGTGAGCGATGAAGGCCTTCGGGTCGTAAAGCTCTGTCCTAAGGGAAGATAATGACGGTACCTTAGGAGGAAGCCCCGGCTAACTACGTGCCAGCAGCCGCGGTAATACGTAGGGGGCAAGCGTTATCCGGAATCATTGGGCGTAAAGGGTGCGTAGGCTGCCCTATAGGTCAGAGGTCAAAGGCTACGGCTCAACCGTAGTAAGCCTTTGAAACTGTAGGGCTTGAGTGCAGGAGAGGAGAGTGGAATTCCTAGTGTAGCGGTGAAATGCGTAGATATTAGGAGGAACACCAGTGGCGAAGGCGACTCTCTGGACTGCAACTGACGCTGAGGCACGAAAGCGTGGGTAGCGAACAGGATTAGATACCCTGGTAGTCCACGCCGTAAACGATGAGTGCTAGGTGTTGGGGGTCGAACCTCGGTGCCGAAGTTAACGCATTAAGCACTCCGCCTGGGGAGTACGTACGCAAGTATGAAACTCAAAGGAATTGACGGGGACCCGCACAAGCAGCGGAGCATGTGGTTTAATTCGAAGCAACGCGAAGAACCTTACCTGGACTTGACATCCCTCTGACCGATTCTTAACCGAATCCTTCCCTTCGGGGACAGAGGAGACAGGTGGTGCATGGTTGTCGTCAGCTCGTGTCGTGAGATGTTGGGTTAAGTCCCGCAACGAGCGCAACCCTTGTCTTTAGTTGCCATCATTAAGTTGGGCACTCTAGAGAGACTGCCGGGGATAACTCGGAGGAAGGTGGGGATGACGTCAAATCATCATGCCCCTTATGTTCAGGGCTACACACGTGCTACAATGGCCGATACAACGGGCAGCGAAAGAGTAATCTGGAGCAAATCCTACAAAATCGGTCCCAGTTCGGATTGTGGGCTGAAACTCGCCCACATGAAGTTGGAGTTGCTAGTAATCGCGGATCAGAATGTCGCGGTGAATGCGTTCCCGGGTCTTGTACACACCGCCCGTCACACCATGGGAGTTGGAAGCACCCGAAGCCAGCTATCTAACCGTAAGGAGGAAGCTGTCGAAGGTGAAGCTAATGACTGGGGTGAAGTCGTAACAAGGTAGCCGTATCGGAAGGTGCGGCTGGATCACCTCCTTTCTAAGGAGAAATGGCGAATCTATACTGTTTAGTTTTGAGAGACTTTTGTCTTTCAAACCATGGGGGCGTAGCTCAGTTGGGAGAGCACCTGCCTTGCAAGCAGGGGGTCAGGAGTTCGACTCTCCTCGTCTCCACCAAAAATACCAACAAAAATGTTGACAAAAGACATTAAAATTGGTATTATATTATTCCGCTAAGGCGGACAGTTAGTTCTTTGAAAACTGAATAATGTTAGAGAAACAATTGATGAAGTAACAAAGAAACAAGAATGCAACTATATAATTCAATTTATGTAGTTCATATATATAGCTTTGGTCAAGCTAATAAGGGCAGAAGGCGGATGCCTTGGCACCAGGAGTCGATGAAGGACGTGGTAAGCTGCGATAAGCCTCGGGGAACTGCAAGCAAGTTTTGATCCGGGGATTTCCGAATGGGGAAACCTACTTAGGTTAATACTTAAGTATCCACTACTCAATTCATAGGTAATGGAAGACATACCAGGGGAACTGAAACATCTAAGTACCCTGAGGAAGAGAAAGAAAAATCGATTCCCTCAGTAGCGGCGAGCGAAAGGGGAAAAGCCCAAACCCATAGGGTTTTCTCTATGGGGGTTGAGGACCGGCCACAACGGAAAACTTACTGTAATAGAAGAGGTTTGGAAAGACCCACCACAGAGGGTAATAGTCCTGTATATGAAACAGTAACAATCTAGGCCGTGATCCAGAGTACCACGAGGCACGTGAAACCTTGTGGGAAGCAGGGGGGACCACCCCCCAAGGCTAAATACTACCTGGTGACCGATAGCGTATAGTACCGTGAGGGAAAGGTGAAAAGAACCCCGGAAGGGGAGTGAAATAGAACCTGAAACCTTCTGCTTACAAACTGTGGGAGCACTTTATATGTGTGACCGCGTACTTTTTGTAGAACGGGCCAACGAGTTACGGTATGGAGCAAGGTTAAGCACTTTAGGTGCGAAGCCGTAGGGAAACCGAGTCTTAATAGGGCGATATAGTTTCATGCCGTAGACCCGAAACCGGGCGACCTACCCATGGTCAGGATGAAGCGGAAGTAAAATTTCGTGGAGGTCCGAACCGATTGACGTTGAAAAGTCACCGGATGAACTGTGGGTAGCGGTGAAATTCCAATCGAGCCCGGAGATAGCTGGTTCTCGCCGAAATAGCTTTAGGGCTAGCCTCGATGTTTAGAGTTACGGAGGTAGAGCACTGAATGGTCTAGGGGCCTTCACCGGTTACCAAAACCTATCAAACTCCGAATGCCGTGAACTTTTAATCGGGAGTCAGACTACGAGTGATAAGATCCGTAGTCAAGAGGGCAACAGCCCAGACCATCAGCTAAGGTCCCAAAGTATACGTTAAGTGGAAAAGGATGTGGAGTTGCACAGACAACCAGGATGTTGGCTTAGAAGCAGCCATTCATTTAAAGAGTGCGTAATAGCTCACTGGTCGAGTGATTTTGCGCCGAAAATGTCCGGGGCTCAAACGTATCACCGAAGCTATGGATCCGCAAGGATGGTAGGCGAGCGTTCTATAGTGGTTGAAGCTGTACCGTGAGGAGCAGTGGACGCTATAGAAGTGAGAATGTTGGCATGAGTAACGAGAGGCAGGTGAGAATCCTGCCCGTCGAAAACCTAAGGTTTCCTGAGGAAGGTTCGTCCGCTCAGGGTTAGTCGGGACCTAAGCCCAGGCCGAAAGGCGTAGGCGATGGACAACAGGTTTACATTCCTGTACCACCTTAAATCGCTATTAGAGATGGAGTGACACAGTAGGATAGGTTCAGCGCACCGTTGGTTGTGTGCGTCTAAGTATGTAGGGAGTCTCGGGAGGCAAATCCCCCGAGACAATTCTGAGATACGATGGGGAGCGAAATTTAAGTAGCGAACTGGCTGATTCCACACTGTCGAGAAAAGCTTCTATCGAGAAATAAGGTGCCCGTACCGCAAACCGACACAGGTAGGTGAGGAGAGAATCCTAAGACGATCGGGAGAACTATTGTTAAGGAACTCGGCAAAATGACCCCGTAACTTCGGGATAAGGGGAGCCGATTGAGGTTGAGAGATTTACTCTCGGAGGCCTTAATCGGCCGCAGAGAATAGGCCCAAGCGACTGTTTATCATAAACATAGGTCTCTGCTAAGTCGAAAGACGACGTATAGGGGCTGACGCCTGCCCGGTGCTGGAAGGTTAAGGGGAATTGTTAGCGTAAGCGAAGCAGTGAACTTAAGCCCCAGTAAACGGCGGCCGTAACTATAACGGTCCTAAGGTAGCGAAATTCCTTGTCGGGTAAGTTCCGACCCGCACGAAAGGCGTAACGATTTGGGCGCTGTCTCAACAATAGACCCGGTGAAATTGTAATACCAGTGAAGATGCTGGTTACCCGCGACAGGACGGAAAGACCCCGTGGAGCTTTACTGCAACTTGACATTGGATTTTGGTGCTACATGTACAGCATAGGTGGGAGACTTAGAAGCCAGGACGCCAGTCTTGGTGGAGTCACCGTTGGGATACCACTCTTGTAGTACTGAAGTTCTAACCATAGACTGTGAATCCAGTCTTGGGACACTGTCTGGTGGGCAGTTTGACTGGGGCGGTCGCCTCCCAAAATGTAACGGAGGCGCCCAAAGGTTCCCTCAGCACGGTCGGAAATCGTGCGTAGAGTGTAAAGGCAAAAGGGAGCTTGATTGCGAGACATACAGGTCGAGCAAGGACGAAAGTCGGGCTTAGTGATCCGGTGGTTCCGAGTGGAAGGGCCATCGCTCAACGGATAAAAGCTACCCCGGGGATAACAGGCTTATCTCCCCCAAGAGTCCACATCGACGGGGAGGTTTGGCACCTCGATGTCGGCTCATCACATCCTGGGGCTGTAGTAGGTCCCAAGGGTTGGGCTGTTCGCCCATTAAAGTGGTACGCGAGCTGGGTTCAGAACGTCGTGAGACAGTTCGGTCCCTATCCGTCGCGGGCGCAGGAAATTTGAGAGGAGCTGTCCTTAGTACGAGAGGACCGGGATGGACACACCTCTGGTGTACCAGTTGTTCTGCCAAGAGCACCGCTGGGTAGCTAAGTGTGGAAGGGATAAGTGCTGAAGGCATCTAAGCACGAAGCCCCCCTCAAGATAAGATTTCCCATCGCGTAAGCGAGTAAGACCCCAGATAGACTAACTGGTTGATAGGCCTAGGGTGTAAGTGCAGTAATGTACTCAGCTGATAGGTACTAATAGGTCGAGGGCTTGACCAATACATTTTTCTAACATTATTCAGTTTTGAGAGTACTATCTCTCAATAATGTCGTGGCTATAGCGAAGGGGTCACACCTGTTCCCATACCGAACACAGTAGTTAAGCCCTTCAGCGCTAATGGTACTTGGCGGGAAGCTGCCTGGGAGAGTAGGTCGCTGCGATATTATTGTTCCAGAGTAGCTCAATGGTGGAGCACCCGGCTGTTAACCGGTAGGTTGGAGGTTCGAGCCCTCTCTCTGGAGCCAAAAGCATGGCCCCTTGGTCAAGCGGTCAAGACACCGCCCTTTCACGGCGGTAACAGGGGTTCGATTCCCCTAGGGGTCACCAAAATTTTGGGCGCATAGCTCAGCTGGGAGAGCACCTGCCTTACAAGCAGGGGGTCACAGGTTCAAGTCCTGTTGCGCCCACCAAAATGGTCCGGTAGTTCAGTTGGTTAGAATGCCAGCCTGTCACGCTGGAGGTCGAGGGTTCGAGCCCCTTCCGGATCGCCATTTTTAAATAAAAAGAAGCATCATTTAGCATGCTGGTGTAGCTCAGTTGGCCAGAGCAGCTGATTTGTAATCAGCAGGTCGCGGGTTCGAATCCCATCACCAGCTCCATGTATGCGGGTGTAGTTCAATGGTAGAACGTCAGCCTTCCAAGCTGATCGCGAGGGTTCGATTCCCTTCACCCGCTCCAATAAATATGTACTCATAGCTCAGCTGGATAGAGCAACGGCCTTCTAAGCCGTAGGTCCGGGGTTCGAATCCCTGTGGGTACGCCATAATGGGATATAGCCAAGTCGGTAAGGCAACGGACTTTGACTCCGTCATTCCGCAGGTTCGAGTCCTGCTATCCCAGCCATTTTGACCCATTAGCTCAGTCGGTAGAGCACCTGACTTTTAATCAGGGTGTCCCGCGTTCGAGTCGCGGATGGGTCACCATTTACAAGGAGAGATGTCCGAGCGGTTTAAGGAGCTGGTCTTGAAAACCAGTGACTCCGAAAGGGGCCGTGGGTTCGAATCCCACTCTCTCCGCCATTACTGTTCTTCAATCCAAAAGTAATCACAGTTTATAGATCGTAGGATATAATAAAGGAGAAGTACTCAAGTAGGCTGAAGAGGACGGTTTGCTAAACCGTTAGGTCGCGTAAGTGGCGCGCGGGTTCGAATCCCGCCTTCTCCGCCATTTAATGTCCGGGTGTAGCGCAGTTTGGTAGCGCACATGGTTTGGGACCATGGGGCCGGGGGTTCGAATCCCTCCACCCGGACCAAGAAAATTTTTAAAAAAGTAAGGGCCTTTAGCTCAGTTGGTCAGAGCATCCGGCTCATAACCGGCAGGTCCGGGGTTCGAATCCCTGAAGGCCCACCATTGTTTTTTAAAAGTTGATATCAAGGGGTGTAGTTCAGTTGGTAGAACAGTGGTCTCCAAAACCACGTGTCGTGGGTTCGAGTCCTGCCACCCCTGCCATTTCCGGGTGTAGCGCAGTTTGGTAGCGCACATGGTTTGGGACCATGGGGCCGGGGGTTCGAATCCCTCCACCCGGACCAGTAATATAGGCTTATAGCTCAGGTGGTTAGAGCGCACGCCTGATAAGCGTGAGGTCGGTGGTTCGAGTCCACTTAAGCCTACCATTTCTTTAAAAAGTACAAGCCCAGATAGCTCAGTCGGTAGAGCAGGGGACTGAAAATCCCCGTGTCGGTGGTTCGATTCCGCCTCTGGGCACCATTTTGGCGGCATAGCTTAGTTGGCTAGAGCGTTCGGTTCATACCCGAAAGGTCACAGGTTCGACTCCTGTTGCCGCTACCATTTATCTATCTGTTTTGGGCGCATAGCTCAGCTGGGAGAGCACCTGCCTTACAAGCAGGGGGTCACAGGTTCAAGTCCTGTTGCGCCCACCAAAAAAGGTCCGGTAGTTCAGTTGGTTAGAATGCCAGCCTGTCACGCTGGAGGTCGAGGGTTCGAGCCCCTTCCGGATCGCCATTTTAAACAACTCATTAATTAAATGTAAACGGTTATACTTACACTATGATAAAGCTTGTAAAAAAACATGCTGGTGTAGCTCAGTTGGCCAGAGCAGCTGATTTGTAATCAGCAGGTCGCGGGTTCGAATCCCATCACCAGCTCCATTTTTTTAAAAAACTACAAAGTAATATGGAGGGGTTCCCGAGCGGCCAAAGGGGGCAGACTGTAAATCTGTTGTCAACGACTTCGAAGGTTCGAATCCTTCTCCCTCCACCACTAAAAAAATAATAGAATTCAGCAAGTGCTGTATCTTACCTTTACACAAGCTGTGTTGCATGAACCATCAAACACTCTGCGGGTGTAGTTCAATGGTAGAACGTCAGCCTTCCAAGCTGATCGCGAGGGTTCGATTCCCTTCACCCGCTCCAAAAAAACAGGACCCATTAGCTCAGTCGGTAGAGCACCTGACTTTTAATCAGGGTGTCCCGCGTTCGAGTCGCGGATGGGTCACCATTTTCAAAAAAACAAAACGAAGTATTGACAAAATATTTCGAACGTGGTATATTAAAAAAAGCCTCGGAAAAGTGAGGTATACAAAAAAGGTCTTTGAAAACTAAACAGTATAGATTTAAGCCAAAATTTTTAAAGTCAGTTTAAAACTGAGCAATCCATTTATAAAAAATGGAACCCAGAAATTCAAACAATTTTTAATTGAGAGTTTGATCCTGGCTCAGGATGAACGCTGGCGGCGTGCCTAACACATGCAAGTCGAGCGGAGATGAAAAAGTTTACTTTGGATTCTTAGCGGCGGACGGGTGAGTAACGCGTGGGCAACCTACCCTGTACAGGGGGATAACAATGGGAAACCATTGCTAATACCCCATGACGCCTTTTGGGGGCATCCCTAAAAGGTCAAAGAACTTCGGTACAGGATGGGCCCGCGTCTGATTAGCTAGTTGGTGAGGTAATGGCTCACCAAGGCGACGATCAGTAGCCGGCCTGAGAGGGTGAACGGCCACACTGGAACTGAGACACGGTCCAGACTCCTACGGGAGGCAGCAGTGGGGAATATTGCACAATGGGGGAAACCCTGATGCAGCAACGCCGCGTGAGCGATGAAGGCCTTCGGGTCGTAAAGCTCTGTCCTAAGGGAAGATAATGACGGTACCTTAGGAGGAAGCCCCGGCTAACTACGTGCCAGCAGCCGCGGTAATACGTAGGGGGCAAGCGTTATCCGGAATCATTGGGCGTAAAGGGTGCGTAGGCTGCCCTATAGGTCAGAGGTCAAAGGCTACGGCTCAACCGTAGTAAGCCTTTGAAACTGTAGGGCTTGAGTGCAGGAGAGGAGAGTGGAATTCCTAGTGTAGCGGTGAAATGCGTAGATATTAGGAGGAACACCAGTGGCGAAGGCGACTCTCTGGACTGCAACTGACGCTGAGGCACGAAAGCGTGGGTAGCGAACAGGATTAGATACCCTGGTAGTCCACGCCGTAAACGATGAGTGCTAGGTGTTGGGGGTCGAACCTCGGTGCCGAAGTTAACGCATTAAGCACTCCGCCTGGGGAGTACGTACGCAAGTATGAAACTCAAAGGAATTGACGGGGACCCGCACAAGCAGCGGAGCATGTGGTTTAATTCGAAGCAACGCGAAGAACCTTACCTGGACTTGACATCCCTCTGACCGATTCTTAACCGAATCCTTCCCTTCGGGGACAGAGGAGACAGGTGGTGCATGGTTGTCGTCAGCTCGTGTCGTGAGATGTTGGGTTAAGTCCCGCAACGAGCGCAACCCTTGTCTTTAGTTGCCATCATTAAGTTGGGCACTCTAGAGAGACTGCCGGGGATAACTCGGAGGAAGGTGGGGATGACGTCAAATCATCATGCCCCTTATGTTCAGGGCTACACACGTGCTACAATGGCCGATACAACGGGCAGCGAAAGAGTAATCTGGAGCAAATCCTACAAAATCGGTCCCAGTTCGGATTGTGGGCTGAAACTCGCCCACATGAAGTTGGAGTTGCTAGTAATCGCGGATCAGAATGTCGCGGTGAATGCGTTCCCGGGTCTTGTACACACCGCCCGTCACACCATGGGAGTTGGAAGCACCCGAAGCCAGCTATCTAACCGTAAGGAGGAAGCTGTCGAAGGTGAAGCTAATGACTGGGGTGAAGTCGTAACAAGGTAGCCGTATCGGAAGGTGCGGCTGGATCACCTCCTTTCTAAGGAGAAATGGCGAATCTATACTGTTTAGTTTTGAGAGACCTTAAAATCTCTTAAAATGAAACTCGGCTAATGCCGAGTACTCCAATCACACCAAATCACAGATTTGGGAGATTGAAGCAACCATGGGGGCGTAGCTCAGTTGGGAGAGCACCTGCCTTGCAAGCAGGGGGTCAGGAGTTCGACTCTCCTCGTCTCCACCAAAAATACCAACAACAATGTTGACAAAAGACATTAAAATTGGTATTATATTATTCCGCTAACGCGGACAGTTAGTTCTTTGAAAACTGAATAATGTTAGAGAAACAATTGATGAAGTAACAAAGAAACAAGAATGCAACTATATAATTCAATTTATGTAGTTCATATATATAGCTTTGGTCAAGCTAATAAGGGCAGAAGGCGGATGCCTTGGCACCAGGAGTCGATGAAGGACGTGGTAAGCTGCGATAAGCCTCGGGGAACTGCAAGCAAGTTTTGATCCGGGGATTTCCGAATGGGGAAACCTACTTAGGTTAATACTTAAGTATCCACTACTCAATTCATAGGTAATGGAAGACATACCAGGGGAACTGAAACATCTAAGTACCCTGAGGAAGAGAAAGAAAAATCGATTCCCTCAGTAGCGGCGAGCGAAAGGGGAAAAGCCCAAACCCATAGGGTTTTCTCTATGGGGGTTGAGGACCGGCCACAACGGAAAACTTACTGTAATAGAAGAGGTTTGGAAAGACCCACCACAGAGGGTAATAGTCCTGTATATGAAACAGTAACAATCTAGGCCGTGATCCAGAGTACCACGAGGCACGTGAAACCTTGTGGGAAGCAGGGGGGACCACCCCCCAAGGCTAAATACTACCTGGTGACCGATAGCGTATAGTACCGTGAGGGAAAGGTGAAAAGAACCCCGGAAGGGGAGTGAAATAGAACCTGAAACCTTCTGCTTACAAACTGTGGGAGCACTTTATATGTGTGACCGCGTACTTTTTGTAGAACGGGCCAACGAGTTACGGTATGGAGCAAGGTTAAGCACTTTAGGTGCGAAGCCGTAGGGAAACCGAGTCTTAATAGGGCGATATAGTTTCATGCCGTAGACCCGAAACCGGGCGACCTACCCATGGTCAGGATGAAGCGGAAGTAAAATTTCGTGGAGGTCCGAACCGATTGACGTTGAAAAGTCACCGGATGAACTGTGGGTAGCGGTGAAATTCCAATCGAGCCCGGAGATAGCTGGTTCTCGCCGAAATAGCTTTAGGGCTAGCCTCGATGTTTAGAGTTACGGAGGTAGAGCACTGAATGGTCTAGGGGCCTTCACCGGTTACCAAAACCTATCAAACTCCGAATGCCGTGAACTTTTAATCGGGAGTCAGACTACGAGTGATAAGATCCGTAGTCAAGAGGGCAACAGCCCAGACCATCAGCTAAGGTCCCAAAGTATACGTTAAGTGGAAAAGGATGTGGAGTTGCACAGACAACCAGGATGTTGGCTTAGAAGCAGCCATTCATTTAAAGAGTGCGTAATAGCTCACTGGTCGAGTGATTCTGCGCCGAAAATGTCCGGGGCTCAAACGTATCACCGAAGCTATGGATCCGCAAGGATGGTAGGCGAGCGTTCTATAGTGGTTGAAGCTGTACCGTGAGGAGCAGTGGACGCTATAGAAGTGAGAATGTTGGCATGAGTAACGAGAGGCAGGTGAGAATCCTGCCCGTCGAAAACCTAAGGTTTCCTGAGGAAGGTTCGTCCGCTCAGGGTTAGTCGGGACCTAAGCCCAGGCCGAAAGGCGTAGGCGATGGACAACAGGTTTACATTCCTGTACCACCTTAAATCGCTATTAGAGATGGAGTGACACAGTAGGATAGGTTCAGCGCACCGTTGGTTGTGTGCGTCTAAGTATGTAGGGAGTCTCGGGAGGCAAATCCCCCAAGACAATTCTGAGATACGATGGGGAGCGAAATTTAAGTAGCGAACTGGCTGATTCCACACTGTCGAGAAAAGCTTCTATCGAGAAATAAGGTGCCCGTACCGCAAACCGACACAGGTAGGTGAGGAGAGAATCCTAAGACGATCGGGAGAACTATTGTTAAGGAACTCGGCAAAATGACCCCGTAACTTCGGGATAAGGGGAGCCGATTGAGGTTGAGAGATTTACTCTCGGAGGCCTTAATCGGCCGCAGAGAATAGGCCCAAGCGACTGTTTATCATAAACATAGGTCTCTGCTAAGTCGAAAGACGACGTATAGGGGCTGACGCCTGCCCGGTGCTGGAAGGTTAAGGGGAATTGTTAGCGTAAGCGAAGCAGTGAACTTAAGCCCCAGTAAACGGCGGCCGTAACTATAACGGTCCTAAGGTAGCGAAATTCCTTGTCGGGTAAGTTCCGACCCGCACGAAAGGCGTAACGATTTGGGCGCTGTCTCAACAATAGACCCGGTGAAATTGTAATACCAGTGAAGATGCTGGTTACCCGCGACAGGACGGAAAGACCCCGTGGAGCTTTACTGCAACTTGACATTGGATTTTGGTGCTACATGTACAGCATAGGTGGGAGACTTAGAAGCCAGGACGCCAGTCTTGGTGGAGTCACCGTTGGGATACCACTCTTGTAGTACTGAAGTTCTAACCATAGACTGTGAATCCAGTCTTGGGACACTGTCTGGTGGGCAGTTTGACTGGGGCGGTCGCCTCCCAAAATGTAACGGAGGCGCCCAAAGGTTCCCTCAGCACGGTCGGAAATCGTGCGTAGAGTGTAAAGGCAAAAGGGAGCTTGATTGCGAGACATACAGGTCGAGCAAGGACGAAAGTCGGGCTTAGTGATCCGGTGGTTCCGAGTGGAAGGGCCATCGCTCAACGGATAAAAGCTACCCCGGGGATAACAGGCTTATCTCCCCCAAGAGTCCACATCGACGGGGAGGTTTGGCACCTCGATGTCGGCTCATCACATCCTGGGGCTGTAGTAGGTCCCAAGGGTTGGGCTGTTCGCCCATTAAAGTGGTACGCGAGCTGGGTTCAGAACGTCGTGAGACAGTTCGGTCCCTATCCGTCGCGGGCGCAGGAAATTTGAGAGGAGCTGTCCTTAGTACGAGAGGACCGGGATGGACACACCTCTGGTGTACCAGTTGTTCTGCCAAGAGCACCGCTGGGTAGCTAAGTGTGGAAGGGATAAGTGCTGAAGGCATCTAAGCACGAAGCCCCCCTCAAGATAAGATTTCCCATCGCGTAAGCGAGTAAGACCCCAGATAGACTAACTGGTTGATAGGCCTAGGGTGTAAGTGCAGTAATGTACTCAGCTGATAGGTACTAATAGGTCGAGGGCTTGACCAATACATTTTTCTAACATTATTCAGTTTTGAGAGTACTATCTCTCAATAATGTCGTGGCTATAGCGAAGGGGTCACACCTGTTCCCATACCGAACACAGTAGTTAAGCCCTTCAGCGCTGATGGTACTTGGCGGGAAGCTGCCTGGGAGAGTAGGTCGCTGCGATATTATTGTTCCAGAGTAGCTCAATGGTGGAGCACCCGGCTGTTAACCGGTAGGTTGGAGGTTCGAGCCCTCTCTCTGGAGCCATTTTTAATAAGAAACTCGGCTAATACTGAGTACTCCAATTGCACAAAATTAAGGATTTTGGTAATTGAAGCATGCCGAAGTGGCGGAACTGGCAGACGCACAGGACTTAAAATCCTGCGGTCCTTCAAGATCGTACCGGTTCGATTCCGGTCTTCGGCACCAACTTTTAAATTCAAACTCGGCTAGTATCGAGTACTCCAATCAAACTAAATCGAAGATTTAGATGATTGAAACACATCGCGGGGTGGAGCAGTTGGCAGCTCGTCGGGCTCATAACCCGAAGGTCGTAGGTTCAAGTCCTACCCCCGCAACCAAATTATGGCCCCTTGGTCAAGCGGTCAAGACACCGCCCTTTCACGGCGGTAACAGGGGTTCGATTCCCCTAGGGGTCACCAAAATTTTGGGCGCATAGCTCAGCTGGGAGAGCACCTGCCTTACAAGCAGGGGGTCACAGGTTCAAGTCCTGTTGCGCCCACCAAAATGGTCCGGTAGTTCAGTTGGTTAGAATGCCAGCCTGTCACGCTGGAGGTCGAGGGTTCGAGCCCCTTCCGGATCGCCATTTTTAAATAAAAAGAAGCATCATTTAGCATGCTGGTGTAGCTCAGTTGGCCAGAGCAGCTGATTTGTAATCAGCAGGTCGCGGGTTCGAATCCCATCACCAGCTCCATTTTTATTTTAAAAGTGAACATAAAGATTTCATTTGAAACAAGTTAAATATCTGGTGGTTAAAACAAGGAGGGGTTCCCGAGCGGCCAAAGGGGGCAGACTGTAAATCTGTTGTCAACGACTTCGAAGGTTCGAATCCTTCTCCCTCCACCAATAAAATATGCGGGTGTGGCGGAATTGGCAGACGCACTAGACTTAGGATCTAGCGGGAAACCGTGGGGGTTCGACTCCCTTCACCCGCACCATATTTTTTTAAAAAATTAAAAAACATGCGGAAGTGGCTCAGTGGTAGAGCATCGCCTTGCCAAGGCGAGGGTCGCGGGTTCGAGTCCCGTCTTCCGCTCCATTTTAATTAGGGGCTCATAGCTCAGGTGGTTAGAGCGCACGCCTGATAAGCGTGAGGTCGGTGGTTCGAGTCCACTTGAGCCCACCAGTTTTAAAAGCCCAGATAGCTCAGTCGGTAGAGCAGGGGACTGAAAATCCCCGTGTCGGTGGTTCGATTCCGCCTCTGGGCACCATTTGAGAGATTAGATATTGAATAACTCTCTTTTTTATTGTCTATAATGGGTTTGCTTTTTATAGAATTGATCGGATAAAAAATGTAATATTCGACAAAAAAATAAAAAAAGTTATTGACATAAGATTTCAAGTGTGATATATTAAGAAAGTCGCCGAAACAAGGCGGCACACAAAAAAAGGTCTTTGAAAACTAAACAGTATAGATTTAAGCCAAAATTTTTAAAGTCAGTTTAAAACTGAGCAATCCATTTTAAAGAATGGAACCCAGAAATTCAAACAATTTTTAATTGAGAGTTTGATCCTGGCTCAGGATGAACGCTGGCGGCGTGCCTAACACATGCAAGTCGAGCGGAGATGAAGAAGTTTACTTTGGATTCTTAGCGGCGGACGGGTGAGTAACGCGTGGGCAACCTACCCTGTACAGGGGGATAACAATGGGAAACCATTGCTAATACCCCATGACGCCTTTTGGGGGCATCCCTAAAAGGTCAAAGAACTTCGGTACAGGATGGGCCCGCGTCTGATTAGCTAGTTGGTGAGGTAATGGCTCACCAAGGCGACGATCAGTAGCCGGCCTGAGAGGGTGAACGGCCACACTGGAACTGAGACACGGTCCAGACTCCTACGGGAGGCAGCAGTGGGGAATATTGCACAATGGGGGAAACCCTGATGCAGCAACGCCGCGTGAGCGATGAAGGCCTTCGGGTCGTAAAGCTCTGTCCTAAGGGAAGATAATGACGGTACCTTAGGAGGAAGCCCCGGCTAACTACGTGCCAGCAGCCGCGGTAATACGTAGGGGGCAAGCGTTATCCGGAATCATTGGGCGTAAAGGGTGCGTAGGCTGCCCTATAGGTCAGAGGTCAAAGGCTACGGCTCAACCGTAGTAAGCCTTTGAAACTGTAGGGCTTGAGTGCAGGAGAGGAGAGTGGAATTCCTAGTGTAGCGGTGAAATGCGTAGATATTAGGAGGAACACCAGTGGCGAAGGCGACTCTCTGGACTGCAACTGACGCTGAGGCACGAAAGCGTGGGTAGCGAACAGGATTAGATACCCTGGTAGTCCACGCCGTAAACGATGAGTGCTAGGTGTTGGGGGTCGAACCTCGGTGCCGAAGTTAACGCATTAAGCACTCCGCCTGGGGAGTACGTACGCAAGTATGAAACTCAAAGGAATTGACGGGGACCCGCACAAGCAGCGGAGCATGTGGTTTAATTCGAAGCAACGCGAAGAACCTTACCTGGACTTGACATCCCTCTGACCGATTCTTAACCGAATCCTTCCCTTCGGGGACAGAGGAGACAGGTGGTGCATGGTTGTCGTCAGCTCGTGTCGTGAGATGTTGGGTTAAGTCCCGCAACGAGCGCAACCCTTGTCTTTAGTTGCCATCATTAAGTTGGGCACTCTAGAGAGACTGCCGGGGATAACTCGGAGGAAGGTGGGGATGACGTCAAATCATCATGCCCCTTATGTTCAGGGCTACACACGTGCTACAATGGCCGATACAACGGGCAGCGAAAGAGTAATCTGGAGCAAATCCTACAAAATCGGTCCCAGTTCGGATTGTGGGCTGAAACTCGCCCACATGAAGTTGGAGTTGCTAGTAATCGCGGATCAGAATGTCGCGGTGAATGCGTTCCCGGGTCTTGTACACACCGCCCGTCACACCATGGGAGTTGGAAGCACCCGAAGCCAGCTATCTAACCGTAAGGAGGAAGCTGTCGAAGGTGAAGCTAATGACTGGGGTGAAGTCGTAACAAGGTAGCCGTATCGGAAGGTGCGGCTGGATCACCTCCTTTCTAAGGAGAAATGGCGAATCTATACTGTTTAGTTTTGAGGGACTTTAAAGTCCTTTAAATATCAGTTTCTAGCTTTGGTGTTGGAAATTGGTAAAATTTCAAACACTTGAAAATCGGAAGATTTTAAGTGCAACGGGAGTCATTGCGATAGCAATAGACGACCTTTTAATTTTGAAAGACTTTTATTTTTCAAGAATAGCCAATGTGAAATTTGGAAAATTGAAAAAATGGGCTCATAGCTCAGGTGGTTAGAGCGCACGCCTGATAAGCGTGAGGTCGGTGGTTCGAGTCCACTTGAGCCCACCAATATAGTTCTTTGAAAACTGAATAATGTTAGAGAAACAATTGATGAAGTAACAAAGAAACAAGAATGTAACTATATAATTTAATTTATGTAGTTCATATATATAGCTTTGGTCAAGCTAATAAGGGCAGAAGGCGGATGCCTTGGCACCAGGAGTCGATGAAGGACGTGGTAAGCTGCGATAAGCCTCGGGGAACTGCAAGCAAGTTTTGATCCGGGGATTTCCGAATGGGGAAACCTACTTAGGTTAATACTTAAGTATCCACTACTCAATTCATAGGTAATGGAAGACATACCAGGGGAACTGAAACATCTAAGTACCCTGAGGAAGAGAAAGAAAAATCGATTCCCTCAGTAGCGGCGAGCGAAAGGGGAAAAGCCCAAACCCATAGGGTTTTCTCTATGGGGGTTGAGGACCGGCCACAACGGAAAACTTACTGTAATAGAAGAGGTTTGGAAAGACCCACCACAGAGGGTAATAGTCCTGTATATGAAACAGTAACAATCTAGGCCGTGATCCAGAGTACCACGAGGCACGTGAAACCTTGTGGGAAGCAGGGGGGACCACCCCCCAAGGCTAAATACTACCTGGTGACCGATAGCGTATAGTACCGTGAGGGAAAGGTGAAAAGAACCCCGGAAGGGGAGTGAAATAGAACCTGAAACCTTCTGCTTACAAACTGTGGGAGCACTTTATATGTGTGACCGCGTACTTTTTGTAGAACGGGCCAACGAGTTACGGTATGGAGCAAGGTTAAGCACTTTAGGTGCGAAGCCGTAGGGAAACCGAGTCTTAATAGGGCGATATAGTTTCATGCCGTAGACCCGAAACCGGGCGACCTACCCATGGTCAGGATGAAGCGGAAGTAAAATTTCGTGGAGGTCCGAACCGATTGACGTTGAAAAGTCACCGGATGAACTGTGGGTAGCGGTGAAATTCCAATCGAGCCCGGAGATAGCTGGTTCTCGCCGAAATAGCTTTAGGGCTAGCCTCGATGTTTAGAGTTACGGAGGTAGAGCACTGAATGGTCTAGGGGCCTTCACCGGTTACCAAAACCTATCAAACTCCGAATGCCGTGAACTTTTAATCGGGAGTCAGACTACGAGTGATAAGATCCGTAGTCAAGAGGGCAACAGCCCAGACCATCAGCTAAGGTCCCAAAGTATACGTTAAGTGGAAAAGGATGTGGAGTTGCACAGACAACCAGGATGTTGGCTTAGAAGCAGCCATTCATTTAAAGAGTGCGTAATAGCTCACTGGTCGAGTGATTCTGCGCCGAAAATGTCCGGGGCTCAAACGTATCACCGAAGCTATGGATCCGCAAGGATGGTAGGCGAGCGTTCTATAGTGGTTGAAGCTGTACCGTGAGGAGCAGTGGACGCTATAGAAGTGAGAATGTTGGCATGAGTAACGAGAGGCAGGTGAGAATCCTGCCCGTCGAAAACCTAAGGTTTCCTGAGGAAGGTTCGTCCGCTCAGGGTTAGTCGGGACCTAAGCCCAGGCCGAAAGGCGTAGGCGATGGACAACAGGTTTACATTCCTGTACCACCTTAAATCGCTATTAGAGATGGAGTGACACAGTAGGATAGGTTCAGCGCACCGTTGGTTGTGTGCGTCTAAGTATGTAGGGAGTCTCGGGAGGCAAATCCCCCAAGACAATTCTGAGATACGATGGGGAGCGAAATTTAAGTAGCGAACTGGCTGATTCCACACTGTCGAGAAAAGCTTCTATCGAGAAATAAGGTGCCCGTACCGCAAACCGACACAGGTAGGTGAGGAGAGAATCCTAAGACGATCGGGAGAACTATTGTTAAGGAACTCGGCAAAATGACCCCGTAACTTCGGGATAAGGGGAGCCGATTGAGGTTGAGAGATTTACTCTCGGAGGCCTTAATCGGCCGCAGAGAATAGGCCCAAGCGACTGTTTATCATAAACATAGGTCTCTGCTAAGTCGAAAGACGACGTATAGGGGCTGACGCCTGCCCGGTGCTGGAAGGTTAAGGGGAATTGTTAGCGTAAGCGAAGCAGTGAACTTAAGCCCCAGTAAACGGCGGCCGTAACTATAACGGTCCTAAGGTAGCGAAATTCCTTGTCGGGTAAGTTCCGACCCGCACGAAAGGCGTAACGATTTGGGCGCTGTCTCAACAATAGACCCGGTGAAATTGTAATACCAGTGAAGATGCTGGTTACCCGCGACAGGACGGAAAGACCCCGTGGAGCTTTACTGCAACTTGACATTGGATTTTGGTGCTACATGTACAGCATAGGTGGGAGACTTAGAAGCCAGGACGCCAGTCTTGGTGGAGTCACCGTTGGGATACCACTCTTGTAGTACTGAAGTTCTAACCATAGACTGTGAATCCAGTCTTGGGACACTGTCTGGTGGGCAGTTTGACTGGGGCGGTCGCCTCCCAAAATGTAACGGAGGCGCCCAAAGGTTCCCTCAGCACGGTCGGAAATCGTGCGTAGAGTGTAAAGGCAAAAGGGAGCTTGATTGCGAGACATACAGGTCGAGCAAGGACGAAAGTCGGGCTTAGTGATCCGGTGGTTCCGAGTGGAAGGGCCATCGCTCAACGGATAAAAGCTACCCCGGGGATAACAGGCTTATCTCCCCCAAGAGTCCACATCGACGGGGAGGTTTGGCACCTCGATGTCGGCTCATCACATCCTGGGGCTGTAGTAGGTCCCAAGGGTTGGGCTGTTCGCCCATTAAAGTGGTACGCGAGCTGGGTTCAGAACGTCGTGAGACAGTTCGGTCCCTATCCGTCGCGGGCGCAGGAAATTTGAGAGGAGCTGTCCTTAGTACGAGAGGACCGGGATGGACACACCTCTGGTGTACCAGTTGTTCTGCCAAGAGCACCGCTGGGTAGCTAAGTGTGGAAGGGATAAGTGCTGAAGGCATCTAAGCACGAAGCCCCCCTCAAGATAAGATTTCCCATCGCGTAAGCGAGTAAGACCCCAGATAGACTAACTGGTTGATAGGCCTAGGGTGTAAGTGCAGTAATGTACTCAGCTGATAGGTACTAATAGGTCGAGGGCTTGACCAATACATTTTTCTAACATTATTCAGTTTTGAGAGAATTAATTCTCTTAAAGGAAACTCAGCTAATGCTGAGTACTCCACTCACACCAAATCGAAGATTTGGGTGATTAAAGCATGTCGTGGCTATAGCGAAGGGGTCACACCTGTTCCCATACCGAACACAGTAGTTAAGCCCTTCAGCGCTGATGGTACTTGGCGGGAAGCTGCCTGGGAGAGTAGGTCGCTGCGATATATTGTTCCAAAGTAGCTCAATGGTGGAGCAACCGGCTGTTAACCGGTAGGTTGGAGGTTCGAGCCCTCTCTTTGGAGCCACTTTTAATAAGAAACTCGGCTAATGCTGAGTACTCCAATTGCACAAAATTAAGGATTTTGGTAATTGAAGCATGCCGAAGTGGCGGAACTGGCAGACGCACAGGACTTAAAATCCTGCGGTCCTTCAAGATCGTACCGGTTCGATTCCGGTCTTCGGCACCATTTTTACAAATTCATCGCGGGGTGGAGCAGTTGGCAGCTCGTCGGGCTCATAACCCGAAGGTCGTAGGTTCAAGTCCTACCCCCGCAACCAAATTATGGCCTCTTGGTCAAGCGGTCAAGACACCGCCCTTTCACGGCGGTAACAGGGGTTCGATTCCCCTAGGGGTCACCAAAATAAATAAAAAAGCAAGAGATATAGGTCTCTTGCTTTTTTATGTTTTAAAGAAATTATGCATCCACTTTATTTATTGTAAGAATTGAAAGAAGAAACAAGTTGATATATTTTTAAAAGGCCTCCTTTAGATTTCATAAGGGAGGTTTTTGTATAATGAATGGAAAATCTTCATTTACAATATGCTCACAAAAAAGAGTTTTACCGTAAATGAGTTTCAAAAACTTCCTTAGAATGCTTCTGTAGAAGCTTTTTCTATTTTAGGCACTAAAATTTCTAACCAAAACTTAGGGTTGACTGAGCGATAAATCTATTGAATGGAAATGAAAAATTTTTATTTCAATATAATAGAATAGATCAGCCATAAGTTGGAAAAAATCGTAAATAGATTTGAAATTCATTTTACGAGGAAGTGAATAATGGTGAATCAAATAGATAATAAAAAATTGATCTCTATAGAGGAAGCCCTGGAATGTGGCAATGAGGAAGCGGAAGAAAACTATAGAAGATATATGAATCCGCAATTTGCCATGATTTTAAAAACACTGGGTTTTAATAAAAATTTCGTCAAGGCAAAGGATATGATTGTTTGGGATAAGGAAGGAAATGAATATCTAGATTTCCTAGGTGGGTACGGTTCCCTGAACGTGGGACATAATAATGAATTCATAATCGATTCATTAAACAAGATCAACCATATGCCCAATATATTACAATTGGCCATGAATCCGTTGACAAGCGTATTAGCAAAAAATCTAGCCACAATAACACCAGGAGATTTGAAATATACCTTTTTCTGTAACAGTGGTGCAGAAGCCGTAGAAGGTGCATTGAAGATCGCAAAAATAGCAACCAAAAAATCCAGAGTAATCTACTGTAAGGGTGCTTTTCATGGAAAATCCATGGGTGCATTATCGGTTACGGGAAGAGATAAGTATAAGCAATATTTTGAACCGATGGTACCCCTAGCTACGGAGGTTCCCTATGGAGACCTATCTGCACTAAAATTGATTTTAGAAGAATATAATGATGTTGCAGCATTTATCGTAGAACCGATTCAAGGTGAGGGAGGGATTATTCTTCCACCTGTGGACTATTTAAGGAAAGCAAAAAAACTTTGTTCACAGTATGGCGTATTGTTGATTGCAGATGAGATACAGACTGGATTAGGTAGAACAGGGCATTGGTTTGCTTGTGATGCAGAAGATGTAGTGCCTGATATTATGTGTATTGCTAAATCCTTAAGTGGAGGAATTATTCCTATCGGTGCATATATAACAAAGGAAGAAATATGGAAAAGCGCATATGGTTCTTTGGAGCGATGCTTATTGCACACTTCTACTTTTGGTGGAAATACATGGGCAGCAGCAGCCGGTATTTCTACAATACAATTTATAGAAGAAAATAATTTGCAAAATGAAGCCTTAGAAAAAGGAAACTATGTCTTAAGCAAATTAGTTCAATTAAGAGAACAATATCCAATTTTAAAAGATGTAAGAGGAAGAGGGCTTATGATAGGACTGGAATTTAGCACAATAAAATTTCCTTTAATCAATAATTTAATGAACAAAAATATGCAAGAACTCATTGCTGAATATACAGGGGCTATTGTAGCCAATGAATTGATGAACCACTATAACATAATTACAGCGTATACATTAAACAATCCCAATGTGATTCGAATAGAACCACCACTGACTGTTACCTATGAGCAATTGGACCGATTTATTAACGCATTAGAAGATATTCTCATCAGAAATAAAAGTATGGGATCGATTACTTTAAATGCCGCTAAAAATATTATAAAATCTGTAGTGAGTGGAGGGAAATAAATCTATGAATCGTTTTGCTTTTATCGTTCATCCAATAGAGATTGATGATATCTATAAAAAATATGGATTTTTAAAAATACTGCCTAAAAATATGACAGAAAAGCTGGTGCGCAGTATGCCTCCCTCCATTACCTCACACATTACGAATGTAAAGAGTACATACCAAGAATCGGAGGGATGGTTTGTCGGTGTTCCAATGACCTCAAAGATGATGATTGAAATGTCAGAAGAATATGTCCTAAGGAAAATAATAAAGGCAGGTAAAATGGCTGAAAGCTTGGGTGCAAAAATAGTGGGTCTTGGAGCGTATACCTCAGTGATAGGGGACGGTGGTGTAACGATTGCCAATAATTTAGGGATTGCTGTGACCACAGGAAATACTTATACAGTGGCTTCTGCATTTGAAGCGACGAAGCAAGCATGCAGATTACTGGATAAAAATTTAAAGGAATGTGAAATTGCTGTGGTAGGAGCCACGGGGTCTATAGGAAAGGTATGTGCTGAACTTGCTTGTAGAGAGGCTAGAAAAACAACAATCATCAGTAGAAGCAACGAGAAGCTTTTAGCAGTAAAAGAAGAATTTATTCAAAAGTATGGGGAGTCTATTTCAATAGAATGTAGCAGTAGCATAAAAGAAGGGATTAAAAATGCAGATGTAGTAATTACGGTAACCAGCAGTATTGACGATATCATCAAGCCAGAATATATTAAAAGTGGTGCAGTGGTTTGTGATGTGGCCAGGCCAAGAGATGTATCGAAGTTGGTGAGAGAACAGAGAAAAGATGTATTAGTGATAGATGGTGGTGTGATCCAGGTGCCCGATGGTGTAGATTTTAATTTTAACTTTGGATTTCCAAAGGGATTATGTTATGCTTGTATGGCAGAGACTATGATTTTATCCCTAGAAGGGAAATATGAAAACTTTAGTATCGGAAGATCCATGAAAATAGAAAAGGTTGATGAAATCAATCGGCTTGCAGAGAAGCATGGATTTAGAATTGCCGGACTTAGAAGTTTTGAAAAGGTAGTAGATGAAGGATATATACAGGACGTTATCAATAACATAGGAAAAGTATACGTATAAAGATCGTGATAAAAAAATAGTATTCATATTTAAATCTATAAAATAATACGATATAATATGTAGTGAATTGATGAAAGCTCATATAGTACAAAGGACATGATCTATATTAGTACTGATATACCATTTTATAATTTCACTTGCAATTTTTAGCATTTATTGTATGATTTAAGTATGAGCAGATACTAAAATTGGGGGAGTATCATAATGGATGTTTTGAGAGAAGAGATACTGGATATCTGTAAGAGTTTTATGGAAGTGATGGATATGCTGTATGAAAAACAGCAAATTACATATGAACAGTATGTAGAAATGTCCAAATTAAAAATCGAATATATCAATGAGATGACTAAAAAATAATAACTTCTAGTTGAGACTATATTATAATCATAGGATTCATTAGAATCCTATTTTTTATAGCAAATAGGAACGTTCTACTTATAAAAAGCTTTCAAAGGAGAACTTTACCGTAAATGAGTTAAAAAAAGCTTCCTTACAACGCTTCTCTAGAAGCTTTTTTTATTGTTCTACAAAATGCAGCGGTAGGCTGTTAAAAACTTTTCAAAAAATAAGAAATTAAAAATATTTGAGATTGAAATTTTTATTTTGAAAGAGAACAGATAATTTTAAATTCTTCATTTCCTTTTTTGAAAATTTAGGATAATATTATAGGTAGAGATGAAATTATGAAATTATAAAATATAAATACCATTCTGAGAGTGACAATTCTAAAAAAACAATCTTTAGGTAAATAGAAATAAAGATTCAACTAAATAAACTTAACAAATATGACTTTTTATGAGTAGAAATCTACATATATAAAGTCTTAATTTAGATATAGAAAAATCGAGACAAGAGGGTGCTTTCCGTGCAAGATGTTCTGGAATTATTTATGAATATTGGGATTAGAGATATTGCCGACATGGCAATTGTTGCCTTTGTTTTTTATAAATTATATATGTTAATTAGAGAAACTAGGGCCGAGCAGCTTATAAAGGGAATTATTTTATTGCTATTGGCCACGCAGGTAAGTGGATGGCTTCAGCTTCATGTCATCAATTGGATTTTGAGAAATACGATGACAGTAGGAGTCATTGCCATATTAATTGTATTTCAACCGGAATTGAGAAGAGCTCTAGAATATATCGGTAGGACAAAATTCCTGACGAAGTCCATCATTGATATCGAAGAAGAAGAGATAAAGAATGCTGTTTCAGAATTAACTGAGGCAGTGGGATCCCTTTCGAGACAAAAAATCGGTGCACTGATTGTTATTGAAAGAGAAACGGGATTAAGTGAAGTTGTAGAGACCGGAACTGAAATTCGTGGAAAAATATCCAGTGGTTTATTGATTAATATTTTTATTCCAAATACGCCCCTTCATGATGGCGCTGTCGTTATGAGAAAGAATCAGATTTTAGCCGCTGGATGCCTTCTACCATTGACAGATAATCCAAATATCAGTAAAGCCTTAGGTACGAGACATCGAGCAGGAATTGGGATTACAGAGAGATCAGATTCTATGGTCGTTATTGTTTCCGAGGAAACGGGATCTATTTCTATTGCTGAAAATGGAAAACTCAGAAGATTTTTGGATGTTGAAAAGTTGTCTGAAATCTTATTGAAAAGCTATGAGGCCGAAGAAAATCGCAAGCTACAATTCTTAAAAATGAAATGGAGGCAGAAGGATGAATAAGACAGGTATTAACAATCTCGCACCCAAGATTATTTCAATTCTTTTTTCTCTTATTTTATGGATTTATGTGATGGAAGCCTTTAATCCAAAGGAGAGTAGAAGTATCCCCAATATCCCTGTAAATCTTGTAAACGTAGAAGAACTAAAAGAGCAAGATATGGCCTTAGTCGGAGGAGAAGGCTTTACTGTAAGGGCAAAAATTACGGGACGAAGGGATGAGATATATAAAATTAAGGAAAATCAAATTCAAGTAAAGGCAGATTTACGAGGGTATAAGTTAGGATCCAATACGATCCCTTTGGAAGTGTCTGCTCCCAGTAATATTGAAATTGATATTAGTCCCCGATTTATTCGGGTAGATCTAGAGGGAATCGTGAAAAAATCTAAGGATGTAAAGGTAATTATTTCAGGAAAGCCAAAGCAGAACTTCGATCAAGGAACGATGGTATATAAACCGACTGCTGTATGGGTAGAAGGACCAGAGAGCTATGTAAATGCTGTAGAAAATGTAGTAGCAACATTGGATATTACAGGAGAAGGCGGGTCGCTTTCATCAAGCTTAGCATTGAAGCCAGTGAACAGTAGAGGTGAGGAAGTAAAGAATGTAAAGATAAATACACCGTATGTAGATGTATCTCTAGATATTGCTTTCTTAAAATCTGTACCCGTGAAAGGCGTTCACGAACTGAAGGCAGCAGAAGGGTATAAGATTACCGAAGTAAAACTCAGTGCATCAGAGGTGATTCTGCGAGGGGACGAAGAATTACTCAACAATATTTCTGAAGTCTCTACAGAGAAGATTACACTAGATCAATTGACAGAAAATCAGAGTGTCCATGTGAAACTAGAGCTTCCAGAGAATGTTTCTGTTCAAGGTGAAGCACCGATTAAACTGGATGTAACCGTTGAAAAATTAGAGGAAAAAATCTACAAAATTAACAGAGAGAACATCTTATTTAACAATTTAGGGGAAAATTTAAAATTGGATAAGAGTAGTATTCCAGAGAGTTTAAATATAACGATTACAGGCTTAAAATCCATATTGGATACCATCGATAAGAATGTTATTAGAGTGGAAGTGGATTTAGCAGAACTAAGTGCCAATGAATACACCATTGAGCCAGTAGTTACATTGCCTTTTATTATAGAAAAGGATATAGCGGAAGTTCGATTAGAGCCAAAATCTATAAAGATAAAATTATTAAAGCAGTAATTCATAGTGATAGACAGAACCGGATAATTAACCTTATCCGGTTTTGTCCTAGTGCCCATAAAACCAAAGCTTTTATAACCAATATTTTCTTTACTAGAATGAAGGGAAGATTAGATATGTTGAATGAAATCGATGTAATTTTAAATAGCACCCAAGATGCGACCATTGCTGTAGATATGAAAGGAATTATTACCTTATTTAATAGAGCAGCAGAAAAAATTGTGAAAGTGAAAGAGAAGGATGCTTTAGGAAAATATATTGAAGATGTTCTTCCAAGTACAAGATTACCCTATATTTTAAAAACTGGAGAATCAGAATTAAATCGTAGACAAGTAATCGCAGATATCTCTATTATTACCAGTAGAATGCCTGTAAAGGATGATAAAGGAAATATAACGGGTGCAGTGGCGGTATTCCGGGACATCAGTGAAATACTAAATTTAAATGATGAAATTTATAAATTAAAAGAGATGCAGAGTTTATTGGAAGGAATTTTCAATTCCAGCCAAGATGCTATTTCAGTTTGCAATGAAAATGGCATCGGTATTATGATTAATCCTGCCTATACGGATCTGATCGGACTTTCCGAAGAAGATATCATTGGAAAGCCAGCTACAGTAGATGTTGTAGAAGGCAAAAGTGTTCACATGAGGGTTTTAAAGACTAAAAAGCCAGTAAAAGGTGCAAGACTCAAAATAGGGCCCAATAAAAAAGAAGTTGTAGCCAGCGCAGCGCCGATTATCGTTGATGGGGATCTAAAAGGCAGTGTAGGGATATTGCATGATTTGACCGAGATCAGAAGGCTCCATAATGAGCTGATGCAGGCAAAGCAAATCATCAGAAAGCTTGAGGCAAAATATACCTTTGATGATATTATCGGATACGATGAATTGATGGTTACTGCAATAGAGAAAGCAAAAAAGGCGGCACTGACTCCAGCTACTGTGCTTTTGAGGGGGGAAAGTGGAACAGGAAAAGAGCTATTTGCCCATGCCATCCATAATTTATCCTATCGAAGATACAATCAATTTGTTCGTGTAAACTGTGCTGCAATTAATGAAAACATTCTTGAAAGTGAGCTGTTTGGCTATGAAGAAGGCGCATTTACAGGTGCATTGAAGGGTGGAAAAGTAGGGTTTTTTGAGCAGGCTCATGGTGGGACGATATTCTTAGATGAGATCGGTGAAATCTCTCTCAGTACACAGGTGAAGCTCCTTCGGGTACTGCAGGAAAAAGAAATTGTTCGAGTTGGCGGTACCAGTCCGATCAATATCGATGTACGTGTTATTGCTGCAACGAACGCTTCTTTAGAGAAAGCCATAGAGGAGGGAAAGTTTCGGGAGGATTTATACTACCGATTAAATGTAATTCCCATTCAGATACCGCCTTTAAAAAAGAGATTGAGTGATTTTCATTATCTGGTATTAAATCTAATTAACAAGCTGAATCAAGAATATGGTCGACATGTAGAAAACATTGATGAAGAAGCTTTAGAACGATTGAAATCTTATGATTGGCCAGGGAATGTAAGGGAACTACAAAACATTATTGGACGTTCTATCATCAATATGAAGATTAACGAAACCGTGATTAAAGAGGAACATCTTCCGAAGCTTCTGCATAGTGAACTTAAGACCAATCCAGAACAGCATATAAGTTACGCTACAGAGGATAGGGACAATGTTAAGAATCTGAAGGAAACCATGGAGGCATTGGAAAAACAAGTCATTATGGATGCACTGAATAGAAATAATGGTAATCGTACAGCTACGGCAAAAGAATTACAGATATCCATTCGAAATTTATATTATAAAATGGAGAAATATGTAATTGAAGAATAATCACTAAAAATAACAATGCAACAAATTGCATGGAAGTGTGCAATATATTTCATGCAATTTGTTGCATGAAATATATTTTTACAAGTTATTTTATTTTTATTGAAATAATAGTATCAAGGAAAGCCTCGAATTTGCACAAATACAATTATTATATCCAAATAATTTATTTGGCATGTCTCTTGCATTTAATTTACAGAGTGAGTTATAAGTCGTTATATTGAAAATTTAAATGAAAGAAATCAAAAAGCTATGATTTAGCTGATGTAGCTAATTACCATTTTAAAAGAATAAAAATTTTAGAATTATGAGGTGAAGCTAAAATGATTAAAAATTTTAAAGAAGTAATGGAAATCGCAAAACAGAGAGGTCCAAAAACAATCTCTGTAGCCTGTGCCCAAGACTTTGAAGTTTTATCTGCAGTGAACCAAGCTGTGGCAGAAGGTATTGTAAATGCGATTTTAGTTGGTGATAAGGAAAAAATTCTAGAAATTGCCCAAAATCACAAGATTGATGCAGGTCAATTTGAAATTATCGATGTGAAAGATGCAGTAGAAGCTTGTAGAAAAGCAGTAGAACTTGTTTCTTCTGGCAAGGCACATATGGTAATGAAAGGCTTAGTGGATACTTCTGTAGTTTTAAAAGCCGTATTAGACCCTGAAATCGGTCTTAGAACTGGTAATGTACTAAGTCACGTTGCGGTATTTGATGTGAAGGAATACGATCGACTATTCTTCGTAACAGATGCAGCTATGAACTTGGCACCGGATTTAAATACAAAAAAACAAATTATTGAAAATGCCGTTCAAGTAGCTCACGCTCTTGATATTCCAGAGCCTAAGGTAGCAGCTCTTTGTGCAGTTGAAAAAGTAAATCCAAAAATGAAGGATACGGTAGAAGCAGCGGCTTTAGAAGAGATGAATAAAAATGGTGAACTGACAGGCTGTATTGTAGGTGGTCCATTTGCACTGGATAATGCGGTTTCAATGGAAGCTGCAAAACACAAGGGAATTAACCATCCAGTTGCAGGTCAAGCTGAGATTTTATTAGTTCCAGACATAGAAGCTGGTAATATTTTATATAAATCCATGGTATTCTTTGCAGGCGCTAAAAACGCAGGACTGATTGTTGGTGCAAAAGCGCCAGTCGTATTAACGTCTAGAGCAGATAGCGACGAAGCAAAACTGTATTCTATTGCACTTGGTGTATTATGTGCAGCAAAATTATTTTAAGCATTTGAAGTTTTTAGGAATTAAAAACTGATTGCATTATAAGCATTGTGAACAGAAGTGAACAAATTCTATTTTTAATCAGAGGAGCGGAAAAACAATGAGTGAAACTTTTAGAATATTAACGATTAATCCAGGATCCACATCTACAAAAATTGCTATATTTGATAACGAAAAGAATATATTTGAAGAGGTTTTAAGACACTCTTCCGAAGAAATTGGACAATATGCAACAATTTTTGCTCAATATGAATTTAGAAAAAATGTAATTCTTGAAACATTGAATGAGAAAGGCATGAATCTTACAAAGCTGGATGCAGTTGTAGGTAGAGGCGGTCTATTAAAGCCGATTGAAGGTGGAACTTATACCGTAGATGAAAATATGCTAGCTGATTTAAAAGTCGGCGTTCTTGGACAACATGCTTCAAACTTAGGTGGAATTATCGCACACGAAATTGCAGGTCAATTAAATATTCCATCTTTCATCGTTGACCCAGTGGTTGTAGATGAATTAGATCCGATCGCTAGAATATCTGGTATTCCTCAACTAGAGAGAATGAGTATATTCCATGCATTAAATCAAAAAGCAGTAGCTAGAAGATACGCAAAAGATATGGGTAAGGCTTACGATGAAGTGAACGTAATCGTTGCACACTTAGGTGGCGGTGTTTCTGTAGGTGCTCACAAGCAAGGAAGAGTTGTAGAAGTAAACAATGCATTGGATGGAGATGGACCATTCTCACCAGAAAGATCCGGTGGACTTCCAGCAGGACAATTAGCAAAAATGTGTTTCTCAGGAGAATATACTTTAGAGGCGATTAAGAAATTAATCACAGGTAAAGGTGGTCTTGTGGCTTACTTAAATACCAATGATGGTAGAGAAGTTTGCAAGATGATTGAAGAAGGAAATAAGGAAGCTGAATTAATATATAAAGCGATGGCATACCAAGTTGCAAAAGAAATCGGTGCATGTGCAGCAGTATTAAAAGGTAAAGTAGATGCAATTATTTTAACTGGTGGTATTGCATACGATAAAGAATTTACAGCTTGGATTAAGGAAGATGTGGACTTTATCTCTAATGTAGTAATCTATCCTGGCGAAGATGAAATGATCGCTTTAGCTGAAGGTGGATTAAGAGTACTAAGAGGAGAAGAGGAAGCAAAAAAATACCAATAAAGGTGATTAAAATGTTGAAAGACAATAGAGTTAGAATTATCATCGGTCACTACGGCAGTGGGAAAACGGAGTTTTCCATAAACTACGCCATAGAGCTAGCAAAACAAGGAAAGAAAGTAGCTTTAGCAGATCTCGATGTGGTCAACCCATACTTCAGAAGTAGAGAAAAACATAAACTGCTGAGAAGCTATGGTATAGAAGTAGAGTCCAGCTATGTGGAAGGCTCTGGTACGGACTTACCTTCCATATCAGCGGCAATCTTAGGACCGTTGCAAAATGAAAGCTATGATTTTGTAATGGATGTCGGTGGGGATTCCATGGGGGCTCGAACCTTAGGAAGATACCAGGAGTATCTCGTGGATGGAAAATATGACATGTTCTGTGTGGTAAATGCCAACAGACCGGAAACACAAACCCTAGAGGGCTTAATCCATCATATTCGATCCATTGAGACAACATCGAGAGCGAAGGTAACCGGTCTGATTAACAATACGCATATGCTGAGATATACAAGCGTAGAGGATATTTTAAGAGGACAGGAGCTTTGCAGTTTAGCATCGAAAGAGCTGAATATTCCAATAAAATATATCAGTGTGATTGAAAGTGTAGCAAAAGAGCTGCCAAATGATTTAGAAGGAGAAATCCTTCCGATTAAAATGATCATGCGAGAAGATTGGATGTAGATTTTGTATATGATTTTTGCTGGAGGTGGTGGCTGATGAAGGCAAAGTTTATATATTCCTCAAGTTATTTATTATTATATAAGGAGGGTTAAAACAATGGCAAAAGTTCAAGGAAGAGTTATTTTTGATGAGAATCGTTGTAAAGGATGTACACTTTGTACAACTGTTTGTCCAGTTAAAATTATTGAAATGGATAAAACAAGAATCAATGCAAAAGGATATAATCCAGCGACTGTAACTAAAGAGAACATGGAAAAATGTATCGCGTGTGCAAGCTGTGCAACAATTTGTCCTGATGTTGTAATCACTGTAGAAAAAGTAGATTAATTATATAAAAATTGTAAGGAGGGAAATATCATGGCTAAAGTATTAATGAAGGGAAACGAAGCGTTAGGTGCTGCTGCGATTCAAGCAGGATGTAAATATTTCTTCGGTTACCCAATTACACCACAAAGTGAATTACCTGAATTTATGTCTAGAGAATTACCAAAGGTTGGCGGAATGTTTGTTCAAGCTGAATCAGAAGTTGCTGCAATCAATATGATCTATGGCGCTGCTGGTACAGGAGCAAGAGTATTAACATCTTCCTCTTCTGTAGGGGTTGCTCTAAAGCAAGAAGGAATCAGTTATATTGCTGGAGCTGAATTACCAGCAGTTATTATAAATATTTCAAGAGGTGGCCCAGGACTTGGTGGTATCCAACCTTCTCAAGCAGACTACTTCATGTCTACAAGAGGTGGAGGAAACGGAGACTACAGACACCCAGTATATGCACCTGCTACAGTTCAAGAGGCTGTTGACTTAACAATGGAAGCTTTCAACGTAGCGGACTACTATAGAACACCAGTAATCGTTCTTGGAGACGGTATGATTGGACAAATGATGGAGCCTGTTGAATTTAAAGAGCCTAAGAAAAGAGATCTACCAGCAAAAGATTGGGCAACAACAGGAACAGAAGGAAATAGAAAACCAAATATCGTAAACTCTTTATTCTTAGATCCTCAAGCACTTGAAGATCACAACTGGAAATTAGATAGAAAGTATAAAGAAATCGAAGAAAATGAAACATTATATGAAATGTACAAAATGGAAGATGCAGAGATCGTAATGGTATCTTACGGTACAACTTCAAGAATCGTTAAAAATGCAATCGAAGCATTAAGAGCAGAAGGAATTAAGGCTGGTTTAATCAGACCAATTACTTTATGGCCATATCCAACAAAAGCATTTAGTGAAATTCCAGCGACTGCAAAAGCTTTATTATCTGTAGAAATGAGTACAGGTCAAATGATCGATGACGTAAAAATTGCAAACGAAGGAAGACTTCCAGTACACTTCTACGGAAGAACTGGTGGTATGGTTCCTACACCAGACGCAATCATCGCAAAAGCTAAGGAAATCTTAGGGGGTGCAAAATAATGACTGTAGTATTTAAAAAGACTGAAGGCTTAACAGAAAAACAAACTCACTATTGTCCAGGATGTACTCATGGTATTATTCATAGATTAGTAGGAGAAGTATTAGAAGAGCTAGGTGTATTAGGAAAAACAATTGGGGTAGCTCCAGTAGGTTGTTCTGTACTTGCTTACGATTACTTCAACTGTGATATGAGTGAAGCAGCTCACGGTAGAGCACCAGCTGTTGCAACTGGTATCAAAAGAGTTCTTCCAGAAAACGTTGTATTCACATACCAAGGAGATGGAGACTTAGCATCCATCGGTACAGCTGAAATCGTTCACGCTGCTCATAGAGGAGAAAAGTTCACAACAATTTTCGTAAATAACGCTATTTACGGAATGACTGGTGGACAAATGTCACCAACAACTTTAGTTGGACAAAAGGCAACAACAGCGCCTCAAGGAAGACAAGAAGAATTAGCAGGAAAGCCAATCAGAATGGCTGAAATGTTAGCGACAATCGATGGTGCAGTATTCGTAGAGAGAGTATCTGTACATGACATTCCAAACATCAGAAAAGCTAAAAAAGCGATCAAAAAAGCTTTTGAAGTACAATTAGAAGGTAAAGGTTTCGGTATCGTAGAAGTACTTTCTACATGTCCAACAAACTGGGGTGTAACAGCACCAGAAGCTATGGTATGGTTAAAAGAAAACTTAATTCCTTACTATCCACTAGGAAATTTCCGTACACCAGAGGAGGGGAAATAATATGGCAACAGAAAGAGTAATTTTATCAGGATTCGGTGGTCAAGGTGTTATGTCCGCAGGCCAATTATTAACCTATGCAGGGATGATCGAGAACAAAGAAGTTTCTTGGTTACCTTCTTATGGACCAGAAATGCGTGGAGGAGCTGCAAACTGTGCAGTTGTTGTATCTGATGCGCCAGTTGGATCACCAGTTATTACAAACGATGCAACAGCAGCGATCGTAATGAACTTACCTTCTCTTAAATTCGCAAAGAACGTAGTTGCGGATGGTGTTGTTATTGTAAATAGTTCTTTAGTAGAAGAAAAAGTAGCTAGAGATGATGTAAAGACTTATTATGTACCTGCCAATGATATCGCTCTTGAAATGGGTAACAGCAGAGTAGTAAACATGATCATGCTAGGTGCTTACCTAGAAGCAACAAAAGCTGTTTCTGTAGACTCTGTTCTTGAAGCATTCAAGAAAGTTTACGGACCAAGCAAAGAAAAATTAATCCCATTAAACAAGGAAGCTCTTGAAAGAGGAGCAGCTGCAGTTCGAGGATAAAACATAAAAAACCCCCAAAACTTTGGGGGTTTTTTTTAATGCTGTTGAGCCTGTGAATTCTTTCGATAGGTTTGAGGCGTCATATTCAGCTGAGCGCAGAAAACCCTGTTGAAGTAGGAGGGATCTGAAAAACCACATTCCGATGAAATTCGATAGGCAGGGTAATTTGTAGTTTCAAGCAGCCTGCATGCATATTGAATTCTGAGCTGAATGATAAATTCTGTAAAAGATATTCCCATTTCTTTCTTGAACACACGGCTAAAATACTTTGGATTCATAAACACTCTGGAAGCTGTCATCTCTAAAGTCAGCTTTTCTTTAAAATGTTCTTGAATATAAGTTACAGATTCTTGAATAAAGGATTGATGCTCCTCTTGTAGTGGCAGAAAAGTTTTCTCAATGGGCTCAGAAATCATAGACTCCTCATGGGCTATTTCCAGCATTTTTTTAAAAATCTCTTTAAAGGCAGAAGGTTTTACTGGTTTTAGTAGATATTCAAAAACTTTAAGGTTGATAGCCTTTTGTGCATAGGAAAAATCCGAGTAAGCAGATAATATTGTGATACAAGCATTGGGCAAAAATTTTCTAATATCTTGAATTGCAGTGAGGCCATCAACTTCTGCAATCATTAAATCCATAATAATGATATTCGGTCGATGCTGCTTGGCTAATTGGACAGCCTGAATGCCGCTTTCCGTAGTAAGAACCTTATCCTCTGGGGAAAGCTCTCCCAATACCATAGTTTTCAGAAATTCCTGCTCCAATATTTCATCCTCTACAATTAGAACCACATTCATCGCCAACACCTCCCGATGGTTGTGTAGGAATTGTAATTGTTATCGTACTACCTGAATAGTCCGACTTTACAATGTCCAATCCATAGCACTCTCCATAATATTGTTTTAAGCGTCCATCCGTACTCCTAAAACCTAAACCGGACTTATTTTCCGCATTTTGTATTTTATCTAAAACCTCTTTTGGGAATCCATTGCCATTATCTGCGATAGAAATTACGATGGTATCCTTTAATTTCTCGGCATAAATGTTGATTTTACCCCCGTCACGCTTTGGTGTAATTCCATGAATCAAAGCATTTTCTACAATGGGCTGCAGCACCATATTCGGAATTCTATAAGAACGAATTTTTTCTGGAACATCGATGGTATATTCTAAACGACTTTTAAATCTTACTTTTTGTATATATAAATATTTTTCAATATTATCAATTTCAGAGGCGATGGTATGAAGCTGATCCTCTTGCTTTAAATTGTATCGAAGCAAGTCGGAAAGACAATAAATAAGTTCTTCCGTCGTATGGGATTGTTCAAAGTAAGCGATACGAGCGATACAGTTTAGGGTATTAAATAAAAAATGGGGATTGATTACTAAAGACATATTTTTGGCTTCTAAATCAATAATTTTTTTCTCCAGAATTTCTTTTTCAATGGATAGTCTAGCAACATTAGAGTCAACACTAGTAGCACTTTCAGATAAGTCCAAAGAAATGTTATTGGCAATATGATGACATATTTGTTCATGAATTTGAATTTTGTTTAATTCCACCGTCCTTAAAGCAGCAATGGATTTTGCAATAAACTCTAGTTCTAAGTTCTTCTCATTTTTTAGAGATTGTACATCAATCATATATTTTTTATATTCTGTATCTTGAGAATATACCTGCATACCACCAACATAGCCTAAGATTTCACCGTTCACCTTAATGGGCAATAGGATGTTTTGAAGTCCATATTGGCATACAAAACGACCTTCATAATTTTTGTCAAATCGGTCCCTATATTCACAGCAAACTTTATTTTGCTGTTCTATACAAATCTGACGACAAAATTCAGGGGAAGGAATCAGTTCAAGTAAAATATCACCCGTGATGTCTATGAGAAACAAAGAAATATTGGATAATGATAAAATACCGCTATAGCGCGCATATAAATTAGAATTTACTAATTTTTTTAGTGGACTAGGAGATTCATTCATACGTTTGATACACCTTTCATTTCTTGATTTATAAGAAAAGCTTCTATAAAACCATTCTGAGGGAGCTTTTCTTGAAACTCATTTACGCTAAAGTTCTCTTTGGATAAGGTTTTATGAGTAGAACTTTGCTATTCGTTATAAGAAAAGCTTCTATAAAACCATTCTGAGGGAGCTTTTCTTGAAACTCATTTACGCTAAAGTTCTCTTTGAAGAACCTTTTATAAGAAGAACTTTGCTATTCGTTATAAAAATTTGTCAATCATTCTGATCGACAGAAAAAAGATTTAAAAAAACCTATGATGTTATTTTAATATATAATAATCATAAAGTAAACCTCCATACAGAACGAGTAGGGAGGTTTGAAAAGGTGCATCCATATTTTGTTAATTTTTAAACAGGTACGCATGGCCATCATCCTATGCTTGACCAAAACTCTTTCTGAAAATCTGAATCATATTTTCTTTTGACGGCTGCTTTGGATTGGTTGGCGTACAACGATCCGCCATGGCTGCCTCTGCCATCTTATCTAGGGCATTTTCAAAATCATCTTCTGAAATGCCAAGAGCCTTAATGTTTTCTTCAATTCCTAAGTTTTTTTTCAACTGACAGATTGCATCCATAAGGCTGACGATTCCTTCGCGGCGTGTTCTGGCAGGGAGATTTAGAATCGTTGCTAGTCTCGCATATTTTTCAGCAGCCTGGCTATTGGTATCGCCGCTTAAATCTGCATTGAATCCTAGCACCTCATGGAGCATTAATGCATTAGAGCGACCATGTGAAATATGGAAGGTTCCACCAAAGGCATGGGCAAGGCTGTGATTAATACCGAGGCCTGTATTGGTGAAGGCCATACCTGCCATGCAGGATGCATTGAGGACGTGATCTCTAGCTTTTGTATTATTGATATCTCTATAGATGGTTTCTAAATTCTCAAAGATGAGCTTTATAGCTTTTTCTGCAAGGGCATCCGTAAAGTCTGTAGCCTTTGTAGAGACATAAGCCTCCATGGCGTGAACCAACACATCAATACCAGTATCTGCAACTACATGCTTCGGAACGTGCTGAATACAGGTAGAATCTAATATGGCGATATCGGGCGCAATAAATTCATCAACAATGCATACTTTCCCATCCTCTGTAGTAACCACAGAGAAATCGGTTACTTCTGAACCGGTTCCACTGGTGGAAGGAATCGCCACAAAAAGAGGTTTTTTAAATTCAGATGCTTCTATGGACTCAAATTTCCATGCAAAATAAAGGATTCCTTTGGCAGTATCAATAGCAGAGCCGCCACCAAGAGCGATTAAAATATCCGCTTTACTTTCTTTATAATGCTTTAATCCATTGGCAACAATTTTAACATCTGGATCAGGACGTACATCAGAATAAACCTCAGCGCTGATACCCGCACTTTTTAGAAGGTCTATAGTTTTTTGAAGATAGCCTAGCTTCTCCATGATGGCATCCACTACAACGAAGGCGCGTGTTCCTGTAAGCTCCTTCAACATTTCTAAGGCATTATTGCCGAAATAGACCTTTGGTTTTAATATAAACTTATTTTCTATGATAATTACCTCCATTCCTATCAAGGATATTGACTAATAATTATCATATCATACCGAAGAAAGCTTTTATTGAATATTTACTAGGAGATGGTTGTATTATTGTATCCAATTATAATGGGATATTGTACAATATCATACGGAGCATGGCGGAATAAGTAATATATTGATTATAGAATCTATTCTTGTTATAATGGAGTAAGCTTTAAATATAGCATAAAGAGATGAATTTTAAAAAAGAGCGTCTAGTATAAAGAGGGTAGAATGTATTGAAAAATAGACGGGGAGCCCTTAAAATGAAAAGAATAAATTTTGAAATATGGTGAACTATTTATGATGATCGAAGAAATAATACAACAGAAGTTACGAGAAGTTTTTCAGGATGAAAACCTCATATTTGATAAGTCACGCTTTGCTGGTGGACTTACAAATTATAATTATATTATGAAGATTGACGGCAATGAATATGTAATTCGGCAGCCCGGTGGTATGACAAACTATATGATTGATCGTGAAGTGGAAAAGGTCAATAGCACCATTGCTACACAGCTGGGGCTAAATTCTCAATGCATTTACTTTGATGAAGTCACGGGCATTAAAATTAGTAAGTATATCCCAAACAGTAAGAACATCGCTACTGCGAATCCTTGTGATCCGGCGAATCTCAGTGCAGTTTCTAGTTTAATGAAAAAAACACATACCAGTCCAGTTACTTTTCCAAATATCTTTGACTTTCAGACGGAGCTAAGCAAATATGAAGATATTGTCGAAGAAATGAATGGAAATTTTTTCTTTGATTATGAATCGTTGAAGGAAAAGCTGTTTGACTACATGAAAACAAATCTTAAAAACCTGGTAAGAATTCCATGTCATAACGATACGGTACCAGAAAATTTTATTGTAGACGAAGAGGGAAGAATGTACCTCATTGACTGGGAATATGCTGGACTGAACGATCCAAGCTGGGATATTGCAGCATATATATTGGAGTCTAGGCTGACGGGGGATGCTATCGAATATTTATTTTTGGAGTATTATGGACAATTTCCTAAAGAGGAAGAACTGTTAAAAATAAAATGCTTTATGCTAGCTCAGGATCTTCTATGGACGGTGTGGGCGTTGATCCGCCATTATAATGGAGACGACTTCTTAGATTACTGCCATATTCGATACGAGCGATTCCGAAAAAATATGAGAGAGATCCTAGCATCATCGGATTATACCATTGCAGATATGGTAAAAAGTTAAGAAAATAATAGGAAAAAAGACACTTTGAGTATTCAAGGTGTCTTTTTTCCTATTATTTTCTAAGAGATCGTACACGATTCTACAAGAAGGTGGTTATTGTACAATAATGTCGAAAAACTGAAGGATAATGTACCGCAAAAAAGTTCGATTTATGCCATGCAGAAAATCATTGTTAAGTTATTATTGAAGTAACGCGGATATCAGTCTAGACGATCGTTGTTTTTAAGATTCATAATGAAGGAATGAAAAAAACTAATAATGGGGGAGTTTTAATAATGAAGGAAGGTACATTTGTAGCAAGTGCAACAGCAATTGCTGCTAAAAAGAAATTATCATCACAGTTCTTCAAAAAAGGTGTAACTGTAGCTTTATTATCTGGTCTTTTCTATGGACTTTACACAGCATTTTTAACACTGGGTATGGCAAAAGGAATTTGGGCGGACTGGTATGGTGCAAATACCGCTGGATTATCTCCTTTCTTTCTTACCTTTGTCCTAGGAGCATTAGGAAGTGCAGTAAATGATAGTGTTAGTGGTATATGGGCATTAGCTAATGCGGGAATTAAGGGCAAGCTCGGAGACTTTTTTAGAACGATTAAGACCGTTCCTGGGGTTATGATGATTTTGGCAGCGTTAATCGGAGGACCCATTGCCAGTGCGGCATACGTTATTGCGCTCCAGATGGCAGGATCTATTGTTATTCCAATTGCAGCTCTAAACACAGCAGTAGGCGCTATTTTAGGTAAGATTTTATTTAAGCAAGATCTGAATAAGAGAATGGTATCGGGTGTTGCAATTTGTGTTTTAGCGGGGGTTCTAATTGGTACAACAAGTCTTGGTGGCGATGCACCAGAAGGACTGTTGCTAGGAATCGGTATGGCATTGATTGCAGCTTTAGGATGGGGACTTGAAGGATGCGTAGCTGGTTTCGGAACATCAATGATTGACTCTGAAATTGGAATTACCATCAGACAAACAACCTCTGGTTTAGGAAACTTACTTATTTTACTTCCAATCTTCGGTATGGTTGGTGGCAATGTAAAACTTGCAATGGATTTAACACTTCAGGCATTTACAAGCGGTCCTGCAATGCTATGGTTTGTTGTATCTGGCATCTGCTCCTACTATACATTTATGCTATGGTACAAAGGAAATGGAATGTGCGGTGCTGCCCTAGGAATGGCTTGTAATGGTACTTATTCATTCTGGGGACCATTCTTCAGCTGGATCATACTAGGCATCATCTTTGGTATGGAAGGCATGGCATTACCTCCAGTTGTTTGGGTTTCTGCTGTATTAATGGCATTTGGTATTTTAGTAATTGCAATGAACCCAATGGATTTATTTAAAAAAGAAGGGGGACAAGCTTAATGAAACCATTGAACTATGCTATTTTAAAACATTTCACCAAGGTAAACGAAGCTTGTACAGAAGAGGTTATTGATGCTTTAAGAGGTCAATATGGAAGCTTTAAGGCTTTAAATAAGGAAGATGTACTAGCTGCATTAATGACTGCGGAGGCCAACGGGCTCCTTGAAGAATCGAGATTTGAACTAGATAAGGATGGTATTTTGAGAGTTTATTATCGTGCACACAAAGAGGGTGCCGATACCATCAACAAGTATATCAAAGACTAGGTCGCATAAGCCCTGAACATTATTTTTAAAATAGGATATCTATTGTATTTTATAAATTTAAATAAAATTTTCATAAAATTATGAATGAAGGGAAGGAAATCAAATGAGATATTACGGAGAAGAAGCATTAGGCCTTGTTGAAACAGTAGGCATGGTTCCTGCAATCGAAGCGGCAGATAAAATGCTAAAGGCTGCCAATGTAGAGTTGGTATCCTATGAAAACGTAGGGTCTACCCTTGTTACAATCATGGTAAAAGGAGATGTAGGCGCTGTAAAGGCAGCTGTAGAAGCTGGCGCAGCAGCGGCACAAGCTGTCGGTAAATTAACAGCACAACACGTGATGCCTAGACCGATTAAAGCCATTGGAGAAATCGTTTCAATTTACGATATTGATAAATAAGATTGAGATCACAAAGGAGAGTGAAGTTATAATGAATACTTATAAAGCCTTAGGATTAATAGAGACATTTGGTATCGTTTATGTTTTAGAGGCAGCAGATGCAATGTGTAAATCTGCAGACGTAGAGTTAATCGGTTTTGAAAACGTAGCTTCAGGTTATATCTCTGTACTGGTTAGAGGAGATGTAGGTGCATGTAAAGCAGCGGTAGAAAGTGGTGTACAGGCTGTTAAGAACATGGGATCTGAAGTTTATAGCTCCGTAGTTATTGCAAGCCCGCACCATGATATAGAGAAAATTATCGGAAGATATTCTTTAGAAAACCTAAATCTTTAAGATAGAAAGCTTTAAAAAAAGAACGCAGTCGTTCCATGACTGAAATTCAATGGAAATGAAAAGGAGAGGTCCAAATGAATATTATAGATCATGATTTGCTCTCCATACAAGAGGCTCGAATCCTGATTGAAAATGCCAGAGAGGCTCAAAAAGTCTTAGCTGGATTTTCACAGGAAAAGCTCGATGAAATCGTTGATCGTATGGCAGAAGAAGTCCGTAAATATGCATACGAATTAGCAGAAATGTCCATGGATGAAACCGACTATGGAAAGGTACAGGACAAATATCTTAAAAATAGATTTGTCTGTGAATACGTACCAGCTAAGTTAAAAGATATTCGCTGCGTAGGTATGATCAATGAGGATAAAGAAAATAAAACAATGGATATTGGGGTGCCTATGGGTGTTATCGTCGCACTAAGTCCAGCGACTAGCCCAGTTTCCACTACCATATACAAAGCGCTGATTGCAATTAAATCGGGAAACGCAATTGTTTTTTCACCGCATCCAAGAGCAAAACAAACAATTCGTAGGGTGTTAGATATTCTTATAAAAGCAGCAGAAGGATATGGACTTCCAGCCGGCGCTTTATCCTACTTAAGCATTGTAACAGTTTCTGGAACAAAGGAGCTAATGAATCATAAAGAGACTTCGCTGGTGATCAACACAGGGGTTCCGGGAATGTTAGATGCGGCCTATGCTTCTCAAAAGCCAGTTATTTACGGTGGTAATGGCAATGGCCCTGTATTTATAGAACGTACAGCGGACATCAAGCAAGCGGTAAAGGATATTATCGCCAGTAAGACCTTCGATAATGGTGTGGTATCGGCTTCGGAGCAATCCGTCGTTGTAGATGGATGTATTGCCAAAGAAGTAAAAGAGGAATTTAAAAATAGGGGTGCCTATTTTATGACCGATGAAGAATCTGAGAAGCTGGTGAGAATACTCTTTACGCCTCATGGTGGTACAACTTCAGAAACGGTAGGTAAAACTGCATTTGAAATCGCTAAAAAGGCAGGATTTTCTGTTCCAGAGAGCACAACGGTTTTAATCTCTGAGAGAAGCTATGTATGCGAGGTGAATCCATACGCAAAAGAAAAGCTTTGTCCAGTTCTAGCTTATTATATCGAAGACGATTGGAAGCATGCCTGTGAAAAATGTATAGAGCTTTTATTAAGCCAGAAGAATGGCCATACCTTAGTGATCCATTCAAAGGATGAAGATGTCATTCGACAGTTTGCATTAAAGAAACCAGTAGGTAGAGTTCTGGTAAACACGCCAGCTTCCCTTGGCAGTATTGGTGCAACCACAAATTTATTCCCAGCGCTGACCCTTGGCAGTGGTTCTGCAGGGCACGGAATGACTTCAGATAATGTCTCTCCAATGAACTTGGTCTATATCCGTAAAGTAGGATACGGTGTCAGAAGGATTGAAAATATCTTAGACAGTGCTGTAGTGCAAGACAAAAATGCCAATGAAAATCCATTACAGGCGAAGAACCATGGACAGGAGGGCATGAAAGCACTACAAAGCATACTAGAAGAGTTTTTAAAGGAATTAAAGTAGATCGCAATTGTATAAGAAAATAAAAATAATGAGAAGGAATTGGAGGTAATGATTTTGGATATTCGTGATTTTTCAAATAAGCTTACAGAAGCAACTAAAAACCTTTCTGTAGAGGAAAGAATGTCTTTAATGAAGATCTTTGAAGGAATTTCAAATGAAATTACAAAAAAAGATGGAACTTGTGCCCCTGCATATAGAAGCGAAGAAGGTACTGGTGTTCCAAATGGAATCACAGAGCGTTTAAGCAGATTAAAAGAAACTTATTTAAAGTGGCAACCAACGATCACAACCCACCGTGCTCGTGCCATTACTAAAATTGCAAAAGAGAACCCTGGTATGCCAAAGGTTTTATTGAGAGCAAAGAGCTTTAGATACTGCTGTGAAACTGCACCTTTATTAATTCAAGAAGACGAGTTAATCGTTGGTGCTCCTTGTGGACAACCACGTGCAGGTGCTTTCTCACCAGATATCGCATGGCGATGGATGGAAGATGAAATCGATACCATCGGTAACCGTCCTCAAGACCCATTCTATATCTCTGAAGAAGATAAGCGATATATGAGAGAAGAGCTTTTCCCATTCTGGAAAGGAAAGTCTGTAGATGAGTATTGCGAAGATCAATACCGTGATGCAGGTGTTTGGGAAATCTCAGGAGAGTCCTTCGTTTCCGACTGTTCATACCACGCATTAAATGGTGGAGGCGACTCTAACCCAGGATATGACGTAATCCTTATGAAAAAAGGGATGATCGATATCCAAAAAGAAGCACAAGAGCATTTAGAAAAACTAAGCTATGACAATCCAGATGATATTGAGAAAATCTATTATTATAAAGCAGTGATTGAAACAACTGAAGGTGTTATGATCTACGCTAGACGTTTAGCAGACCATGCAGCAGATTTGGCAGCAAAAGAAACAAACCCTAAGCGTAAAGCAGAGCTTCAAAGAATTTCAGAAATCAACAGAAGAGTTCCAGCAAATAAGCCAAGTACTTTCTGGGAAGCAATTCAGGCAGTTTGGACAATCGAATCTTTACTTGTAGTTGAAGAAAACCAAACAGGAATGTCCATCGGTCGTGTTGACCAATACATGTATCCATTCTACAAAGCTGATATTGAAAGTGGCAGAATGACTGAGTTCGAAGCATTTGAATTAGCAGGTGCTATGCTGATTAAAATGTCAGAGATGATGTGGGTTACAAGTGAAGGTGGTTCTAAGTTCTTCGCAGGATACCAACCATTCGTAAACATGTGTGTTGGCGGTGTTACACGTGAAGGATTAGATGCAACAAATGACTTAACATACCTATTAATGGATGCAGTTCGACACGTTAAGATCTACCAACCATCTCTAGCAACACGTATTCACAGTAAATCACCAAAGAAATACTTAAAGAAAATCGTAGACGTTGTTCGTTCTGGTATGGGATTCCCAGCTTGCCACTTTGACGATGTTCACATTAAGATGATGCTGGCGAAAGGTGTTTCTATTGAAGACGCTCGAGACTACTGCTTAATGGGATGCGTAGAGCCACAAAAATCTGGTCGTTTATACCAATGGACTTCTACAGCCTATACACAATGGCCAATCGCTATTGAGTTGGTTTTAAACAACGGTGTGCCACTATGGTACGGTAAACAAGTGACACCGAATATGGGAGACATCAACCAATACAAGACTTATGAGCAATTTGAAGCGGCTGTTAAAGAGCAGATTCAATATATTACAAAATTAAGCAATATCGCTACAGTAATCTCTCAACGTGTTCATAGAGATTTAGCACCAAAGCCTTTAATGTCGATCATGTATGAAGGTTGTATGGAAAGCGGTAAAGACGTTTCAGCAGGTGGTGCTATGTATAACTTCGGACCAGGGGTTGTTTGGAGTGGGCTGGCAACCTATGTTGACTCTATGGCAGCCATTAAGAAGTTAGTATTCGATGATAAAAAATATACATTACAACAATTAAATGAAGCATTAAAAGCAGACTTCGTTGGATACGACCAAGTAAAAAGTGATTGCTTAAAAGCTCCTAAATACGGGAACGACGATGATTATGTAGATCTAATCGCTGCGGATTTAGTAAACTTTACAGAGAAAGAGCACCGTAAATATAGAACCCTACATTCCATAATGTGTCACGGTACATTATCCATTTCAAACAACACACCATTCGGTCAGCTAACTGGTGCAACTGCAAATGGACGTGGTGCTTGGACACCGCTATCCGATGGTATCAGTCCAACACAGGGTGCAGACTTTAAAGGACCTACAGCCATCATTAAATCTGTTTCTAAAATGGCTTGCGATAATATGAACTTAGGTATGGTACACAACTTCAAATTAATCGCAGGATTACTGGATACACCAGAAGGTGAAGAAGGTATCATCACATTACTTCGTACAGCAAACAACATCGGTATCGGTGAAATGCAGTTCAACTATTTAGATAACAACACATTGCTTGAAGCACAGAAGCATCCAGAGAAATACCGTGATCTAATCGTTCGTGTTGCAGGCTACAGTGCATTCTTCGTAGAGCTATGCAAAGACGTACAAGACGAAATCATCAGTAGAACAATGTTAACACACTTTTAATAAATCAATCGACATAGATGAACCTATAGGTTCTGGCTCTTATGGAACCAAGTCTTAGTTGAATCTCTAGCTGGTACCTTATAAAGGGGTACTGGCTAGAGTAAACAAGATGAGTATGAGGGAACTAAAACGGAGGATTAAACAGTATGAGTAATAAAAAGGCAGCTGTAATTGAGAGAAAAGCAGTGATATTCAATATACAAAAATACAATATGTACGATGGGCCTGGCATAAGAACCATGGTGTTTTTTAAGGGGTGCCCCCTACGCTGTAAATGGTGCTCGAACCCTGAAGGACTAGAAAGAAAATATCAAGTAATGTTTAAGCGAAATTCTTGTACGGATTGCGGTGCTTGTGTACCTGTTTGTCCCGTTGGAATTCATTCAATCAATCAAGAAGGAAAGCATGTAATCAATCGAGAGATTGATTGCATCGGCTGTAGAAAATGTGAAGAAATCTGTATTGAATCTGCTTTATCCATTGTAGGACAGGTAAAAACAGTCTCCGAGCTTTTAGAAATCATAGAAGAGGACACCGCTTTTTATGAGATGTCCGGCGGTGGCGTTACACTAAGCGGTGGAGAAGTTACCATGCAGCCAGAATTTGCTACCAATCTATTAATGACATGTAAAAATGAAGGCATCAATACTGCAATTGAAACCTGCGGCTATACAAAGCTAGAGGATATACTTCAAATTGCACAGTTTACAGATTTATTTTTATTCGATTTAAAACATATGGATTCAGAAAAACATTACCACTTTACTGGCGTGCGCAATGAAAGAATTCTAGACAATTTAAAAGAATTGTTAGAGCGTCGATATAATGTGCAGATTAGAATGCCACTTTTAAAAGGCGTAAATGATGGTCAGGAAGATATCGAAAAAATAGTGAAATTCTTAATGCCTTATAAGGATTACAAGAACTTCAAAGGAATTGATCTACTGCCTTATCATAAATTAGGAGTCAATAAGTACAATCAACTGGACATGGAATATCCATTGAAAGGTGAAGTATCTTTAACCATAGAGGACTTAGAAAGAGTGGAAGGCTGGATTAAGCAGTACGACTTCCCAGTGAACATCGTAAGACATTAAAAAACTGAGGGTGAGGAAATTTTTATGGGAATGCATGGAGACAAACCGATAGAACGTGTCATACAGGAATCCGTACCTGGAAAGCAGGTTACAATTGCTCATGTGATTGCTTCTCCCATGGAAGATATCTATGAACGGTTAGGCATTGACAATCAAGGAGCAATTGGAATTTTAACACTATCCCCCTATGAAACCGCCATTATTGCAGCAGACATCGTAACGAAGGCGGCCGATGTGGAGATTGGGTTTTTAGATCGATTTACAGGTTCTTTAATCATTACTGGGGATGTGCAGTCCGTGGAAACGGCACTGAGTGCAGCAAACAATACATTGAGAGATCTGCTGAATTTTACCACTGCACCCATCACTAGAACATGAGAAAGAAAAGGATTATGATCATAGGGCCCAGCAGAAGTGGGAAAACCACACTAGCAAATCGGCTCAATGAATACGAGGGTCCCTTGAGGAGGACACAGGATGTGATTTATGGAAAAAAAACCATTGATATTCCAAGCTCGTATATTGAAAATGCAGGGATGTATAAGCATATCATCTCCATATCCCAAGATGCATCCCATGTTTTGCTCTTAGTGGATTCATCGAAACAGCATCAAGTCTATTCGCCAGGTTTTGCAAAGTCTTTTCAATGTCCTGTCATCGGTGTCATAACGAAGATGGATTTAATGTTAGAAAATGAGGCCTTATCTTTAAAAGAACTGAAAGCAACAGGAGTAGGGGAACCTTACTATCGAATCAGTGCTCTAAAGGGGATCGGTATGGAAGCCTTAAAAGAATATTTATTTTCAACAGAGTAAAGGGGGATTTGTATGAAGTTTATAACAGAAGAAGACTTACGAAGCATATTTAGAAAAGAACCTTTTACTAATTATGAGATAAAAGCAGGTGAAAAACTTACACCGGGTGGGCGTCAGTTTTTAATGGATCAACGGGTTCATATCAATGAATATCCTCTGAACAATGGAAAAGATAAAGCAGATAGAAAAAAGAAAGAATTGATGACGGAAGTAGAAGTTCAAGATGCTCCAAAAAAAGAAGCAAATAAAAAGCAATTTTATGCAAAAGTAAAATCCATGGAAGCCTTATTTCTATTAACAGCGGAAGAGATATTAAAGAGCGATGTGTTTTTAGCACAGGATGTGATCCATTTAGGCAAGGAATTTTCACAGGTTAAAAACGTTCTAAAAGAAAATACGATCCCCAATTCACTCTATAAAGGATGTACAGGAATGGATGAGAATCATATTTGCAATGAATTCGATGACTGCTTTGAGATTACGGAATTTCACATGCAATTAGAAAATGGCAGGAACATCATTATCCTTCATAGACTACGCTGTGCACTGAGAGAACTAGGGGCATACGTTTCGGAAGAATTTGAGGGTAGTGATGGGGAATTTTCTAGAGGGGTTATCGGGAAGGTTAATCAGAGTATTAATACCTTGTCCCAAATGATTTGTTCAATTGTTGGAGGTACAAAATGTCAAAAAGAGAGTTAAATTATGAATATTGTGATCAGCTTGTCCGAGACTTCGAAGATGTGATAAAACAGCCGATTTTAAGCAAATCATCCGTTTATTATACTGGGGTGGATCTAGGTACAGCATGTGTTGTATTGGCAGTTTTAGATGAAAATTATAGACCTGTTGCAGGGGCTTATCGATATGCAGACGTGGTTCGTGACGGTATGGTTGTGGACTATATCGGTGCAATAAAGATTGTAAGAGAGCTGAAAGAGGAACTGGAAGAAAAATTAAATACAGAATTGGTTTATGGAGCGGCTTCCATACCGCCGGGAACAGATGGGATCGATTCAGGAGCAGTAAAAAACGTAGTGGAAGCCGCAGGGTTTGAGCTGACCAATATGTTAGATGAACCTACGGCAGCAAATAATGTTTTAAAGATCGAAAATGGCGCCGTTGTTGATATCGGTGGTGGGACTACGGGAATCTCCATACTGAAGGATGGCAAGGTGATTTACGTTGCCGATGAAGCAACAGGAGGAACTCATTTTTCTCTAGTGGTTGCCGGTGCTTATCATATGCCTTTCAAAGACGCAGAGCTCTATAAGAGAGATCCGAAGCATCATAAAGAATTATTGCCTGTCCTAAAGCCAGTGGTGGAGAAGATTGCTTCCATTATCAATCGGCATATTCAAAACCATGATGTGAAGGAAATCTACCTTGTAGGAGGAACCTGCTGTCTCGGTGGGATCGAAGATATCATAGAAAAGGGAACAGGGATTGCTACCCATAAACCTAAAAATCCTATGTTTGTAACGCCTCTAGGTATCGCATTTAGTTGTACACAAGAAAGTAGAGGTTAGCAAGATATATTAAGGGCACTTTAGAAAAGGAGAAAGCTATATGTTCGCTGGAAGATTGGTTGATAGTATATGGGCAACGAGAAAGTCGGACAGGCTCAGCGGATTTAAATTCGTCATGGCAGAGATCATTGACGGCAGCGATGCAGGAAAACGCATCATCGTTGCAGATACCGTTGGTGCTGGCATCGGAGATCGTGTGATTATTACCACAGGATCCGCAGCGCGTAAAATGCTAGGAAATGATGATATTCCAGTAGATGCAGCCGTTATTGGAATTATTGATGAAGATTGTAATTTTTAATGAGTTCAGGAGGTGCAATCATGAATCTTCTTGAGATGGTAAGAGATGCAGGAATTGTCGGTGCAGGAGGGGCAGGTTTTCCTACCCATGTAAAGCTACAAGGAAAGGCAGAATATATTCTGCTCAATGGAGCGGAGTGTGAACCTTTATTGAGGGTAGACCAACAGCTGATGGAATTATTTCCAGATGCAGTGATCAAAGGCTTTGAAGCTGCAGGAAGAGTTGTTGGTGCAGAAAAGGCCATCATCGGTATCAAGGAAAAGCACGGAAAGGTAATTTCTATACTAAAGGATAGAATCCAGGAGCTGAAGGTGGCAGGTTTTGTTGAGGTAAAGGAATTGCCAGATATTTATCCTGCTGGAGATGAGCAGGTGTTAGTATACGAGCTTACAGGGAGGGTCGTTCCAGAGGCAGGGATACCGATCCATGTTGGATGTGTGGTCGTCAACTCTGAAACGGCACTGAATATATACAATGCCATGAATGGACAGCCTGTAACACAGAAATATATCACAGTTACAGGGGATGTACCCAAGGCCCTAACAGTAAAAGTTCCAGTAGGTACACCGATCTTAGACGTACTAAAGCTCAGTGGCATCGAAGATTTTGAGAACTATGCAGTGATTGACGGAGGTCCCATGATGGGTCCTGTGATGGATCGTCTCGATGGTTACGTTACGAAAAAGAATAAGGGTTTCGTCATATTAAAGAAAGAGCACAATTTAATTAAAAGAAAATCCACTACTTTAGAGCAGGCAAAAAGAGTGAACAAATCTGCTTGTGAGCAGTGCAGAATGTGTACGGACCTATGTCCACGTTATTTACTTGGACATGACATGCAGCCTCACAAAATGATGAATGCATTGAACTATAATTTAGATAATGTTGAAGGTCAAAAGACAGCGCAGCTTTGCTGCCAATGTAATCTATGTGAGCTATTTGCTTGTCCAGCAGGGCTGTATCCTAAATTTGCAAATTCATATTTCAAAGAGAAATTAATGGCGCAAAACTTGAGATATCAGCCGACAAAATCGGAGTTTACATCCCGTAAGCCAAGGGAATACCGTATGCTCCCAAGTAAGAGGCTCATAGCGAGATTGGGGCTCAATAGCTTTGATAGACCGGCTCCTATGACAGAAGTCCGTATAAATCCTGAAGCCGTATGGATTTCAACGAGACAGCACGTTGGAGCTCCAGCAGTTCCTATGGTTTCCGTGGGAAAACACGTGCAGGCAGGTCAGCAGATCGGTGCGATTCCTGATGGCAGCTTAGGTGCCAGCATCCATACCAGTATCTCAGGAACTGTAGCTGAGACTGGAAAAGATTTTATTGTAATAAGGAGGGATTAATATGCCAAACGCAATCGGAATGGTTGAATTTACAAGTATTTCTAAAGGAATATACGCAGCAGATCAAATGGTAAAAACCTCTGATGTAGAAATCGTTACGGCAGGATCCACCTGTCCAGGTAAATATATTGCAATTGTTCATGGTGATGTTGCCTCAGTTTATGATGCTGTAGCTACTGGAGAGAGGGAGGCAGAAGAGTTCTTAGTGGATTCCATGGTGATACCAAATGTTAGTCCTCAAATATTCCCAGCAATCACAGGTTCCACAATGCCAGAGAATATTCAAGCCATCGGTATTATTGAATCCTTTTCACAGGCGACCATGGTCATCGCTGCAGATGCAGTTCTAAAGGCAGCAGACTTAGCGCCCATAGAGCTTCGCTTAGGCAATGGACTGGGTGGTAAATCATACTTTGTTTTCACTGGGGATATCGCTGCTGTACAGGCTGGTACCGAGGCGGGAACATCTGCTGCCAATGGTCTTTTAGTCAATGTAGAAACGATACCATCACCATCTAAAGCATTGCTGGCATCTTTACTTTAATAGAGCGGTATTGGTATGAAAGATGTCTGAAATCCGAGGGGAAAGGATGTGAAAAAGATGAAAACATTGATTTGTGCAAAAGATGTTGAAACTGCTCAAAGTCAAGGGAAAAAAGTGATTTATATCGACAGCAACACGATTATTACACCTTCCGCACAGGATATGGCAAAGGCCTATGAGATTGAGTTTTCACAAAAGATCGCAAGTGAAGCGAGGTCAAGTGGAATAGCGAAAGCCTGTGACGGCACATTGGATAGCGAAATGATTTACAATTTGCTAAAAACCATGATGGAACAAGGACTTTTAAGTGGCATCATAGATTCACTGAAGTCTACGAAGCCTTACACAGAAGAAACAGCAGGCAATGGAGCAAAGGTTGTTCGTGGAGACTCTGTAAAGTTTGATGTTTTCGATACAGGAAATCCCGATGCCAAGGTATTTTATCAAGAGCTCATCAGTAAGGAAGAATCTGCCATGAGTGCTGGGTTCTTGAATATCGATCACTCTACATTCGACTGGGCGCTGACTTACGAAGAGATCGATTATGTAATGGAGGGTACTTTAACAGTGACCATTGACGGTAAGACTTTAACCGCATATCCAGGTGACGTGGTATACGTTCCTTCAGGATCCAAGGTTACTTGGGGTTCACCGAATCATGCAAAAGTATTCTATGTGACGTATCCAGCCAACTGGGCAGATTTAATATAATCCATAGCAGGGAGGGTTCAGAGTGCAGGCACTGGGATTTATTGAAACAAAGGGATTGATTGCGGCTACAGAAAGTGCTGATGCTATGCTGAAGGCTGCCGCTGTAGAGCTCGTAGAGAAAACTTATGTTGGTGGTGGCTTGGTTTCCATTGCCATAACTGGTGATGTTGGAGCTGTAAAAGCGGCTGTAGAAGCTGGTGGGGCTGCTGTAAGAAGAATTGATGAAAACCTTCTGGTTTCACAACATGTAATTCCACGTCCCCATGAAGAATTAAAAGGTACTGTCATATCCATAGAGAAAGCAGAGCAGGTAGTGGCGCCAATTGAGATAGAAGAAGTCGCTATAAAAGAAGCAATAGCAGTACAAGAAGAAAAAACAGAAATAGAAGAAGTAAAAGTTGAAGAAGTAGAAATAGAAGCTGGAAAAATCCTTGAGACAGAATCTACTGTTGAAATAGAGATAGAAGAAGTTCATATAGAGGAACCAGTAGACTTGAAAATAGATGAAGAAAATGGAGAGACTGCCTTAGATTTTAGCCAATTCCATAGCAAAAGCATCGTCGATCAGATGGTAGAAGAACATGGAATAGAGAAGGTTCTAGCAGTCCTTAAAAAAGGTACTGTCGTAAAGCTTAGAAACTTAGCCCGCGAATACAAGACGTTCGGTATCGCAGGCAGAAAAATTTCTAAAGCAGATAAAAATTTATTGATGATAGAGTTTAAGAAGTATTATGAAACCATAGCCAGTTCGATTAAAAATTAGAAGATCGATTGAAATATGATAAAAAGGAGGGCTATAATTGGAAAGCTTTGATAAAGACCTACGTTCTGTACAAGAGGCAAGGGACCTTGCTAGATTGGGAAAAATTGCTACAAAACAGCTTGCCGACTATACAGAAGAACAAATTAACAAAATTTTATGCAACATGGTTAGAGTTGCAAAGGAAAATGCGGTTTCCTTAGCAAAAATGGCTGTAGAGGAAACTGGATTTGGTAAGGTTGAAGATAAGACCTATAAGAACCATATGGCTTCCGTATTGCTTTATGAAGCCATTAAGGATATGAAAACCATCGGTGTAATCAAAGAAGATACTGAGGAGCAAGTAATCGAGATTGCTGAACCGATGGGATTGTTAATGGGGATTGTACCTTCAACGAATCCAACATCTACTGCTATTTTTAAATCAATGATTGCAATTAAATCACGAAATGGAATTGTTTTTTCTCCTCATCCATCTGCATTAAAATGTACATTGAAAGCTGTAAGATTAATGCATGATGCAGCAGTAGAAGCAGGCGCACCTGAAAACATTATAGGGAGCATTTCCATACCGACCATACAAGCTACAAATGAATTAATGAAGCACGATGATATTGCCATGATTATTGCTACAGGTGGTCCTGGAATGGTGAAGGCATCCTATAGTGCAGGTAAGCCAGCCCTAGGTGTTGGTGCAGGAAACTCTCCAGCATATATTGAAAGAACTGCAAATATCCAAAAAGCAGTCAGCAATATTATCGCAAGTAAGACATTTGATTACGGTACCATCTGTGCATCTGAGCAGTCCATCATCGTGGAAGAATGCAACCGTGAAGCAGTAGTAGCTGAGCTTAAGAAGCAAGGCGGATACTTTATGACAGAAGCAGAGACAAAAAAGGTTTGCAATCTTTTATTCAAGAATGGCCATACAATGAACGCTCAGTTCGTTGGTAGAAGTCCTCAGGTGATTGCTGAAGCCGCAGGAATTACAATTCCTGAAGGAACAAAGATCCTGATTGGAGAACAACAAGGTGTTGGACCAGCTTACCCATTATCTTATGAAAAGCTGACAACAGTGATTGGATTCTATACTGTGAAAGATTGGCACGAAGCTTGTGACCTTAGTATAGCGCTTCTACAAAATGGGATCGGTCATACCATGAGTCTTCACACAGAAGATCGAGAAATGGTGATGAAGTTTGCTAAAAAACCAGCCGCACGTATCCTTGTAAATACAGGTAGCGCCCAAGGTGGAACTGGAGCCAGCACAGGATTGATGCCTTCCTTTACCTTAGGTTGTGGTACATGGGGTGGTAGTGCGACTTCTGAAAACGTTACACCAATGCACTTAGTTAATATCAAAAGGGTTGCCTACGGTTTAAAAGACTGTACAACATTAGCTTCAGCAGATGCTTCCTTCAACTATCCAGAACTAAATGGCTCTGCAACAGTAGGATGCACTACGGAGAGTACCCCTTCTTTCAATAAAGTAAATTCAGATGTTCTAGATCAAGAAAAACTGATGGATTTAGTAAATGGCTTACTAAAAGCAATGAAGGGAGAAGACTAGAATGGAACAATATGAATCTGTCCTAAAGCTTTTACTAGAGGCAGTTCAAATGAATCTGTCTTCTACCGAAAAAAAACAAGGGGTTCCAGAAATTCCAGTAGGTATTTCAAATCGACACGTTCATTTGTCACAGGCAGATGTGAACGCATTGTTTGGAGAAGGCTATGAACTGTCACCAATGAAAGATCTATCCCAGCCAGGGCAGTATGCCTGCAAGGAAACTGTAACAATCTGTGGCCCAAAGGGTGCCATTGAAAAAGTAAGAGTTTTAGGTCCAGTACGAAGTAAAACACAGGTGGAGGTCTTATTGGGCGATTCCTTTAAACTAGGCGTCGTAGCCCCTACGAGATTATCCGGTGATTTACAAGGTACACCAGGAATCACATTAATTGGTACAAAAGGTTCCGTACAAATTACGGAGGGACTTGTGGCTGCACAAAGACATATTCACATGAGCTGTGAAGATGCCAAAGCCCTAGAAGTGCAGGATGGAGAAATTGTTTCAATCGAAGTGGATGGCTTAAGAGGGGGTATCTACCATAATGTTGCCATTCGAGCAAATGATACTTCCGTTTTAGAATTCCACGTCGATACAGAGGAAGCAAATGCTCTGGGTGTTCATTCGTTATCTAAAATCAAAATAAAAAAATAAAATTTGTTCGTTACACTTACAAACTTTATGTCGCACTCAATTTTTAACTCCGTTAAAAATTTCAAGTGCTCAAAATAAAAAACTTAGGAGGAATTTAAAATGAAATATGATGCATTAGGAATGATCGAGACAAAAGGTTTAGTTGGAGCAATTGAAGCAGCAGATGCAATGGTTAAAGCAGCAAACGTTTACCTAGTAGGTAAAGAGCAAGTTGGCGGTGGGTTGGTAACCGTAATGGTAAGAGGAGACGTTGGCGCAGTAAAAGCTGCAACAGATGCAGGAGCAGCGGCTGCACAAAGAGTTGGAGAATTAATCTCTGTTCACGTTATTCCACGTCCACACGTTGAAGTTGAAGGTATCCTTCCAGCAACAAATGTATCTAAGGATGTAAAATAGTAAAAGTTGATCCATATAAGAAAGCGGTAGGGCGGAAGCTCTACCGTTTCCTTATATATTGAATTTACGACAAAAATGTCTTAATTAAGAAGGATTGTATAAAGTAAGATCTGGGTATATAGGAGTAAAATGTTCAAAGGAGAGTGGCGGGAATTGAAATCGATCAAATGGAGAATGACCATCAGTATTTTGTTAGCCATAGGGATTATATTTGTATCTACCATCGGCTTTGCTACGATTCGATTTAAAGGAATACAGGAAAAAGCTTCTTCTGATTATTTAGAGCAGTTAACAGAGAACCATGCAAAAGAGACTCAAAATGAATTAGATTGGGCACTGGTTGTTGTTGAAACCATAGCCGACGCCTTTGAAGCGATGAAGGAGAATGGCTCCATCAGTAGAGAAGCAATGAATGAGATCATGAAAAATGTGATCTATACCAATCCAGAGTTGGTCGGTGTTTGGACAAACTGGGAGCCCAATGCAGTAGATGGAAGAGACAGCGAATATGTCAATGCGGAAGCCCATGGACCTACGGGAAGATACAATCCTTATTGGAATAGAGGAAGTGGCACCGTGGTTTTTGAAGAAGGATCCGATTCCTACGATAACTTAGATCAAAGTGGACTGTGGTATCAAGCATCTAAAAATTCGAAGAAATTAGAAGTTCTGGAGCCGTATACCTATAAGCTGCAAGGAAGGGACGTAACTCTAGTTTCTGTTACTGCACCTGTTATTTATCATAATGAAGTGGTAGGGGTCGTAGGGGTAGATATTTCCTTAGAGCGATTGCAGGAAGTGATATCGAATATCAAGCTATACGATAGCGGATATGTGCAATTAATAACGAAAAATGGACTCATTATAGGGCATAGGGACGAATCCTTCCTAGGAAAAGATATAGTTGACGTGTTCAATAATGAGGAATTGAAAGAAATTTTATCTAAGGGAAATCAATTGAACGGAGTAGAGCGTGTGCCAATCTCCGCTGATCATACAATCCTAACAATGGTTCCCATAAAAAATGCCCATATGGAAAATGAATGGTATTTCATGTCCATTGCATCGGAGGATGAAATATACAAAGAATTGCAGCAAACAACAACGATCACCATCATTGTAGCCAGTATGGGACTCGTTATTTTAATCGGTATTATTTTAGGGATCGCATCGAATATTACGAAGCCCATCATGGATCTATCCAGTGGTATTGAAAGGTTATCCCAGTTTGATTTGTCTCTAGATGAAAGTAAGACGATGAAAAACTATTTAGTGCGGAAGGATGAAATTGGAAAGATCACGCGAGCTTTAAAGGTTATGAAGGAAAATTTTATCGCTCTAATTAAAAACATTGCAGATGCTTCTCAGCAGCTCACAGGCTCTTCGGAAGAGTTGTCCGCTGTTATTGAACAGGTAAGCGCATCCTCTGAGGAGGTAGCAAGAGCCATGGAAGAAATTGCAGGAGCAGCGGGACAGCAGGCTCATGACACCATGAAAGGTGTAGCAGAAGCCACCATACTAGGTGAGGAAATTGAGAAAAACCGCAATAATATTGACCAATTAAATCATACTACGGATAAAGTGGTTCATTTAAAGGATGATGGCATTGTCATCATGAACGATCTTGTAGAAAAAACAAACCTCAGCAATCATGCCGTTATGGGCATTAAAGATATCATTGTTAAAACCAATGAAAGTGTAGAGGCAATCGGAAAAGCAAGTCAATTAATCAAAGGAATTTCGACGCAGACCAATTTATTGGCCTTAAATGCTGCAATTGAATCTGCAAGAGCTGGAGAAGCTGGTAGAGGGTTTGCTGTGGTAGCCGATGAAATTCGAAAACTAGCAGAAGAATCCAACAAATTGACGGAAGGAATTACCCAAATTATCGACATCCTGACAAAGGACACTGAATATGCCGTTTCTACTATGAATACGGTGGAGTCCATCATAAGAGATCAGAGCAATAGCGTAGAGATTGCCAGCCATAAGTTTGAGGGCATTGCTTCTGAAATTGAACAGATAAAGAGTACCATAGAATTCATCAGTCAGTCTGGAGTGGAAATGGAAAGCAAAAAGGAAGAAATTATACAGGTGCTGGAGGATCTATCGGCTATATCGGAGGAAAATGCAGCAATGACAGAGGAATCTTCAGCTTCCATGGAAGAACAGACAGCCTCTGTAGAGGAAATTTTTAATTCCAGTAGAGCCTTAGGGAAGCTGGCAGAAGATATGCAGGAAAGCATCCATCAATTTAAATATGAATAATTTATGGTAGAGCTGTCCGGTGTTCCATCAGTTGACGGCGGAATGGAAATGGGAAGCATTTTATGGGTAAATAAAATAAGAGGTAGCAATACTTTGAATAAAATATTATTTAAGGTATTGCTATGTTTTTTATACTATTGGTGCACTGTCATGGCGTTGAAAGTCTTAAATAGGGGTATAATAAGTAAACAAAAATGAATAAAAATATAGAGGAAAAGGAGATTCCATATGGAGAAAAAAGAAAATATAGAAATGGGATGGAATTTAGAACATAGCTATGCAACTTTGCCCAAGATATTTTTTGCCAATGCCAAACCGGCTTCTGCCCCTTTACCGAAGCTGGTTGTCTTTAATCATAAATTGGCAGAGGCTTTAGGTTTCAATGTTAGGGAGATAGAAAATGAAAGTTTAGCCCATCTGTTTGCTGGAAATCGACTTCCAGAAGGTGCAGCTCCTATTGCACAGGCCTATGCAGGTCATCAATTCGGTCATTTCACCATGCTAGGAGATGGTCGAGCAGTATTGCTTGGCGAACAGATGACGCCTTTGGGTGAACGATTGGATATTCAACTGAAGGGCGCTGGAAGAACGAAATATTCTCGTGGGGGAGATGGCAGAGCGGTACTGGGTCCTATGTTGAGAGAATATATCATCAGTGAAGCGATGCACGGTCTTGGCATTCCCACCACCCGAAGCTTAGCAGTAGTGACCACTGGCGAATCTGTTGTCCGAGAAAGATTTTTACAAGGCGCTGTCTTGGCAAGAGTGGCTTCCAGCCATATACGGGTGGGAACCTTCCAATATGCTGCAACATGGGGAAAGGAGCAGGATTTAAAAGCTTTAGCGGACTATACAATAAAGAGACATTTTTCTAATGAGAATATCCATGGCAATCCCTATGCACATCTTCTTGATGAGGTCATAAAACGACAGGCCATGTTAATTGCTCAATGGCAGTTGGTTGGTTTTATTCATGGTGTCATGAACACGGACAACATGGCCATCAGTGGAGAAACCATCGATTATGGTCCCTGTGCCTTTATGGATGTATATCATCCTTCTACTGTATTTAGCTCCATCGATGTCCACGGTAGATATGCCTATGGCAATCAGCCGAAGATTGCCCTGTGGAATCTAATTAAATTTGCAGAAACCCTATTGCCATTGCTCCATGAGAATCAAGAGCAGGCTGTAGAAGTCGCCCAAAATTCAATTTCAAGATTCAACGCTCTATATGAGAAAAACTGGGCGGATGGTATGCGGAGAAAGCTGGGCCTATTCAGTAAAGAGGAGAACGATGAACACTTGATCCATGAACTTTTAAGGATCATGGAAAAGTACAGTGCCGATTATACCAACACCTTTATTGCTTTGACTTTTGACAATATGAAGGATACAGCTATGTTTGAAAGTGAAGAATTTGCTCAGTGGCATACGCTATGGAAAGCAAGATTAGAAGGACAGAAAGAATCGAAGGAAGATGCCCATGGACTGATGAGAAACAACAATCCAACGGTCATCCCACGAAACCATCGGGTGGAGGAGGCATTGGATGCAGCTGAGAATAATAGAGATTATAGCAAAATGGAAAATTTATTGAAGGTGCTTTCCAGTCCCTATGAATATTCTAAAGAACATGAGGCCTACGCCGTATTGCCACCCCCATCGGCACAGCCTTATCGTACCTTCTGTGGTACATAATAGATGCAGTTTTAATGGAAGAAAATGTAGAAGTTGTATCAAAAATGCGCATTCCTGTGGTATACTAAGTATAGTATATATCCATTGAGAAAATATAGAATTCAAGACAGCAGGATGCATGCGTCCGCTGATAAAATGCAAATAAATGGGAGGTAAAAAAATGGGGAAATTGTTTGGAACGGATGGGGTTCGAGGAATTGCAAACAGAGATTTAACGCCGGAGCTGGCATATCAATTGGGGCGTATCGGCGCTTACGTTTTGAATAAAGACAATAATAAAAGAGCAAAGGTAGCCATTGGAAAGGATACTCGAATCTCAGGAGATTTATTAGAATCTGCCATGACTGCTGGATTTCTGTCCATGGGCGTGGATGTTATTTCTTTAGGGGTTCTACCAACACCTGCCGTTGCGTATTTAACCAGACATTTAAAGGCAGACTTTGGTGTAGTGATTTCAGCGTCCCATAACCCTGCAGAATACAATGGAATTAAATTCTTTAATAGAGAAGGATATAAGCTTCCAGACGAAGTTGAAGAACAGATCGAAGCGTATATTTTAAATAATAGAGATGTGGACATTCGAATGGAAGGCAAGGATGTCGGTACAGTGACTGTGGATGAAAAGAGTATTGAAGAATATACAGACTTTCTAAAGACCACTTTAGACCGTGACTTTAAAGGATTAAAAATTGCTGTGGATGCTGGAAATGGAGCAGCCTATCGATCGGCACCAAAATTATTAAAAGAATTGGGTGCGGAAGTGATCCTTATAAACGATACGCCGGATGGTATGAATATCAATAAGGGCTGTGGTTCTACAAACCCTGAGGTCATTGGTGCATTGGTTAAAGAAGTAGGCGCGGATATTGGAATCTCCTTTGATGGAGATGCAGATCGCTTAATTGCTGTAGATGAAAATGGAGAAGTGGTAGATGGCGATCATATTATGGCCATTTGCGGTATTTGCTTAAAGAAACAAGGAAAATTAAAAAATGATGTTATTGTAGGAACTGTAATGAGCAATATTGGACTTGAAATTGCTATGAAAGAGTACGGATGTAACGTGGTAAAAACAAAGGTTGGAGATCGATATGTACTGGAAGAAATGGTCCAAGGTGGATACTGTCTCGGCGGTGAGCAATCCGGTCACGTTATTTTCCTAGACTACAACACGACGGGCGATGGGCTTTTAACTGCCATTCAACTGATTGCCACCATGAAGGCGGAGAACAAAAAATTGTCGGAATTGGCTAAGGTAATGACCTCCTATCCTCAAGTGTTGGTCAATGCCAAGGTGAAAAATGAAAATAAAGAAGTCTATCAAAATGATGCTATCATCATGCAGTCAATTACAGCAATTGAAAATAAATTGGCTGGAGAAGGTAGAGTCTTGATTCGACCATCGGGAACAGAACCCTTAGTAAGGGTAATGCTGGAAGGGAAGAATCAAGAGGAGCTTAACGTATTGGCAACGGATCTTGCAAAGTTAATCGAACAGAGATTAAATTAAATTGCATATCTACAATTGTCGTATTTTAGATTTCCCAGGAAATAATTGTTGTCGAAATATGCTTAGAAAAATACTGATATGAATAGAACTATGCTCTGTATTTTATAAATCGAGCATAGTTTTTTGCCGACTATGGTTTTTCAATTCCATGGCGGGACATATGTCCTTAAACAAAATCGTTTTTTGTTGCAAAATATAGTTAGGAGAATGATGATGCATAAATCAGACGGTGATAAAAATAAAGAAATATTGGACCACGTCTTTCGATATAAAAATAAAGAGGATTGGAAGGTCTTTCACTATGCTAAGAATGAGGTTATATGTTATCAAGGTGATGTATACCCATATTTTTATGTGATTCTAGAGGGAAGAGCAAACATATATCATACTTCTGAGCGAGGAAAGAGTTATTCCCAAAGCGTATACCGAGAAGGCAATTACTTTGGTGAACTAGAGATATTTGATTTAAAGCCCTATGTATGCCAAATAGAGGCATTAGAGGACATGACCGTAATGCGACTGGGAAGGGATCTATTCTTAAAGTGGATACAGGAAGATAAGGAAGTAAACCTCTATATTTTAAGGTCCATCTGTGACAATTTTTATTATTTATCGGAAAAAGCCATCAAGGATACGCTGTATTCTCTGAAATATAGAGTGTGTGGCTATATCCTAGAAGAATTGAAAAGAAGCAGTAGCGATGAAGTGGAAATCAGCAAGAAATACTTAAGTGAACATTTTGTAGTGACTCAGCGGAGTATTAATCGCGTACTGAAGGAATTGGCAGAGAAGCATTTGATCCTAAATGGTGAGAATACTATTAAAATCTTAAATGTTGAGGGCATTCGAGATGAAATAGAGCGAGAGAAAATACTCTAATAGAACTTGTTGTTTTTTAAATTAAACATATAAAGGGAGGATGTTTTGAATGAAAAATAAGCTAGTTAAAGTAATATGCTTACTGATGGTTGCTATGCTTGCATTTGTAGGATGTTCCAGCAATACCGGTGGAAATCCATCGGATAACAATGGAACAGATGGGGCTGGTAAGACAAAGGTTGGCTTAGTGGTTTCTGGTGGACTGGGAGACCGTTCCTTCTACGATTCAAGTAATGAAGGATTACAGTCTGCAATCAAAAACTTAGGCGTAGAGGGTAAAGTTTTAGAATGTAAAAACGACCTTGCTTTGCTTTCTGACCAATTAGTACAAGCATCAAATTATGCGGACATTGTAGTGGTTGTTGGCTTTGAATTCTACGATGTGATTCAAGAGATTGCACCACAATTTCCTACAAAAACATATATTTATGTAGATAATGCAATTACTGGAATAGATAATATTGTATCTGTACAGTACAAGGAAAATGAAGGATCTTTCTTAGCTGGAGCATTGGGTGCAATGTTAAGTGAAACTGATCACATCGGTATGGTTGGTGGTGTTGATCTCCCAGTAATTCGAAACTTCCAGGTTGGTTACGAAGAAGGCGCAAAATTTGTTAATCCAGAGATTAAAGTGGATGTTATTTTTGCAGGAGACTTTGAAGATCCAACGAAGGGTAAGGAATCTGCGATTGCGATTTACAATAAAGGTGCAGATATTGTATTCCATGCTGCTGGAAAAACTGGCGAAGGTGTATTTGAAGCTGGAAAAGACCTTGGTAAATATGCAATTGGTGTAGACTCCGACCAAAGATATATCAATCCAGATGTTATTATGTACAGCATGATAAAGAATGTAGGACTTTCTGTTTATGAAACCATCGAAAATATAATCAACGGTTCTATCAAAGGTGGAGAAACCTTAACCTATGGAATCAAAGAAAATGGAATCGGTATTGGATACGGTACTGAGGATATGAAGCAATTCGTTACAGATGAAATGAAAGCAACATTAGCTGAAATATCTGAAAAAATTGTAAGCGGAGAAATCAAAGTAACAGAAGTTAGATAATACACTGTAAACGAAGAAGTCTGTTGGCTTCTTCGTTTTTCATAGATGGAGGAATAGGAGGATGCATATGGCAGAACCTGTAATACAGTTAAAAAATATTACAAAGCAATTTCCCGGTGTGCTGGCAAACGATGATATATCCTTAGAGATTAAGAAAGGCGAAGTATTTGCCATCGTAGGAGAAAACGGTGCAGGAAAGTCAACGCTGATGAAAATTATGTACGGTCTTTATAAGCCGACTTCTGGCGATGTCTATATCAAAGGTGAAAAAGTACAGAACTTCAAACCGAAAACAGCCATCGATAAAGGAATTGGCATGGTACATCAGCATTTTATGTTGGTGCCATCTTTTACCATTGCACAAAATGTAGTATTAGGAAGAGAAATCAAAAAGAACGGTATTTTTATAAATGAAAAAGAAGCCATTGAAAGCACAAAAAGAATCAGTGAAGAATATGGATTGAAGGTGGATCCAAAGATTCCTGTAGAGCTGGTATCTGTGGGAGTTCAACAGCGGGTAGAAATATTAAAGACTTTATATAGAGGCGCAGATATTTTGATTTTGGACGAGCCAACGGCGGTGCTGACACCTCAAGAAACGGAGGAACTCTTTGTCGTCATCCGAAAACTGGTGAAGGAAATGGGAAAAACCATCATCATCATCACTCATAAGCTCAACGAAGTTTTAGCAATCTCTGATCGAGTAGCGGTCATGAGGGCAGGTAGGTTGATTGGCGTCAATAAGACCGAAGAGGTGGATGAAAGAATTTTATCGGAAATGATGGTTGGCAAAGAAGTCTTATTTGACCAACTGAGCAAGGAAGACAGCCAAGGAGAAAGACTGATCAAGGTAGAGGATTTAAAGGCGCGGGATAAAAGAGGATTTATGGCCTTAAATGGGGTTTCCTTTGAAGTGCGTGCAGGAGAAGTACTGGGCGTAGCAGGGATCGAAGGCAATGGACAGACAGAACTGATAGAGGCAATCAGCGGTATGATCCCTGTGGAGAGTGGAAATATCGAAATATTGAATATCAATACGACGAAATTAAATCCCTATGAAATTCGGAAAGTGGGGGTTTCTCATATTGCTGAGGACAGGATGCATACAGGTTTAAATACCAAGGCAACCATTATGGACAATATTTTAATGGGAAGTCAGCATAGTGAGACCTTTGCTAAAAAGGGAATTCATCTGAAGCAGAATGTGGTGAGAGCATTTTCTAAAAAACTCATCCAAAAGTTCGATATCAGAACGGCCAGTGAAAATGTGAAGGTAGAAAATCTTTCTGGCGGCAACATGCAGAAGGTTGTCATTGCTAGGGAGTTTTCTTTCGATTCCAAGGTCTTGTTGATATCTCAACCAACAAGAGGTGTGGACATCGGCGCCATAGAGTTTATTCATGAAGAAATCATAAAAAAACGAAATGAAGGCTGTGGGATTATTTTAGTATCTGCAGAGCTGGACGAAATTTTTAGGCTATCGGACCGAATCATTACCATGTATGACGGCAAAATTACAGGAGAATTTGCTGCTGGTGAAATCGATAAGAGTGAGGTCGGATATTATATGACAGGAAATAGGGGAAGAAAGGTGAACCATGATGAAGAAATTAAATATTAAAATCGATGGAGAATATATCCTTTCGATTACAGGTTCCATATTGTTGGCCTTATTATTGGGTGCTGTCATTATGGTTCTCAATGGTAAAAATCCGATTCTAGGATATGGCGCACTGATTACCGGTGCCTTTGGAAATAAATATGCAATTGCTACAACCTTAACGAAAACAGTGCCGCTCATCTTAACGGGACTGGCAACAGCCATCGCCTTTATGTCGGGCATATTCAATATTGGTGGAGAAGGTCAATTATATTTAGGTGCTTTTGCTGCCACTTATATCGGTTTTACCTTTAAAGGGTTGCCTGCTGGCATTGGAATTATCTTAGCCGTCCTTTGTTCTGCCGTAGTCGGTGCAGCACTGGCCTATATCCCTGCCATATTGAAGGTGAAGTTTAAAATAGATGAAGTTATTGTTTGCGTTATGCTCAATAGTATTGCAATGCTGTTTACCGGATATTTAGTAAATTATCCTTTCAAAGCCACGGATGGTAGTATGGGAGGGTCCAATTTAATTGCAGATCAATATCGATTTACCAGATTGGTTCAGGTAGCAAAGCTGAATACCAGTATTATTTATGCGGCCATGATCGCTATTCTTATCTATTATTTAGTGAAGAAAACCTCCTATGGATATAATTTCAGAATGATTGGGGAAAATAACGTATTTTCTAAGTATATGGGACTTTCTACAGAAAAATATATGATTGTTGCCATGTTGATCTCTGGTGCCCTGTGTGGTGTGGCCGGCGCTTTTGAAGTATATGGGATGCATTATCGATTCTTAACGAATCTTTCCAAGGGATATGCCTTCGATGGGATGCTCATATCCTTAATCGTAAAAAACAGTCCTGTAGGAATCGTTATTATGTCTATCTTTTTTGCTGCTTTAAAGACAGGCTCCGTGGTGATGGAGTTGGAAACTGGAATATCATCAGAGCTTGTAGCGGTGATTCAGGCATTGATCATTCTATTTATGGCAGGAGAATCTGGATTTAAAGCGCTTTTTAGAAGAAAAAAACTCAGTAAAAAGGAGGCATAGACTAAATGAAGGATATTTTTAACTTATCTTTATTACAAAATATGATAAGAACTGCAACACCGCTGGTATTGGCTGCATTAGGTGGACTTTTAACAATGCAGGCAGGGATTCTAAATATAGGAATGGAAGGAATGATCCTTTTAGGTGCCTTTTTTGCTGTGGTTGGGAGCTATTTCTTTGGAAGTTCAGCCATGGGTGTGGCACTGGCAGTTTGCTCTGGAATTTTAATCGGACTTTTATTTGGAGTTTTTGTAATTGAATTGAAATCCGATGAATTTGTTATCGGTGTTGCTATTAATATATTGGGCTCTGGTCTAACCGTATTTTTACTTCGAACCATATTTGGCGTAAAGGGTGCTTTTTCTTCTCCCAAGATTATCCCCCTACCAGATATTAATATCGACTTTTTATCAAAAGTACCATTTTTAGATGCGATTTTTAATAATCACTCCATCTTTGTCTATATCAGTTGGATTTTAGTAATCGTTGTATATATATTCTTATTTAAGACACCCATGGGGTATTGGATTAGAGCGGCGGGAGAAAGTCCGCAATCCTTAGAGACCGCAGGAATCAATCCAAAGCGAATGAAATATATCAGTTCTGTTCTTTGCGGCATCCTTTGCGGTTTTGCTGGTGCCCATTTATCCCTTGGATATTTGACGTTGTTCACAGAAAACATGAGTGCCAATAAAGGCTTTATCGCACTTTCCGTGATCATTTTTGGTGCTTCTCATCCAATCAAGGCCTTCTTTGCGGCCCTATTGTTTGGATTCTTCGATGCCCTCGGTATTCGTCTTCAAAGTGTGGGAATTCCGTCACAGTTTACGCAGATGATTCCGTATATTGCAACCATTATTGTTCTATTTATCGTTGCACAAAAAACATTGCAAAGGAGAAAGCATAGTGAAATATGATGTCATCGTAATCGGATCTGGAATCGCCGGAGCAACCTTTGCAAAGGCATGCCGTCAATACGGAAAAAAAGTTGCTGTGGTAGAAAAGGAAAAACTAGGTGGGACTGCAATCGCCACAGGCTGCCTTCCAGTAAAGATTCATAAGGATAACGTAGTTGGGTTTTTAAAAGCAAGGGATTTAGCAGATTCATACCATCGTACTTTAGATATCGATATCCAGGATGTGTATGAAAGAGGATACAATAGAATAGCAGAATTACAGGATTTTATGAAGAGAGACTTGGATGGTATTGATCTCTATTTTGGCGATGGCGTATTGCTGGATCAAAATACATTGAAGGTGGGTTCTCACAACCTGACTACAGATCATTTCATCATTGCTACAGGCACATCCCCAGTGATACCGAACAACGCCAGAAGAGCCATTAGCCATAGAGAATTAATGGGTCTTAAAAAATTGCCAAAGGATTTGATCATCGTAGGTGGGGGTGTAGAGGCAGTAGAAATTGCAGATATTTACGCTGCTTATGGGGTTCAAGTAAGGATGGTTGTAAGGGAAGAAGAAATCCTACAGGAAACTGACCAAGATTTAAAACAATATTTAATGAAAAGTCTAGAGCAGAATCAAGTGGAATTCTATTATGGTGATGACATTGTTCATACCATAGAAGAACAGGATAGCATCCATATTACAACGGCGAAGGGTCATAAAATTAGGGGAGAATATCTTTTGTATACTTCCATTCGATCCTTAAATAAGGTGGATGGACTGATGGACTTAGGTGTGATCTGTGATGAGCATAAGATCCATATCGATGGCAATTTAAGAACATCTGTGGATAACATTTATGTTATTGGTGATGCCAATGGTATATTAGGGATGGCCCATGTTGCATATAGCCAAGGAATCGCTGTGGCGAAACATTTATATGCAGGAAAAGAAGTAGAAATGGCATACGCTACACTGCCGAGAAGTATATTTGGATTGAAGGAAATATCAGGGATCGGTAAGAGTGAAAAGGATTTAAAAGGGCAAGACTATAAGGTTTGTAAAATTAATCTAAGGGATTTATATAGAGGTTATGGGAAAGACTTGGATGGCTTTGCTAAAATCCTGCATCATGATGGTAAATTGTTGGGATATTGGGTGGTTAGCGATTATTCCAGTGATTTAATGGCAGACAGTGCATTGTGGTTTGACCAAGGATGTACTTTAGAAAAAATATCAAAATCACTATTCATTAACCCTAGCTTATCAGAAGTATTACCTGAACTGTATTTAAAAAGTATAAAGGGGGATGAATAATATGGTACAGCCTCATATCAGATGCAGCAAGGAAGATGTTTCTTCTATGGTGATTATGCCAGGAGATCCCAAAAGAGTGGATCGAATTGGGGAATTTTTAGAAGATGTGAAAGAGGTAAGCTATAATCGAGAGTTTAAGACCATCACTGGATATTATAAAGGTGTGAAGATAACAGCCACATCCACTGGAATCGGCGGTGCATCTGCTGCCATTGCCATAGAAGAGCATGTGGCCATCGGCGCAAAATATATTATCAGAGTAGGAAGCTGCGGCGCCCTTCAGAGCCATATTCAGATTGGTGATTTGATTCTTCCAACTTCTGCGATTCGGGATGAAGGGGCCTCTAAAATGTATGTAGAATCCAGCTACCCTGCTTCCTGTGATGTAGAGCTGGCTACAATAATGATTCAAAAGGCCAAAGAGCTGAATTATAACTTTTATACAGGAATCGTTCGAAGTCATGATTCCTTCTATATCGATGATTACGAGGAGGTTTCTAAATATTGGAGCCAGAAAAATGTACTGGGTTCCGATATGGAAACGGCTACATTATTTACTCTTGGAAGTATTCGAGGAATCAAAGTAGCAAGCATTCTCAACAATGTTGTGTTATTCGAAGAAAATACTGCGTCAAGTATCAACAACCTAGTAGACGAAGGGAATGCTGAAATGCAGGGCGAGGAAAATGAAATTATTTTAGCCCTAGAGACCTTGTACGAAGCTTCAAAATCATAAGAAATACGATAAGAAACCTTTTATGGATCTTGAAATAAGATCTATAAAAGGTTTTTTTGGAACTTTTTTATAGTAAATATCGTCTAAAATTGTATAGAATAAACTGAAGACCTCGTTGTTCTATAAAAAATAATATGAAAGTGGAGTGATTGGATGATTCGCAAAAAAGGTATTACTTTCTGTATACTAATCATAAGTCTGGCAGGGATTGTTGCCTGCAGTAATCAGTTACAAGATAGAGGGGACCATCACAATAATGAAGAAGAGGTTATTGAAAAGCAATATAAGGAAGAAGAGATTATGAAGGAGTTTGAGCAAATAAGTAAAGAAGACTTAAATTTAGATTCCATCGTAAGCTTTATAGATAAAAATATAGGCAGGGTTTCTTACAAAAATGCAGGGATTATGGTGACTACCCTTGAGGAAGCACAGAAGGTTTTTCTAAAAAATCTAGAGGACAGATTCTATACCCCAGAAACCCAAGAAGGTTTAGATAAGCTGTTCCAAGTAGAGATGAAGCTAGATTGTTTAGCGGATGCAGCAAAAGGAGATTTAAAAGAGCTGCTAGAGGAAAGCACTGCAAAAGGATACAAGCTTGCGGCCGCAGAGGGTGCTATTTTTCCTATCATAGATTACGATTTCTATACAAAATACAGCAGTTTTGTGGATGAAGAGCTCAAGGCTTATATTGAGGTCATGGCCGTGCATTCTAAAAAGCTATCAGCGGTGGATGCGGCCCTTGTCATCGGCTGGGAGGAACTGGTTCAGCGAGCAATACAACAGGAGAAGTTCATAGAAAAATATCCCGATTCAGATAAAATTGAAGCAGTAAAAGAATTATCTAATTGGTATCGATATTATATTTTTAATGGACTGCCCAATACACCGCTCTTTAGTCATAAGGATGATGAAATGAATCCAGAAGCAAAATCCGTTTATGCATCTTATATCCAGAGAGAATCTGAAGGGAAACTTATAGAAGAGATAAAAGAATTTATGTGCCTTTTAGAGAAAAACGGGTATAAGGGAAGTAAAGAAGTAGAAAACTTTATAGAAGATGTATTACAAAATAATTGATAAAATAAAGGAACGATGGGCTTCAAGTGATGGAGGAAATAGGATGATCAAAAAAATAATATCTCTCATGCTGGTTATTTCAATAATTTTTATGGTTGCCTGCAGCAAAGAAAAAAATGGGGAAGTGGAAGAAGGGAATTCACAAGAAGAGCATATGATTGTAGATAAAGAAGAGGATGATCAGGAGGTAGAAGAGAAGCCTGTAGATGAGATTCAATTAAAAATAAACAAAATGTCGTTAGAGGAGAAAATAGGACAGTTGCTTTTAGTGGGCATAGATGGATACGATATGAATGACCCTACGGCAGACCTAATACAAAACTATCGTGTGGGCGGAGTTATACTGTACGGTAGAAACGTAAAGGGAACCAAGCAGCTTTTAGATCTAACGAACGCCTTGAAAACATCAAACACTGCCAATAATATTCCCCTATTCATTTCCGTAGATGAGGAAGGGGGCGCTGTCAGTAGAAGTCCAAAGGAGGTAAAAAAACTGCCTACAGCCAGAGCTATTGGAAAAACTGAAGATGTAGATCTAGCTTATGAGGTTGGTAATTTATTGGGGGCTATGGTAAAGTCCTTTGGATATAATATGAATTTTGCACCGGTACTGGATATCGATAGCAATCCTGCAAACCCTGTCATTGAAAAGCGTTCTTTTGGAAAGACTCCAGATATTGTTTCTAAAATGGGAATTGCAGAGATGAAAGGAATGGCATCGGAAGGTGTGATACCTGTCGTGAAGCATTTTCCAGGCCATGGCGATACATCGGTGGACTCTCATATTGGACTTCCCATTATTCACCATGAATTAGAGCGGATCATGGACTTCGAAGCTGCTCCATTTAAATCGGCCATAGAGGAGGGAGCGGAGGTTGTTATGGTTGCCCATATCCTTTTAAAAAAAATTGATGCAGAAAAACCTGCCTCCATGTCTAAAGTTATCATTACAGATATTTTAAGAGAGAATCTGGGATTTGGCGGCGTAGTAATTACGGATGATATGACCATGGGCGCTATATCAAAGAATTACGATATGGCCGCTGCCGTAGTCAGCGCTATCAATGCTGGTGCAGATATTATTTTAGTAGGGCATCAATATGAGAACGCCATTGCTGCGTTCAATGGGATAAAAAAAGGGATAGAAGAAGGACGTATCAAGATGGATCGACTGGATGAGAGTGTACATCGAATTTTAAGTTTGAAAAATAAATATAATATAAAAAATACTTTGGTAGAAAGCATGGATGTGCAAAAGATAAATGATCGAATAGATAAGGTGATGGATAAAATAAATTAATATAAAAGTTACTTTATTTAATACCTTAATGGACTATCTGGATAAAAAATAAAATAGAAATATAGTTTATTTATCTTAATATTAAATATGTTTTACTTATCTGAAATTTATGGTAATATATAGTATATCTAAGGAAGAGGTGATGAACTTGACGTTGGACGATAAGAAACGTTTTATTATCAATACAATTTATACTGCAATTATCATAGGTCTGATCTATCTTGCTTTTAAGCATGTACTCGGCTGGGTGATGCCATTTATCATTGGTTTTTTTATTGCCTATCTATTAAAGCCTATGGCAGATTTTATTGAGCGTTCTACTAAAATCAAAAATAAAAGTGTGTCTATTTTTGTCATTTCATTTTTTTATGTCGTTGTAATCGGTGTTGCAAGTTTTCTTGTGATTAATTTATGGCGATTGATCTATGAATTTATCAATTTATTTCCAACTTTATATATCGACAGCATAGAGCCTATGATTGCGGCCGCAAATGATTGGATCATATCCTTTATCAACAATCTTTCTCCTGAAGTTGCTGCATTGATATCGGATGTGTTTGATAATGTACTATCTATGGTGACGCAAGTCGTAAGTAGTCTTTCTAAGATTGTACTGTTCAGTATCACAGGAATTGCACAGAAAATACCGATTTACTTTATAACGCTTTTATTTTCCATCATCTGCTCCGTGTTAATAACCATGGACTACGATAATGTTTCAGCATTTTTAAATCGACAGATTCCTAAAAGTATCCGGAGCATTTTAAGTGATGTAAAAAAAATATTGGTAGATACCATCTTTAAAATGGCAAAAGCATATTTTATCTTATTATTTATCGCTTTTATAGAAATGTGCATCGGTTTTATGATCCTAGGAATTGACCATGCTATCCCCATTGCGTCGATCATTGCAATTTTAGATATTATTCCATTAATCGGAATTGGCGGAATCCTAATTCCTTGGGGTATTTATGAAATCATCATAGGGCAGAGTACAGTAGGAATCGGACTTTTAATCATCTATTTGATTTCCTATATACTGAGAAATACCCTGGAGCCAAAAATTGTTGGAAAGCAGATCGGACTAAACTCGTTGGTCACCTTTGTTTCTATGTTTGTAGGCTTCAAAACCTTTGGCTTTATTGGGTTTATGACAGCACCCATTGTGGCCATCATCATCAAGCAGTTGAATGATAGCAACAAGATAAAGTTTTATCATTAAACCAGAAGGTATAAAAGGTTGTTGAATACTGTATAAAGTAGCATTGTGTACCGAAAAAATCCATGGTTCAAAGAAGTGAAAATCTTCTTGAACGATGGATTTTTCTATTCCAAAAGGATAAGTGTTTTGGACAGTGGAGGTATTGTTTACAATGATTTATTTCTTTTTATTGCTAAGGATCATACCTAAGTCTAGAAGCTCTTGCTGTAGATCAATCAGTTTATTTTTCAATGCATCATAGTTTCTTTCTAGGAGAGCATCATCAATCAATTTATTCGTTTGTGAAGAAAGATTTTCAAATTGATCGTATACTTCTTGCAATTCCTTCTTGATATTTTCTTTTCGTTGAATCGGCTCTAATAGTTCACCAGAGTGAGCTTTCAGCACATCCTTCTCTATTTCAAAAGTATAGCCCATATTCGGAATGACAGTAGGAATATTGTATCTTTCATTGATTAGCTCCGAAAGGGTGCTTAAGGAATCTTCTTCACCGTGAACAAGGAAGATTTTTTTCGGTTTTTTCTTAAAACCTTGGAGCCAGTCTAAAATGCCGGGCTGATCGATATGCCCAGAAAACCCTTCAATACTATGAATTTCAGCCAGCACTGCAATATTTTCTCCTAAAATTTTTACCGATGTTGCACCATCTTTTAAAATACGCCCTAAAGTCCCAACTGCTTGATATCCGACGAAAACAACACTATTTTTAGCTTTCCATAGATTATGCTTTAAATGGTGGCGAATTCTCCCGGCAGTACACATACCACTGGCAGAGATGATCACTTTAGGAAAATCTGAATTATTTAGGGCCATAGATTCTTTATAGTCCCGAACAAAATAAAGATTTTCAAAATCTAAAGGATTGTCACCACTTAAGATGAGCTCTTTTGCAGTGTCATTAAAAGCATAGGAATTTCTTTTGAAAATTTGTGTCGCAGAAATTGCCATAGGGCTATCGATGTAAATCGGTACCCTCATAAATTGTTCCAGTTCCTTATTATTCTCATAATACTGTTTTAACTCGTAAATTAGCTCTTGGGTTCTTCCTACAGCGAAGGAAGGAATCAATACGGTTCCACCTCTTAACACTGTTTTATTAATCACATCGACAAGCTTTTCTACTCTTTTCTCTACATTTTCATGGGTTCTATTACCGTAGGTGGACTCCAGAATAAGGTAATCTGCTTCCTCTATGAACTCAGGATCATGGATCAGTGGCTTATTGCGCATACCGAGATCGCCAGAAAAAACTATTTTTACAGTATCATCATTTTCCTCAATCCATAGCTCCACTATGGAAGAGCCTAGGATATGACCTGCATCTCGAAACCGAACGGAGATTTCTTCGTTGATTTGTACTTTCTGATCGTATAGCACGGATTCAAAATATCGGAGACTTAATAAGGCATCCTCTACAGTATACAAAGGTTCCACAGGTGCTTTTCCAGAACGCTTCCCTTTTCTATTTTCCCATTCTGTATCACTTACTTGAATATGAGCGCTATCCACTAACATAATCTCACATAAATCCTTCGTGGCTTTCGTACAATAGATCTTTCCCCTGAAACCTTCTTTCACCAGCTTTGGAATTCTACCACTGTGATCGATATGGGAATGACTCAATAGTAAAAAGTCAATATCCGATGGGTCGAAATGAAATTTTTCTTTGTTGAGCTCCTCTAAATCTTCACTTCCCTGAAATAATCCACAGTCCAATAAGACCTTATACTTACCTGTGGTCACTAATATGTTGGAACCTGTAACAAGTTTTGCTGCACCTAAAAATTCAATTTTCATTTGCGTAATCTCCCCTCTCTAATCATATTATACCAAAAATAAAAAAGTAGAATCACCGAAGTTATAATATATGGATTTTTTCACAACTATGCTTTTACGACAAAAGATGATATAATGATGGAAAATTATAAAAATTTAATGTGGCGGGGGAGAATATTGCAAAATGAGGGAGAAAAAAACAAGTATCAGAGCTAAAATATTTTTTGTTGTCATAATTACTGTAATTGTTGCTTTTGCTGGAGTAGCTGGAATCATTTATAATAATATTAAAAACACCCTAGTACATAATATTAAACAAGAATTAGACTATGCTAGAGAAAATATTGCCATGAGAACCTTGGAGATTTTAAACACTGCCGATACCAATATTGAACAATTAGATATCAATCAATACATCAAGGACTTTCTAGAAGAAGATATGACCCAAGAGACTGTTAAGGAGGCTGGAGGGTATAGAAACTTAGTAAATACTTTACTAAGAATCAAAGAAACCAATGGGGATATACTCAATATTTATATAGGGGTAGGAAAGATTAATCATTTAATTACCCATGATGAATTTGTAACGGCTCCAGACTACAGCACTGTAGATAGAAGCTGGTACAAAGAGGCTGTAAAGACAAAAGACACTGCTATTACAGACCCATATATCGATGCAATCACTGGAGATCTGGTAGTGACTGTAAGCAGGCCTATTTATAATGATAAGAAAGAGATTGTTGCAGTTGCTGGAATTGATATTACATTAGAGCGAATATCTGAAATTATGAGTAATTTTAAATACGGAGAGAGTGGATATTCGATTCTTTTAGATGGCCAGTCCAGATTTGTGCATCACAATAATAAAGCAATGATCCTGGAAAAGAAGATCGAGGCGTTGGGCAATGGCTGGGAGCATGTAGCGGAAATTATTAAATCTGGGACGCCCTACACGGATAAATTCCTCATAGAGAAGGAAGAAACATATATATCCTATACGCCCATTGGAACAAGTCAATGGGATGCTGTATTGGTGGTTCCTGCTGAGGAAGCAGAGGCAACACTGATTGCATTTCGTAATATCTTTATCCTTAGTATATCCCTAGCAGTTGTGGTATTAGCAGTTGCTCTTTATTTATTAACCAATGGAATTTTAAAGCCAATCCCTGCATTATTAGAGGCTTATGAAAAAGCCAAGGATGGAGATTTGAGAGTGAAAGCAAAGACTTTTTCAACGGATGAAATCAGTAGATTAGCAAATGGTTTCAATCAGATGATCGATTCGCAGAGAACGGTGATTACGAATATTATGAATGAAACCAATCATATCATAGAGGCAATTGATAATACAAAGCAGAATATCCATCATCTCAATGGAAGCATTGAAGAAGTTTCTGCAACGACAGAGGAACTTTCAGCAGGAATGGAAGAAACGGCAGCATCCATGGAGGAAATGAATGCAACTTCTGTTGAGATAGAAAATGCTCTTGGAAGCATGGCAAAGCAGATTGAAGAAGGCTTAGAGTCGGCGAAGGAAATCAGTCATAGAGCAGAGAACTTAAAAAATAACGCTATGACCTCTTCAGAAACTGCAAATCGGATGTATGAAGAAACCCAGGGAAAATTGGTGAAGGCGATTTCAGACTCAAAGGCCATTGAAGAAATCAAGGTTCTTTCTGATGCAATCCTAATGATCACCTCCCAGACGAATTTATTGGCGCTGAATGCAGCCATCGAAGCGGCTAGAGCAGGGGAAGCAGGCAGAGGTTTTGCTGTAGTAGCCGATGAGATTCGGAAGCTTGCAGAGGATTCGCAAAGGGCTGTTACGAAAATTCAAGACACAACTACTGTGGTTCTAGAAGCTGTAGATAATCTTGTTGAAAGCTCGGAACAAATCTTAGGATTTATGGATCAGCAGGTAATTAAGGATTACAAGATCCTAGCGGAAACAGGGGAGCAATACAGTAAAGATGCCCTGTATGTAGAAAATATACTGAAGAATTTCACCGTCACATCGGAGCATGTATTAGCTTCTACAGAAGCCATGCGAACGGCAATTAATGAAGTCACCATGGCTACCAATGAAGGTGCGGATGGGACAACGAATATTGCACAAATAAACTCGGATATTATGGGAATGTCCAATGAAATCGTAGGTGAGATTGAAGGAATCACAGAAGGATTAGAAAAATTGGTACAGTCTGTTTCAAGGTTTAGTGTTTAATATAGAATCTAGAGGGGCTTTCATTCATATGGAGGCTCCTTTCTTATCTACAATCCAAGGGGAAATAATATAGGCGCAAATAAAGGTTTTTAACCATCTTTATAGAAATAAAATAAGATTCAGTTAAAATGGCGTTTATTAAAATGAGAAAGGATAAGGGGAGGGAGCATTGTGCTAAAATCCATAGAGGAAAAGGAAAGAATTATAGAGATTGATATCATTCGAGGGATTGCAATTTTAGGTATATTTTTTGTCAACCTACCAGAAATGTTGGTAGCACCCATGGTGTCCATTAAATACATGGGTATGGATGGGTGGGTTCGATTGATTTATAATATGTTGATACAGACAAAGTTCTACACCATCTTTTCCTTCTTATTCGGTCTAGGCTTTTACATTTTTATGAGTAGGGCAGAGGCTAGAGGCGATAAAATGTACAAATTATTTTTTAGAAGATTATTCTTCCTGTTTATATTTGGAGGGATTCATTTTATTTTGTTCTGGCATGGTGATATTTTAAACACCTACGCATTAATCGGAATATGGCTCCTTTTATTTTATAACAAAAAACCAAAGACCATACTGACTTGGGCCGTGGTGCTGTTATGTATTGCCTTTGCTTTGAATGTCATCATATATTCACCGACTGTACTAGAACAAATTTCTACAACGGCATTATTGCAAGAGGAATTACCGGTGTACAATTATTTGCGAAGCTTTACAGATAATTTCCTATTGAGGGTCAACTTATTTGGAACACAAGCAGTTGCCAATGGCATCATCCTTACTCCAGAAATCCTATCTTTATTTTTAATCGGTCTCTATGTAGGCAAGAAAGATGTATTTTCTAGGATCGAAGAATTGGCTGGCATATTGAGAAAGATGCAAATCGTATCTTTAATCGTATCTGTATTATGTTTTATTCCGATGGTTAAGCTATACTTAGAATCCTCTACATACCGACAGCTCGATCAATATTTTTTTGTTTGGTTCAGTGGAAAAACCATGGCAATTTTTTATGTAACGACAATATTATTGCTTCTGAGAAAGGAAAAGTGGCGTAAGAGATTAAAGTCATTTAGCTATGTTGGAAAAATGGCATTGACCAATTACATTGGACAGACCGTAGTTAGTATTTTTGTTTTTTCTATGGTATTTAAAAATACAGCAAAGATCCCACTATGGGTAGGGCTTTTATATTGTCCCATTTTTTATATAGGGCAGATTCAATTTAGTAAGTGGTGGTTGTCTACACATAAAATGGGGCCACTGGAATGGCTATGGAGATATGCTACTTACTATAATAAAACAAAGAAAAATGAATGATTTAGGAGGCACTGAGGATGGATATCAGAGAAAAAAAGGTTTACGAAACACTGGATATGTTAAATATTGTTTATGATAGATATACTCATCCCGCTGTATATACCATTGCGGAGATCGAAGAACACGAATTAAAGGGTGATAACATCGCCCATTGTAAAAATTTATTCTTGCGTAATTCCAAGGGAGACCAACATTATTTAGTGGTGATTGAAAGTAGTAAAAAAACAAGTACGAAGGATTTAGCAAAACAGATTGGTAGCACTAGATTAAGCTTTGCATCTCCAGATAGAATGGAGCAGTATCTTGGACTTGAACCGGGAGCCGTTTCTCCATTTGGTTTGATTAACGATGAGAATAAAGAAGTGGTGTTATTAATTGATAAGGACTTACAGAAAAGAGAGAAGATAACCTTTCATCCAAATATCAATACAGCAAGTATTACGATTACCTATGAGGATTTTCAAAGATATGTTCAATGGTGTAGCAATACTGTGCAATATGTAGATGTGGAGTGATTGAAATTTCTAAAATAAAAATTCAAATACCGAAAGCGGTAGAACAGATATTGGATATATTCAGTATAAATGGTTATGAAGGATATATCGTTGGTGGATGCGTAAGGGACTCTATTTTAAATAAATCACCACAGGACTGGGATATCTGCACCAATTGTACACCGGAAAAAATGATGGAACTATTGAGTGGGTTTAAGGTCATCCCTACAGGTTTAAAGCATGGAACCGTAACGGTGGTAATTGACCATGTGGGCTATGAAGTAACTACCTACAGAGTGGATGGAGATTATAGGGATGGAAGACATCCGGAGAAAGTTCAGTTTACCGCCTCGTTAAGAGAGGACTTAAAGAGGCGAGATTTTACCATCAATGCAATGGCCTATCACCATAAAGATGGATTAATCGACTATCATGGCGGTATGGAAGACCTATGGAATCGGAAGATCAAAACCGTTGGAAACCCTCTGGAACGATTCAGCGAAGACTATTTGAGAATGTTAAGGGCAGTAAGGTTCTCCGCTCAGCTAGACTACACTTTAGAGGAGCGTACATTCCAAGGAATTCGAGCACTATCCCACAATATTGGGAAGATTAGTACAGAGCGAATTCGGGAAGAACTGAATAAAATCCTAATGACGGAGGTGCCATCAAGAGGGCTGGTGCTTTTACATGATACGGATCTTTTAAAATATATCCTACCCGAACTGGAAGTATGTGTGGGATTCAATCAGCATAGTCCCCACCACGACAAGGATGTTTTCAACCATATTCTCAGCGTAGTAGATCAGACTGAAAAGGACTTAATTTTAAGATTAGCTGCTCTATTACATGACATTGGAAAACCCGAAACCTTTAGCTTAGATGAAAGTGGCATTGGACATTTTTATCGGCACCATGTAGCAAGCTGGAAGACGGCACAAAAGATAATGAGAAGGCTTAAATATGATAATCGTACAATAGATCAAGTCTTGGCCTTGGTTAAGGAACATATGACAAGGTATGAAAAATTATCCGATAAAGCCATCAAAAGGTTGATCAGCAGGGTGAACCCTTCGAATATGCACCGATTATTTAAGCTTCAGATTGCAGATATTGGCGGTTCTTCTAAGAGGAATGATATCAGTGATGTACTGGATTTAAAAAGGAGAGCTGAACGGATACTCCATGAGAAACAGCCTTTATCCATAAAGGATTTAGAGATTAGTGGACACCACTTGATGGAATTGGGCGTACCGGAGGGAAAAAAAATTGGAAGAATATTAAATGAACTAATGGAAATCGTATTAGAAAATCCGGAACTAAACACAACCAATACCTTATTACAAATTGCTAGAGAAAAATTAAACTAATTTTGCTGATTATATTAAATTAAATATTATTAAAAAAGCTCTTGCTAAGAGCTTTTTTGATTTTTTATAGTAGAATTGATCCTTTCCATTGAAATGGAAAAAATCATTAGAAAGAGATGTGTCAAACTCTAAATAATGATAAAATTTTAACTAAGTATAGAAAAAAACAATAGAACATAACTTAAGTATATAAAAATTAAATAGGAGCAAAAAATAAATTATGGAATGGTGATTTAATTTTACAGAAGTAATATTTTCAATAGATATGTGAATTTTAAATGATAGAAAATATAATTAAATATATATAAAATATTGTTATGCTACATAAAGAAATATAAGATGTACTTATATTGACTTATTTAAAATAATAAACTAAGATAAAAATGTGATAAAAAATTAACAAATAAGGAGCGGAAGAAATGGAAAAAAATAATTTTAAAGCTAGGAGCTATTCAAGGAGAGAAATGATTCAAAAAATCGGAAAATCAGCGGTAGGCGTAGCGATGTTAGGTACAATTCCAACACTATTATCTGCTTGTGCAAGTGAAACAGCTCAGCTCCCTTCTAAAGAAGTATTAAATTATAAATACGTTGAAGCCAGTAAGGATGCACCATCCTATCCTTATGCATATCAAAAACTAGATGTTGCAACTGCAATTGAGCGGGGGCACGCAGGATACTATAATAAAGGGGGCTGCTGTAGAGGCGTTGCAGACGCAATAATAGGTCAATTAGGGGATAGTGCTGGATATCCATTTAATCAAATTCCTATAGATATGTTTGCCAATGGTACCACCGGCTATGGAATAGGATCACTTTGTGGATCATTAGGAGGAGCAGTTGCAGCGATTGGTCTTGTATGTGAACCAGAGGATGCAAAGGCGGTTACAAAGGAATTATTTGATTGGTACCAAAAAACAGAATTTCCAATATATCAGCCAGATATGAAGTTAGAAACAACAGTTGCTAATTCAGTTAATTGCATTGATTCCGTCAGTAAGTTTATGGAAAAAGCAGGTGTAGCCATGAATGATCCAAAAAGAAAAGAAAGATGTGCCTGTTTAACTGGAGATGTTGCAGGTAAAACCGTTGAGCTATTAAACAAACACTTTGGAGTTTAGAAATAAATAACGAGAGAAAATTAATAGCTGTAAGCTAGGAATACTACAGTATGCCTAGCTTACAGCATTAAGCAACCTTTCTATTTGGTTCTACAAATTTTATACAGAGTTATTGTATGCAGGGGTCCAGTATGTGGAAGTTTCATGTAAGATAGAAAAGATGCCCATACCTAGGATTAGAATAAAGGTGGAAGAAAAATAAGTGAATAGGAATGATATCCTGCTAAAATAGTATTGACACCGATATAGGTAAACAATATGGAAGCAAATCCAGCAATAGAAAACCAAGCAGCTTTTTTACCCGCCCACCCCTTAGATAATCTTACATGTAAGTAAATAGAATAAATTACCCATGTTATAAAGGACCAGGTTTCTTTAGGGTCCCATTGCCAGTATCTACCCCAAGCTTTTTCTGCCCAAATAGCACCGGTTACAATGACGAAGGTCAGACTTAGAAAGCCAATAGCAATGGCTCGATAGCTCATAATATCTAAAAGCTCTGCACTGGGGATATGATTGATTATAAAGGAATCATGGTGTAGGTGATCTCGAATAAGGTAAATGAGAGAAATTGCACAGGCGATTGCAAAGGCACCGTAGCTAAATATGGCTGTTACAACATGAACCACAATCCAATTGCTTTGAAGAGCGGGCATTAAAGGCCGAATATCTTTGGATTGCATCGCCGCATAATAAATCAATATCAGGATGATGGGTGTAGCGAAGGTTCCTAATATTTGATAACGATATTTTTTTTCAAATATCAAATAAAATATGCTGATTCCCCAAGCAAAACTTATAGCAAATTCGTATTGATTGCTGATTGGCAATCTACTGGCAGTCACGGTTCTAGTGACTAGAGAAATGGTATGAAAAACCAGTCCTATTTTTAAAAAAATACTCCCATAATTACTTAATTTTTCCTTTCTAAAAACGAAAAAAATAAAATACGCCATTGTAGCGAAGCTGTATAATACTACTGATATAAAAAAACTCTGATTTTCTCCTAACATTGGTACCCTCCTATATAGTTTATCGATTTATAAGTGATTTAAAAGTGATGCATCTACAGGGATTAGATGGAAACCTCCTTGTTTTTTGTAGAAATAATTTCTTTAGATTTTCCATAGAAAGCCAAGAACAATCCTAAAATAATGATTCCGGAGCCTATCATTGCACCGGCCTTCCCATTCATTTTATTTACAGATAAATAAGTATACCTTTGAGGCTGTGAGAACTTAAAGGTGTAGTTCTGCCAATGGATATCTTCATCTAAGGAAGTCACGTTCATCAGCACCCTTTGTCCACCGTAGAACAGTGAATAGAGTATTTTGGGATTGTTTAAATGATTAGATTTAGAAGCAAAACCGGCTTCTGTAGCTATAAAATCTGGATAAAAATGATGCATCTGAAGGATGAGATATTCTTCATTATCCACATAGGCAGTGCCATCGTATAGAACTGTCTTTGTTATATGTTCCGAATCTTTATATACATCTATGTCAGAAGCCCAGCCAGTGCTATGTTGATAAAAGGTATACCCTTCGTATCTCATAGGATGGTTCACGGATATTTCTCCAGAAACAAGAGCATTGCCTTCTTTGTCCGATAAAGTAGCATCGGTAATATACTGTTGAACAGAACCATCTTCTCGATACACAACATTAAAATCATTGATCTTCATAAAGAAATTCGTCTCTGCTACGGCTAGGGTGGAGCCGGGAGTACCATAGGCATAAGTATCGAAATAGGTATATTGACCGTAGCTATAAGATATGATGATTGCAAGAAGGCCTACATGAATCAGCCATGAGCCGAATAAGCTCAGTCTATTTTGTTTCAGAAGCTTCCTAAGTCGAATGGTGCTGCATAGAAATAGGTTTAAGGTTAAAGCAAAGAAGATTAGAATAAATCCTAAGGAATGATAGATGTCGTATAGCTTGAAGGAAACGATGATTTGAGACCATAGGGAAGTATAGGTATTCAAATAAAAGGCTTCTTCTCTCCCTTGGGGTATAATAGAACCAATGATAGCAACGAAACACAATAGTCCCAGCAATAACAATCCAAATTTCATTGATTTTAAAAAATTGAATATTTTTTTCAAAGAAATACTCATTGACTCACATCCTTATTTAATCAGGGGCTGTTTCGTCGTATAAAACAGCCCCAATATTTTATTGATATTCTTTTAATTTATCCAGCGCTTGTTGTGCATAATCCTTAGCTTCTTTCAAAGCATTTCTAGCTTTTTCAGTATGATGGAAGCCCGTACTATTTTCGACAAAGACAAAATCCCATCGATACTGTGCTTTTCTGTGTAAATCCCAAAGTTCGTTCATTGCGGGATCATCTAATTTATTATTTTCCAAAACGTGGCCAAACTCTTCAACTAATGTTACAAGCATAGCACCGATTTCCAGTAGCTGATCATCGATCTCTTTTTGTATGGATTGCACTTTTGCAGTTAATCCATCTATTTCAGCGCTATGACAAGTACCGCAGGACTCATTGACATTTTTCAATGGACTTTTTGCCCAGTGGGACTTATACTTTTCGCCATTTTCTTCTACTGTTGGCATATGACAATCGGCACAAGTAACCCCCATTTTATCGTGAATACTTCCAGTATAAGTTTCAAATTCCGGATGTTGTACCTTAATTAAAGGGGTTCCTGTTCTTGGATGCTTCCAGTCGTAATAATCTAAATCATCGTAGTACTTTTCAATCTCTGCTATTTCTAAGCCTTGATCCCAAGGTAGAATCACTTCCTTTGTTGTTGGCTCCATATAATATTCTACGTGACACTGTGCACAGGCTAATGTACCAGGCTTTAAATCTTTTTCAAGTTTACTGGAAGCAGCATTAAATTGCGGTGTCGTCGTTTGAATTTGTTTACCCGGTTCATTTCTATGACAGGTATAGCATGTAATGCCATTTTCTATTTCTTGAGATACCTTATGGAAGTCCATGGCATAGAATTCATCCTTATATTCTAAGAGCAGCTTTTCATAATCAGCAGTTTTACAAGCAAGGCAGGAAGCACCTGGCTTAGGTCTTGCTGTATTAATAACATCCGTAAGGGAATAGAAATGACCCCGAGCTGCATAATATTCTTTTCCAAAGCCGATACCATCGTATAATATTTTTATATCCGGATATTTTTCTAGATAACTAATCGGATGAGAGCCACCCAGCTCTGGATCTTCAGTGACACCATCTTTAAATCGTGAAGTCATTTGTAAGGATTCATAAATTAGGGGATATTGATCTTTCCATGCTTCGGCTGATAAAATCATTTCATTTGGAGGTGGTATCTTGGCATTTTGTTCAGGTTTCTTGTTTTCATTGGGCTCTCCTATGTTATTTTCTTGTTTTTTACAGCCAATGGTGCTGAAAAATACCAAAAGAAATATCATCGTTAAAATAAGCAATTTTCTATGTGGATTCATTGGAGCTCTCCCTCCTGTAATTATTTTGTATTAAGTAGTATTCCAATAATTTCAAATTATATAACTGATTTTATTGGGACTCTGTGTATAAATTTCATGAGATTAGATCAATTAAAGAATAAAGAAGTGGAACGACTGTAATAACCAGTGGTTTTAAATCAAGGGAATATGAAAAGAATAATATGGATTCCTATTTTTCTAAATATTAGTTTTTTAACATATTTCGTGATAATATATACTAAAGAGCATTATAGCGAGGGGGGTATTTTTTTGAGAAAAAATGTAAATGAGGAGCTGAAAAGTCTAAAACAGAGTATGGAAATGCTGGAAGACTTATTAGATACTGCTTATTATGGCATGGCGATTGTGGATACAGAAGGAAAAATCGTCAAGTGGAATTATGAAAAGCTGATGGGAATAAAGGAATCCGATGTTCTGGACCAATATGTTCAAGATATCATAGAAAATACCCGACTTCATATTGTAGCAAAAACAGGGGAAAAAGAGCTGTTTGAAATACAAACAATACAGGGTAGAGATATGATCACCAGTAGAGTACCCATCATAAAGGACGGTAATATTATTGGAGCGGCAGGTACTGTGCTTTTTAAGGATGTGAAGGAACTAAAATCCCTGGTGCAAAAGCTGGAAGCGTTAGAGGATACAGTTCACAAATATAAAGGAGCGATTAAAAGGCTTCATAAAACGAAATTTTCCTTTGATAATATTATTACACAGAACAATCGAATGATCTATTTAAAAGAGATCGCCAAAATGGCTGCGGAGAGCAATGCGACGATTTTAATTCAAGGAGAAAGTGGTACAGGGAAGGAATTATTTGCCCATGGCGTGCATAAGGCAAGCTTCAGAAAACACGGCCCCTTCGTTACGATTAACTGTGCAGCGATTCCCAATGAACTGTTAGAATCAGAGCTGTTTGGATACGAGCCGGGGGCTTTTACTGGGGCTAAAAAGGAAGGTAAAATCGGTAAATTTGAATTGGCCAATGGCGGAACCATCCTACTGGATGAGATCGGCTCTATGCCCATGGAAATGCAGGCAAAGCTATTAAGAGTACTGGAAGGCAGAGAATTAGAGCGGGTCGGTGGCAATGCGAGAATTGAAATTGACATTCGATTAATTGCCTCTACCAATGAAAATCTAGAAAAAGCCGTGGAGGAAGGAAAGTTTCGACAGGATTTATACTATAGGTTGAATGTAATACAGATAGAAATTCCACCCTTAAGAGACCGAATTGATGATATTCCTTTACTGGCGGAACATATTTTAAAGCAGCTAGCGGATAGCATTGCGCTACCGAACAAAAAGCTTTCAAATGATACGATTCATGTGCTGAGAAACCATCATTGGCCAGGGAATATAAGAGAGCTTCGAAATGTGCTGGAGCGGTCCTTTATATTATGTAAGGAAAATACCATCCAAGTGGAGCATCTGCCGGATTACTTAAGCAAGAAGGCCGTTCATAATGCATTTGAAGAAGAAGATTCCCTACTGCTAAAGGATATTATTGCTAGGGTGGAAAAGGAAGCCATTAAAAGAGCCATTGAAGAAAGTAAAGGAAATAAATCTATGGCTGCTAAATTATTAGGGATTCATAGAACGGCTTTATATAAAAAAATAGAAATCTATGATATTGATATTTAAAAATGTATAAAAAAGTCTACAATGATTAAGAAGTTGTAGATTTTTTTATACAGATATCCTATGGGACATGGATGACTAGGGTGTTGATACAGTGAAAAATCCACGATCGTATCGTTTGGCACAATAATTGCTTAATATAATGGTATAGCGTATGAAAAAATAATATGATATAAAATATGGAGGTGGCATTATGCCTAAAATTGTAAATATGGAAGAAGCCATAAGTCATGTTCAAGATGGTATGACTGTTATGGTGGGTGGTTTTTTAGGCTCTGGAAGTCCTCATAAAATCATCGATGCATTGGTAGAAAAAGGTGTAAAAGACTTAACCTTAATTTGTAATGATACTGCATTTGTAGATGCTGGCGTTGGTAAAATGATTGTGACAAAGCAGTTTAAAAAGGTGATCGTCTCTCATATTGGAACAAACAAAGAAACTGGTAGACAGATGAACGAAAAAGAGACAGAGGTTGTATTGGTTCCTCAAGGAACATTAGCAGAGCAGGTTCGAGCAGGTGGAGCGGGTCTTGGTGGAATTTTAACACCGACAGGAGTTGGCACACTGGTTGAAGAAGGGAAGCAAAAAATAGAAGTTGGCGGTAAAACATACCTGTTAGAGTTGCCTCTAAGAGCTGATGTAGCACTTATTTTCGGAAATAAGGTTGATAAAAAAGGAAATATTTATTTTGAAGGTGCTTCTAGAAACTTTAATACACTAATGGCTATGGCAGCGGATACTGTTATTATCGAAGCAGAAGAGATTGTGGAAGTTGGGAGCATCGCTCCTCAAGATGTAGTAACCCCTGGCATATTTATAGATTACATTGTTGGAGGTGGAAAGTAATGAGTATGAATAATCCAAAGGAATTTATCGCAAGAAGAGTTGCCAAGGAACTAAAGGATGGCGATGTCGTAAATTTAGGAATCGGATTACCGACCATGGTAGTCAACTATATTGAGAAGGATGTAGATATTATACTACAGTCTGAAAATGGTTTTGTTGGTCTGGGCCCTGCACCAGAAGCTGGAAAAGAAAATCCTTATATCGTAAATGCGGGAGGTCAGCCTGTAACCATTAAGGAGGGCGGCGTATTCTTTGATAGTGCTATGTCTTTTGCCATCATTCGAGGTGGACATGTGGATGCAACCGTATTGGGTGCGCTTCAAGTAGACCAAGAAGGAAACCTAGCAAACTGGATGATCCCTGGTAAAATGGTTCCGGGCATGGGCGGTGCAATGGATCTAGTAGTAGGTGCAAAGAAGGTTATCGTAGCAATGGAGCATACAGCAAAAGGTAGCGCAAAGATATTAAAAAAATGTACCCTACCATTAACCGCTGCGGCGCAAGTAGACCTAATTGTTACAGAGATGGGAGTTATGGAGGTTATCAAGGAAGGATTGGTTCTAAAAGAAATCAACCCAGCGTTTACATTGGATGAAGTGAAGGCAGCTACGGAAGCAGATTTAATTATCCCAGCAGATTTAAAAAGCATGGAATAGAACTATACAATAAAGAACCCTCTATATATTTATAAATCTTGTCAAAAATATTGACATTGGAATGTTTATAAATAGGTGGAGGGTTATTTTTATTTTTTAATCGAGTATGCTCTAATCTAGAGATATGCTTGGATAACTTTTCAGACTAAAATTTAAAGGAGATTCTAAAGACGTATTGAAAATATAATGGAATATACAGATCATAGAGATAAAGGTTCTATGAAAAGGAGGAGAGTTTATCTGTGAAAATACTCGTTACAGGTTTTGATCCGTTTGGGGGAGCGCATATAAATCCTGCCACGGAGGCGATTAAGTTATTACCTCAACAGATCAATGGTGCAGAAATTATTACGATTCAAATTCCTACCGTATTTAGAAAAAGTATCGATGTGTTATTTAGAGCTATAAAAAAAGAGAGTCCAGATATGGTGATTTGCATCGGTCAAGCAGGAGGACGATACGATATCACCGTAGAAAGAGTAGCCATCAACGTAGATGATGCGAGAATTGAGGATAATGAAGGCAATTTACCCATAGATTCTCCTATTTTTGAAGATGGTGCACCTGCATATTTCTCAGATCTTCCAATCAAAGCGATGGTACAGGCCATGCAAGCGGCAAATATCCCTGCATCTATATCCAATACAGCAGGCACCTTTGTGTGCAATCATCTGATGTATGCTGCCTTGCACTATGCAAGTCAGTATCAACCAGATATGAAGGTAGGGTTTATACACATTCCATACTTAGTTGAACAGGTAGTAGGAAAGGCCAACACGCCAAGTATGAATATACAGGATATCGTAAGAGGACTTACGGTCGCCATCCATGCAGCCATTGAAAATAAACGGGATATCAAAGTGCAGGGAGGCGCCATTTGTTAGGTCTATTTTAATTATGATATAATCATATAGAAAAATGTAAAAATTAGATAGGAGGTATAAGATGGCACTTTTAGAGATTACTGTAGCACCATTAGGTACGGGAGATACCAGTGTTAGTAAGTATGTAGCCGCTTGTCATAAGGTATTAGCAAAGGAAGAGGGAATTCAGTATCAGCTAACCCCTATGTCTACCATTATCGAAGGAGAGATCGATCGATTATTTGAGGTGGCTAAAAAGCTTCATCACGTTCCGTTTAGCGAAGGCGCCATGAGGGTTTCCACCAGCATGAAAATTGACGATAGAAGAGATAAGGAAACAACCATAGAAGGTAAATTGGCATCTGTTAAAAGTAAATTATAGCGAGAGGCTCCTGATAGTTCAGGAGCTTTTTATGACCTAACCCAATTTATGCGACTGGAAGGAGCGATAAATTGTTGGTAGGTCAAACGCAACGAGCACCAAATTTGCACGACCAGAGGGAGTGAATAAATTTGAGTTGCGAGACTGCGAAATAACCCAATTTATGCGACTGGAAGGAGTGATATGCAACTCTTTATTGAATTATGATATAATTCTTGTATAGTATCGGTTTATGGCAAAAGCTTGATAAGATTGGAGGAGATTCCCATAAAAATTCAATATCAAATCACAGAGGAAGACTATATTCAGTTTAATTTGCATCATCTTGAAAATTCCCCGTCACAGAAGAAAAACTATAATCTATTACGGTATTTGATCCCGATAATATTCTCAGTACCGGTATACGCCATAGGGACCGTCCTATTTAAACAACCGAAGGAGTATTGGATTGTAATTGCAATCCTATTTATTGTAATATGGATCCTCCGATATCCAAAGATGTATATACGGTTAGTAGAAAAGCAGACGAAAAAACTATTGGATGAAGGAGATAATTCTTCTGTATTTGGGAAAAAGACCATGGTCATCTACGAAGATCATTTTGAAGTTTCAGATGGCATTGGAACAGAAACAGTATCTAAGAACAGTATTAAGGATATTAAGGTCCATGAGGACATGGTCTTAATCTATTTAAGTGCTTTTTCTGCTGAAATTATACCAACGAGATTTTTAGATGAGGAAACGAAGACATCTCTTCTGGAACAACTGAAGGGATAGAGAAGTATAGTGTGGAACGGAAAGAGTTGATTTCATTGGAAGAATATAAGGAAGTTGTCATATCCATTCGCAGCCTCGTAGAGTTTGTGCTGATGTCTGGGGATTTAGACAGCCGATTTACAGGAAGCAGCAGAGCGTTAGAGGGTACTCGAGCTCATCAAAAGGTACAAAGGTCCTATAAAGAAGGATATACCCCAGAGGTTTCACTGAAGTATTGCTTTCCATATAAAAAATATCAGATGACAGTACAAGGTAGGGCCGATGGCATATTAATTGAAGAAGATCGGATCATCATCGATGAAATAAAGTCCACCACCCTGCCTTTGGACCTTTTAGAAGAAAATCGGAATCTAACGCACTGGGGACAGGCAAAATGCTATGGATATATTTACGCTAGAGAGCATCAACTTCAAAATATAGACATTCAACTGACTTATTACCATCTAGATACGGAAGAAATAAAAAAATTCCGAAAAACATGGACCTTTGAAGAGCTAGAACGCTTTTTCAATGAACTGATAGAGGCCTATTACAACTGGGTGGACACCTTGGAGCATTGGAAACGAGCACGTAATATCAGTATTAAAGAATTACAATTTCCCTTTTCCAATTATCGTAAAGGGCAGAGGGAATTGGCAGTGGCAGTGTATCGAACCATTAAGGAGGAAAAGAAGCTTTTTGCCCAAGCACCGACGGGGATCGGAAAGACCATCTCCACTTTATTTCCCACAGTGAAGGCAATAGGGGAAGGGATTACCTCCAAGGTATTCTATTTAACAGCAAAAACCATAACGCGGCAGGTTGCAGAAGAAGCTTTTAGCAGAATGAAATCCATGGGGCTAAGATTTAAAACCGTTACTTTAACTGCGAAGGATAAAATATGCTTTGAAAAAGGAAAACAGTGCAATCCAGAGGAGTGCAGTTTTGCAAAAGGACATTTTGACAGAGTTAAAAGTGGATTAGCGGATCTATTTCAGAATGAGGACTCTTTTACCAGGGAAATTATAGAATTTTATGCCCAAAGGCACCAAATCTGTCCCTTTGAGTTTTCGTTAGATATTGCAATATGGGCAGATGGCGTTATCTGTGATTATAACTATGTTTTTGACCCTAGGGTATACTTAAAAAGATTCTTTGCAGATGAAAAGGGGGACTATACCTTTTTAATTGATGAGGCCCACAACTTAGTGGATCGATCCAGAGGGATGTTTTCAGCAGAAATCAACAAGAAGATATTTTTAGAGCAAAAAAGAGTGATGAAGCATCAGAGCCAAAAAGTATACAAGACCTTGGACAAGTTAAATGCTTTTATGATTGAGGCGAGAAAGAAGTGTGGAGAGCACTCTTTTTATATACAGAAGGAAGAGAACACAGAGATTTATCATTTATTGGCTAGTTTCGTTAGAGAGACTGATGAACTTTTTAAAGAAGGCTATCAAATGGATGAGAACAAAGATCTATTAGAGCTGTATTTTAATGCGTTTGCTTTTTTAAAAATTGCGGAATTTTACGATGAAAGATATAGAACCTATATAGAAAAAAGACAAGGTGATGTATTTTTCAAGATTTTCTGCCTAGATCCATCCTATTTATTGGGGGAGGCAATTAAAAGAGGAAGAACAGCGATTTTCTTTTCTGCAACCTTAACGCCGCTACCTTATTTTAAGGAGATTTTAGGTGGCGCAGAAGAGGATTATGCCATCCGATTAGGCTCGCCCTTTGAATCCGAAAACCTAGGATTGATGGTAGCGGACTATATCTCTACGAAATATAGGAACCGAGATCGCAGTTATATACATATAGCAGATGTGATTGCCAAGGTATCCGAAGGTAAAACGGGAAATTATTTTGTTTTTTTCCCCTCCTATCAATATATGAGAAGGGTATTGGATGTATTTGTAGAAGAATATCCTCATATCAATGTATTACAGCAGCAACAGACCATGACAGAAGAAGAGCGGGAAGAATTTTTAAATAAATTTGAAGATCAACCGGAGCGTACATCTATTGCTTTTGGTGTTTTAGGGGGCATATTTTCCGAAGGAGTCGATTTAGTAGGAGAACGATTAATTGGTGTAATTATTATTGGTGTAGGACTTCCACAGCTTTCTTTGGAGGTAAACCTGATCATGGAATACTTTAATCAGAAAAATAATAAGGGCTACGAATATGCTTACATGTTTCCTGGCATGAATAAGGTATTACAAGGTGCAGGGCGAGTTATACGGACGGAAACGGACCGAGGCATTGTTTGTCTTGTAGATGACAGATTTACTTCCTATGGCTATCAAGCTTTATTTCCACCAGAGTGGAAGCATTTTAGGAAAGTGAAGGATAAAAAGCAAATCGAAACCTACCTAAAAGAGTTTTGGCATAATTCAAGTGATAATACAGATCAAAGGGAAGAAATTTGAAGAGAGAACTAATTGGAGGGTGAAAGAATGTATCCTATGAGCCATGTAGGCGTAAGGGTTAAGAATATGCAGGTTTCCACGGAATTTTATTGTAAGGTATTGGAATGTACAGTTACAGGAAGCCTAGAAAATGAAATCAGAAAGATTGTATTTTTAAAGGCAGGAAATAGTGTTATTGAGTTAATCCATAAATTTGAAGATAACGAAAAAAGAAGTGCAGGGCCCGTGGATCATATTGCTTTTGCTGTAGAGAATTTAGAGCGTGAGATTGAAAGATTGAAAAATCTAGGGGTTCAGATAATAGGAGGTATCATTCAAGTAACAGAACGTATGCGGGTTATTTTCTTTGAAGGTCCCGACGGTGAGCGGCTGGAATTTGTAGAGCAAAAATAGAGTGATTGAAAGTCTTGGGAGGAAGTATTTTATGAGAATAGGGGAATTTGCAAAGAAATATGATCTTACCATTGATACCATTCGCCATTACATGGATATAGAACTTCTTCTGCCAGAGAAGAAGGGGGGGCATTATTTCTTTGGGGAGAAGGAAGAAATGAATTTAAAGGAAATTCTCGATTTAAAGGCGCTAAAATTTACATTATCTGAAATTCAAAAAATTATAGGCTATTCACGATTATCTCAATTGAGAACGAAGGAAGATCAAAAATATATCCGAGCGATCCTATGGCATAAGAAAAACACCTTAGCTGAAGAGGAACGTAGTATTAAAAATGCTCTGGAGATATTAAATAATAAAATTCAAGAAATTGATTGTATTGACGAGGTTGTAGAAGGAAAAATAGGAAAAACAGGAATTCATATATCGTTTATGCCGTATCTGAATTGTCCCAAATGCCAGACGCCGTTAGAACTGGAGGACGGAAAGATTACCAGCAATATGGTAATGGAAGGGACTTTTAAATGTAGCTGCGGCTATGGCGGGAATGTAGAGAATGGAATTTATATATCCTTAGATTCTGAAGATGAGAAGAATATTCAAAAAGGACCTGTTGACCCCAATGTAAAACCAGCCGCTACTTTAGGTGAATACATGGATGGAACGGAGACATCTTTAATTAATCACATCTATAAATCTATCGACGCTATTATAAGTCACATAGATTTAGAGAATTTGAATCATAAGATCGTATTAGAGCTTGGAACTGGGTCTGGATTTTTTATCAAACAGTTCTTATCCTATCTCACTCCAAACAGTATCTATATTGTGACGGATAATGATGTGGGTAGGATTCAATACATCAAAGATTATCTAGAACAGCATTCCCCAGATTGTAAATTCATCTATATTTGTGCTGATTTTATGAAATTACCAATTCGGAATGAAAGTATGGATTATATTGTAAATTACTTGACTTCTTTGACTTATAATTTTAGAAATGAACAAATTTTAGATTCGATCGTAATTCCTAAGATAAAGAAGGGTGGAAATTTGATAGGATGTTCTTATTATGTAAAATCCGGATCTAAATTATTAAAATCTGTACCTTCTACTTCAAGAAGATACTTTGAGGGAAAATCATATAAAAATGAGATTCTAAATTTAGGATTCAATCATATAGAAATGAAGGATATTGGTGCAATTGCCATCAATTCGAAGTATGAAGGAATGATTAAGGGACATGAGCTATCGACACTGGTTTACTGTGGTACCAAATAGAAAATTTGAATAGGAATATGGTGTATACACCATGTTCCTATTTTTGATGGTTCAAAAAATATGAAAATTTATATTGAACTTGCGTATAGACCGTACATTAAGATATAAATAAGACATTGTAAACGAGAATAGAGGAAATTAGAACATTCAAAAATACAATTTCAATATTTTATTTTAATTGGAGGGAATGATATGGAGGTTCGGCAGAATACAGTTGCAGAAAAATCAGCAACTTCAGACAGGATGAATTTGATTTTGTTTGTTGCAGGGAAATTTGTTTCACTTTTTGGAACGCAAATTTATAGCTTTGCCATAGGTCTATATGTATTAGAAAAAACAAATTCAGGGCTTTCCTTTGCCAGCAGTATTATTTTTAGTATGTTGCCTAGAGTAATCATCGGTCCAGTTGCAGGGGTAGTAGCCGACCGATTTGATCGTAAAAAAATTGCTGTGGGCATGGATTTTTTATGTGGTGTACTGATGGTGCTATTTTTTATGATAAGTAAATTGAATGGAATCAAGCTTCACTATATTTATATTTTTTCTTTTTTACTATCGACGGCCAATGTGTTCTTTGATGTAGCTATGGAAGCCAGCAAACCAAACTTGGTCCATAGTAAGAATTTAACCAGAATTAATTCATTATCTCAAAGTATCAACTCCATAGCGGCGATTAGTGGCCCCTCCCTAGGAGGATTGGTCTATGGAATTTTGAATATACAATGGTTCCTATTGCTCAACGGGATTTGCTTTATCTTATCTGGCATATCAGAAATTTTTATTAATTTTGAGTATAACAAGATCGTCGATGAAAGCAAAGAAAAGGAAAACCTTACTGTAATACAGGAATTAAAAGAAGGGATAGAATTTTTTAGAAGCAATAAGGTCTTATTCAGTATCATGTCTTTTTCTTTAATCATTAATTTTGCAATGCAGCTTTCAATTACAGTGCCATTGCCCTATATTTTAACGAATACATTACAGTTGACATCGATACAATACGGGACGGTAAAGGGTGCTTGGCCTGTAGGAATCTTACTAGGCTCCATCCTATTATCATTTTTACCCCAACGGGATAAGATATTTAAACAAACAGCCATATTTTTAGGAATATTTATCGGAATATTGATGGCAATAGCACTTCCTGTAATGCCCATGTTGAATCAATATTCAGCCAATCAATACTTTATATATTACATGTTGATTATGGGAGTAGGCGGCTTGCTTGTAGCTTTTATAGATATCCCGATCATGGTTGTTTTTCAAAAGCTTGTGCCAGATGAGGTGCGAGGGAGAGTATTTAGTCTAATTGGAACCATGGCAATTGGTATCGCACCATTGGGGCTACTGATAGCAGGTGCTTTCATCGATTATATTCCCACATGGATCCTTCCTATAAGTGCAGGGGGAATCTTAATCATCAGATTAATTTTATTTGTTAGGGATGAAGAATTGAAAAAGCTGTTATAAAAGAGGGATGAGAAGGTTGCTTATAAAGAGCAACTTTTTTTATTGGCATCTTGACAAAGGGATAAAATCCATATAACCTATACATAGATAATCGATGTATAGATGAAGGAGGTATTCTATGAAAATTGACAAGGATTTGATGAAAGGGAGTACGACGCTACTTATATTGAATTTACTCAGTATCGAAGACATGTATGGATATCAAATGGTAAAAGAATTGGAAATGCGTTCGGACGACACCTTTACTTTAAAAGAGGGAACCATGTATCCCATTTTACATACCTTAGAGAGTGAAGGAATGGTAGAGTCTTATTGGGATGAAAGCGGCACTGCTCGAAAACGAAAATATTACCATATTACAGATAAAGGTCAAAAAATGTTGGCCCATAAGAAAAAGGAATGGCAGATTTATAGCAATACTGTAAACAAAGTGATTGGCGGTGCTTGTTTTGAATAAATATATTGTAAGTTTCTTAAATGAAGTATGCAAAGAAATAAAATATCACGGTGTTCATAAAAATATTTCTGAAGAAATCCAAGGACATATTGATGAGATAGCGGATCAGTATATTGAAAATGGAATGGAAGAAGAGCAAGCAATACAAAGAGCCATTGTGCAAATGGGGGACCCTGCTGAAATAGGGAAGGAACTCAATAAAACCCATCGACCTAAGACGGAATGGTCCATCTTAGTACTGATTGGCGCTATGGTTTCAATCGGGGGAATTACTTTATTTGCCCTTGCAAATGACGCAGCATTCTCTAGCTTTGAAGGATTCCTTGTAAATTATTTAATTTATACAGTGATGGGCTTCGTTGCCTTGATCGGCTGTTTCTTTTTCGACTATACGAAGCTAGAAAAGTATTCTATGTACATTTTTATAGGGACTATTGTTTGTTTAGGGATCTATGAAGGTTTTGTACTTGGTGTATTCACAGGGACATTTTGGGGAACTTCGGTATATGGACCTTATATTCGATTGGGCAGATTTGCTTTCTCCACAATCGATATGATCGTGTTGATTTTCATCGTATCTTTTTCAGGTATTGTAAATAAGTGGGCCACTGGAGATATAAAGAATATGATAAAACTATTGGCATTGGCAGCTATGGCTTGTATTCTTATGGTGTATCTATCTCTTGCAAGAGCTATGCTACTGAGTGCAGGATTTTTAGTGATGATTACAAAGGCTATTTTAGATAAAGAATTTAATGGCAGTAAAAAAGGATATTTGCTTTCAATATACGGCGGTGGAATAACCATTGTATGTGCAGTGCTGATCTGGGTTTATCGGAATATAGGAATTCATTACAGAGCCGATCGAGTGGCTGTATTTTTAAATCCTCAATTAGATCCATTAGGAGCAGGATATGTAGATGCACTTTTAAAAAAGCTTCTTTCAAATGCTAAGTTATTTGGTGCAAACGATCAACTGTATTTAATGCAAGGAAACACTCCTAGAATCGCATTACCAGAAGCAAATACAGATTTCATCTTTACCTACATTGTTTCTGCCTTTGGTTGGATTGCAGGTATCATAACCATCATGGTAATCGTACTGGCTATTGTTCGCATGTTTCTAGCAACTCGGAAGATCAATCATCCATATGGTCGGTATCTAGCGAGTGCGATCGTAACCATATTTTCTTTACAAGCAGTAGCAAATATTTTAATGAACATGGGGATGTTTCCGATCACAAGTTTTTCGCTACCGTTCATTTCCTACGGTGGCAGTAACTTTGTTGTAAACATGGCTTTAGTAGGGCTGCTGCTCAGCGTGTACCGCAGAAAAGATTTGCTCATAAGGAAGGAAGGCTATCAATATGGAGTCGATCATTAGATATGTGTTGAACATGGTGCCCTATATGATTGCAATGTTACCTATTTTAATAGCAGTAAGAATATCTATAAAGTTGCCTATAATAAAAGAGGGGAAGAAGCTCAACATTGTACATGAAATCGGTGTGATTATTTTTATTCTGTATCTTGTAGGGCTGGCATCTCAAACGATTATTCCAAAGTTTGAATTGGGTAGAAATAGCATTGAGATCGTTGGGCGGATCGGCTTTGATTATAATCGGATCAATACAATACCATTCAATAAAATAAAAGAAGTCCTATCTCTTGTTCGATTGGGAAATTTTAATTATTTATGGATAGAGGTTTTAGGTAATATTGGTGTATTTTCAGTGATTGGTTTTATGCTACCTCTGCTATGGACGAAGCTTGAAAATATAAAAACTGTACTTCTTTGTTTTTCAATTTCAGTTTGTATAGAGACAGTACAGCTCATATTACCGAGAGCGACGGATGTGGACGATTTGATAATGAATACCTTAGGAGGACTCATCGGATATATAGGATATATGATTTTTAAAAGGCTATTTCCTAAGTCTACATCCAAATTTAAAGGGGAAAGCGAACTTTAAACAGAGAAGGAAAATAACCCATAGGATCTAAGTTTTATGTAAGGTCAAGTTGACATTTATATCTAATTTTGTTATGTTTAAAATGTAAGGTCAACATTACAGAGGTGAATATTTATGAAGAATCGATTGAAAGCATTGAGAGAATCCTTCGAATTAACTCAAGAACAGCTAGGAGCATTGGTTGGCGTATCGAGGCAGGCAATTAATTCTATTGAAACAGAGAAGTTTGAGCCCTCCATATGGCTGGCTTATGATATTTCAAAAGTATTTGAATGCTCTATTGAGGATATTTTTCTATTTGAGGAAAGTGAACGAAAATCAAGAGCTCAACAAAGTAGAGGTGTAGTTTAGATGGCATTGAGAGAAATCAGATTGATGGAAGATCCTATATTAAGAAAAAAAAGTAAAAAAGTTGAAGTGGTAGATGATAAAATCAGACAGATACTAGAGGATATGGCTGAAACCATGTATCATACAGAAAATGGTGGTGGATTAGCAGGCCCTCAGATTGGTATATTAAAGCGATTGGTTGTAATCGATATGGGGCAGGGTCTTATGAAATTAGTGAATCCAAGGATTGTTAAGGAAGAAGGAACGCAAACGGTGATCGAAGGATGTTTAAGTATCCCGAATCAATTTGGCAAGCTGGCAAGACCTGCAAAAGTCATCGTAGAAGCATTGAATGAATATGGAGAAGAGATTACAATAACAGCTACGGGAAATCTAGCGAAGTGTTTTTGTCATGAAATTGACCATTTAAATGGGATACTCTTTACGGATCTAGTGACGGAGTATGTAAAATAAAAGGACACATTAAGAAATTATAGTATAGATGAGTTTCAATAAAAGCTTCTTTAGAAGCTTTTATTATGGAAAAATATTGGTAAAATTAGATATTTGAATGAGCGAGATTCCTACATAAAATTAAGCTATGGTAGGGCAGGGAATACGAGGAGGAACTATAGCTGAACTCCCTATAATTCCCTTACAGGCAGAAGCATCTCAGTTAGTTACCTTTAATATATTGCCATAGATACATCTAAAATGGTAAATCTAACGGATGAAGGCAAAGTAGAGCTTTTAAAGAGGTTAGAGGACTATGGATTTGAAGTCTTAAATAATAGCAAAATTAGCAGGCATATTAAATGTAACTTGCGATTATTTATTGAAGGAAGATGAACCAGCTTTGGTAAGTGTATCTAGGTCTGATGAAGGTGCCTACACACTAGACTGGACCAAACTATATCCTGTTCTTGCTGAATATGAGAATGTTGTCAGCTGTAGTGAATACTATGAAATATTTGCCAAGATGATAAAAGATATGGTGAAAGCTTACAATTATTCCCGTGAAGACGCTATGTTGGTTCTGAAGGATTTGTTTTATAAAACATATTTACAATTACAAAGAGAAGAAAAGTAATTAGAAGATTTGTAGATTTGTCTAGAAGGGATATCGATTGAGTATTTTTATCTGATGAAGCAGACCGAAACGGCCTGCTTTTATTATTTTAAGTACTTGAAACTATAAGCTTTACCTAGCGTTGAGTACACCATAAAGTTTGCGAACCATAGCGAACAAATTTTATTTTTTAAACTGAACGTAAAATGAATCTTTATTCAGAGCCTTGAAGGTATAGCCTTCTTTAATAAGCTCTTCAATGATGAAAGGCAATGCCTCCACAGTGCTTGTTTTGGGAGAACTGTCATGGAATAGAATGATGGCAGGATTGTTGTTACGTGCGCCTTCCAGCACGGTATTGATAATGATATTTCGATCTTGCTTGACGGCTTTGGCATCCTTGGAATCTACGTTCCAGTCGAAATATTGATAACCATCGTAAAGGATTTTCGTTGTAATACGTCTCATAAATTTATCATCGGAATACTTGTGAGACATTGTGTTGTTAGAGCCTCCTGGAAATCGCATAATCTCCATTTTGACTCCTGTCAGCTGATGAATGTAGTCTTCAAGTTTCTTAAAATCCCTTAAAAAATTTTCTTCGGAGGAATAGATTTCTTTATAATTGTGAGAATACGTATGGTTTCCCAAAGTGTGACCTTCATCTACGATTCGTTGATAGAGGCTTTTTTCATAATCTCCAGACTTTCCAATGACAAAAAAGGTCGCCTTAATATCATATTCCTTTAAAATATCCAGCACTTTCACCGTATTTATACTGGGACCATCATCAAAGGTTAAATATACAATTTTCTCAGAATCTATCGTTGTCTTTAGTACATTTGGACGAAAAAAAGCTCGTTCAGTCTTTCTGCTTTATTCATTAGCTCATTATTTTGTTCTTCAAGATTTTGTGCAGTAATTCTCATATAATGGACATCCTCGGTATACTTCAACTGATTCTCTATGAGGTCCTTATGACTGGAGAGAACTTCTTTATTTAAATGAATCAGTTCTTGATTTTGAGCCATTAATTCATTGAAGTAAAAATTTTGAAATATGAGAATGATGCAGATGAATAATCCCAACATTAAGTAATTCTTATCCTTTAAAATAGAGCTTTCATTGAGCATGATATATCCTCCTAGTCTATGGTCGTGGCATAATATACTTTATTCATAGAGTGGTAAATCTATGACAAGCTACTCCCATAATTTTGAACGACATGCGTTTGAAGCAGTGACATAAAAATATGCTCCACTCTATAGCAAACAGCTTTGGAATTGAACTGTTTATTATGAGTGGAGCATACAAGAAATATTAGATCAAAGGCGCTGATACTACTTATCGAAAACCTTCATATCCATAAGACCTAGGCGTTTTGCTACAATAGTAGTTCCGCATAAGTCGCCCACATTATTGAGGACTGTGTGAGCAGGATCAATTACAGGCCAAACAGCGGCGAGAATCGGAATTAGTGTAAGTGGCATACCTAAAGTTTCGAGCAAAACGGTGGACATAACGACCCCTGCACCTTTTACCCCTGCTGCTCCAATGGAAAGAACCATACCTAAGAAAATGAACTGTAGAACTCCTCCAAAGGTAATGTCAAAGCCATATAAATTTGAAGCAAAAATACAGCACATTCCAACAAATAATGCAAATCCACTCATACCACAGGTGTTGCCAAGTGGCAGGGCAAATCCATAAACATTTTCAGGAATTCCTAGTTCTTCATCCGCTGTTTTCATTGAGACAGGCAACGTTGCTGCCGAAGAGGTGGTAGAAATAGCAACTAACATAGCTGGAGCAATTTTTTGCATAAATTTAAATGGATTGATTTTAGCAATAAACTTTATAATCAGTGGATAAATAATAATCAATATTATAGCCGCAGATAGGATATCAAGCACTAAAAAAATCATGATTTCTTTCATCATTGCGCCACTGACAGTAGAGACCATTGTGGCCATGAGAGACATAATACCGATCGGAGAAAACTCCATAATAAACTCTGTTATTTTCAGCATGGCTTCGCTGCCTTGGTCAATCAGCTTTACCAAACCATGAACCTTTTCCCCAAGAGTAAGAAGAGCAATGCCAAGAAACATACAGAAAACAATAATTTGAAGCATATCTGCATTAACAGCGGATTCTACAACATTTGTTGGGAACCAATGAATTACATTTTCAATAAAACTATAGGATACTTCACTGCCAGCCTCCATCGTTGTTAAAAATTCTGTTGTACCTTGTCCCGGTTGAAAAATAAGGGCAACACCAACACCGACAGCGGCAGAAATAATAGCGGACACGACAATCCATAGAACATAACGAGATCCTACTGTACGTAATTGTTTAACATCTCCCATTTTACATATACCACTCGTGATACTAAAAAATACTAAAGGAACAATAAGCATTTTTAACATTCTTAGAAATACATTCCCTAAGGGGGAGATAAACACTGCTACATCTGTAGATAGAAATCCGATTCCCAAGCCTATAATAATACCAGCAAGGATTTTTTTCCAAAGAGGGATATTTTTTAATTGATTCATAATAAGCGCGTCCTTTCTTATTGATCTCGGCGAAAAGTTTTTGCTATTTCTGCTGTTATACGAAGAAAATCATCAATATCAGAAGTATCATGACAATGAAGAGGGGATACTCTAATAGCACCCTTAAGATTCAGGGATTCTACGATTCGTTTAGAATAAAGGCTTGTATCAACTCGTTCGAAGACTGTCACACCACGTTTGTAATATTCTTTCACTGCTTGGGTATAATCTAATCCATCAATACCAATAGCAGATATTAAATCACGGGCAACTGTATCTGCTGAATCTAGGAATACCTGAACGCCAGGAATATGTCTTAGTCCCGGAACTTCATCGGTTCCTTCCATCATATGAATCAGTAGAGAATGCTCCTGAAGGTGAATTTGATTCATTCCTTCCACAAACAATTCTCTTCTATTGTTACTAGCGCTGAAACGACTCCCTAACCAACATACATAATCTACTACTGCTGTAACAGATGCAAAGTTTGAGTGGGGGAATGTACCCAATTCCCATTCATTTTCGGGTTTTGCTAACAGCTTGTGATGTGGCATTTTTGCAACTCTATCTGAGATATAACCATAGCCACAACCTCTAATTCCAAATGCTTTATAAGGAGCAAAATTAGCCCCATCTAATTTCAATTTTTCTACATCTATAACACCATGAGGTACATGCTGAACAGCATCACTAATAATATAAATATCTGGATTAATTTTACGGGCTTCTAAAACAATTTCTTCAAGATCAAAAATATAGCCAGAAATATTAGATGCACTCATTACACTGAGTAAACACGTGTCTTTATCAATATGCCGAAGAATTTCTTCTGTATCCACGCCGCCGGTTTTAGGATTTGCCATTGCAACACGAAATTCCTTTCCAGTACGCTGAGCATACATTTTTGCGGAATCATATGCCGAAGGGTGTTCTATTGATGTCGTAACAACATTTGTTCCAGGGGCATTTTCCATAATTGTACGTGTAATTTGGAACATAACCTGTGAAGCTGTGAGTTCTGTAACCAGAGCACCAGATTTAGCTCCAAAAATTACCTCCATAATATCTTGGATGCCTTTTTCCTTAACATTTTTAAGCATTTCTGCGATATCATGAATACGTTCTGGACAATCGGGGATTTTTTCAAATGTACTTTTAGCTTCTACTGCTGCTTTTAAACGGAGAGATCCTCCAGAGTTTTCGAAAAATTGACGCTTTCTTCCGGTATGATCCTCATTTACATAATAAAATTTATTCTTAATTTCAGATTGTAAAGAGGGTTCGAAAAAAATTTTTTTATCCGTTATTTCCATAATATGATTCCTCCATATTTAATTAATGGTTTTACTATAACCCTTAAAGCATTGATACAATATCTGTAAAACCTAAGCTTTCACTATAAAAATGAAAATTCGTTAGCACAACAAACTTGCTCTTTTGATAAAGTATTAAAATTTCATATTTTTTGACTTTTTAAACAATTACAAATCGATTTGCTTTGTTAAAATAAATTTATCATACTTACATATAGTTGAAAATCAAATAATTTAGATATATAATATCTAATAATTAAATATTATAGGAGGTATTTTGTGGATATTTCGAGTGCAAAGGTATTCTTAGCTGTAGTTTCCACTAAAAGTATTTCTCGTGCTGCTGAGATGCTATACCTATCTCAATCAACGATTAGTTTTCAATTAAAATCACTGGAAGCGGAAATCGGGGTTAAACTTATTGAAAGGAGGAGGGGGCATAGGCAAGTTGAAATAACACCAAAAGGATCGGAGTTTATATCCATTGCGGAGCGTTTTGTCCAAGTATGGAATGAGGCTCACGAATTACAAAATAAAAATACCGATAATTTAGTTATTAGCAGTGTTGATAGTTTGAACAACTATGCTTTTTCGGCTTTTTATGAACAACTGTTATTTGGAGAGAACCCCATGCGACTTAAGGTATTTACCCACCAAACACCTGAAATATTCGAACAGGTGGATAATCGAATGGCAGATGTAGGGTTTGTACTTAGTCAAAGAAAATATCAGAACGTAATTGCAAAATCTATTTTCCGAGAGAAGTTAGTATTTGCACAGTTAAAGGATAAAAAACCAGATGAGAATTGTAAATTCCATGCATCAGATTTGGATTTCAATATGGAAATTCTATTTGATTGGGGACCAGAGTTTTCACAGTGGCATAGTGCATGGTGTAGACACGATATACACTCAATTTTACAGGTAGATACGATTGGCATGCTTATGCACTATTTAAGAAATAATTATTGGGCAATCCTACCTTCTTCTATCGTTAAGTCATTGCAGAAGAACTATCCGATCTATGGATTTGAAATTGATGAAGGACCTCCAGACAGAACATGCTATAAACTTACCCATCGGTTTCCAAAGCCTTCAAAGGTATCGGCTATTGAATCCTTTGAAAAGCAACTTGAAGAATATTTACTCAAAAATAAAGTGGATTTTAATTAAAGAATTTGGGCATAATATATTTTAAATCCTTTGACAATTAACTTTTTTAAGATTATAATATTTGTAACAATAGGAAGAATAAAATTAAAAGACTGTGAAGAGAAGAGTAAGTATAGGACGTAATTTTAGCGAGTCGATGACGGTGAAAGATCGATATGAAGCCTATGTGGAAGAACATCTCTGAGTTTCTAACCGAAAGCTAAGGCCAGTAGATTTAGACGGCACCACACCGTTATTCAGTGGACAGTATAATTTTGTACTGATATGGAGCCGGTCATTGATATGACAATTAGGGTGGTACCGCGAATATAGCTTTCGTCCCTTTATCTTTAAGGGATGATGGCTTTTTTTTATGACCTAACCCAATTTATGCGACCAAAGGAGCAATAAATGGATGGTAGGTCAAATGCAACGAGCATCAAATTTGCACGACTGAAGGGAATGAACAAATTTGAGTTGCGAGACTGCGAAATACTGAACCCAACAAACTAAAAGCAGTATTCAATTTTCAAAGAAATTGAGTTTATAGCCATAAAATAGAATCTAGACAAGGAGGAAAACATATGAAATCTATACTAGTGAAAGACATTTATAGAAACACAGAGAAGTATGCAGGCCAAGAAATTGTAATTGAAGGCTGGATTAGAACTTTAAGGGCATCCAAAGCATTCGGTTTCATTGAAGTCAACGACGGGAGCTTCTTCAAGAATATTCAAGTTGTATTTGAGGAAGGACTAGAAAATTTTGCGGAAGTATCCAAACTTTCTATCAGTACAGCGATTATAGTCAAAGGAAAATTGGAGATCACACCGGATGCGAAGCAACCTTTTGAGATTAAGGCAACCAGCATCGAAGTCGAGGGAGAATCTGATAGTGATTATCCACTGCAAAAGAAAAGACATACCTTTGAATTTTTAAGAGAGATCGCTCACTTAAGACCGAGAAGTAATACTTTTTCTGCAGTTTTTAGGGTACGTTCTTTAGCTGCTTTTGCAATTCACCAATTTTTCCAGGAGAGAGGCTTTGTTTACACCCATACACCGATCATCACTGGCAGCGATGCAGAAGGTGCTGGTGAAATGTTTAGAATTACAACCTTAGATCCTAAAAACCCTGGGCTGAACGAAGCTGGTGAGGTTGACTTTACAAAGGACTTCTTTGGTAAGGAAACCAGCTTAACCGTTAGTGGACAATTACAAGGAGAAGCCTATGCACTGGCTTTTAGAAACATCTATACTTTCGGACCAACTTTTAGAGCAGAAAACTCTCATACAGCGCGACATGCTTCAGAGTTTTGGATGATTGAACCTGAGATCGCCTTTGCGGACTTACAGGATAACATGGAATTAGCAGAAGAAATGCTAAAATACATTATTAACTATGTCATGGAAAATGCACCTGAGGAAATGGAGTTCTTCAATAGCTTCGTTGATAAAGGATTGTTGGATCGATTAAACAATGTAGCAACTTCTGACTTTGGCAGGGTAACCTATACAGAGGCAATCGAAATCTTACAGAAATCTGGTGAAACCTTCGAATACCCTGTAGCGTGGGGTACCGATTTACAAACAGAGCATGAAAGATATCTAACTGAAAAGGTATTTAAAAAACCTGTATTTGTAACGGACTATCCAAAAGATATTAAAGCTTTCTATATGAAGCTGAATGAAGATGGAAAAACCGTTGCAGCTATGGACCTACTAGTACCTGGTATTGGAGAAATTATTGGTGGAAGCCAAAGAGAAGATAATTTAGCGCTATTAGAAGAGAGAATGGATGCCATGGGTCTGGACAAAGAAGAGTACTGGTGGTACTTAGAGCTTAGAAAATATGGTAGCGCAAGACATGCTGGATACGGACTAGGCTTTGAAAGAGCGATTATGTATTTAACAGGAATGTCCAATATCAGAGACGTAATATCCTTCCCAAGAACACCAAAATCAGCAGAATTTTAAGGCATACAACTTTAAAGCAGATATGGAACGAGGCCATTGATGAATTCAATGGCTTCACTTATGGGAAAAATTATGTAGGATGCTTATCCTACATATGTTATAATTTTTGTAATCTATATGATCAAATATTGGTTATATTGATTTAAAAAATAAAAGAGAAAGACATATTTTAACGGAAAATTGACTATTCTACAGTTAATGCGGAATATGCGATAAAATAAAATTTGCTGGCTTATGCTCACAAACTTTATGTCGTACTGAATTTTAAGCTTGGCTTAAAATTTCAAGTGCTCAAAATAAAATCAGAGGAGATTAAAGAATGAAATCAGAGTTTTTAAATTTAGGAATTATAGAAGAAATAGTAGAGCCCCTAAGGGCAGAGGGGATTGTAGAGCCGACGCCGATCCAAAGAGAATCCATCCCAGTTGCGCTACAGGGAAAAGATATTATTGCGCAGGCACAGACCGGTACGGGAAAAACATTTGCTTTCATGCTGCCAATCCTACAAAAGATCAATAAGAATCAAAAAGATGTACAGGCTTTAATCCTTGCACCTACAAGAGAATTAGCCCTTCAAATTACGACAGAGGCTAAAAAAATAGCGAAGGGATTGGATGTTAACGTTCTTGCTGTTTATGGTGGGCAGGACGTAGAAAAACAGATTCATAAACTAAAGGGTGGAATGCATGTTGTCATCGCTACACCAGGTAGATTATTAGATCATTTAAGAAGAGGAACCATGCACTTAAAGGCAGTGAATCAGCTGGTTTTAGATGAAGCCGATCAAATGCTAACCATGGGATTTTTAGAAGAGGTAGAGTATATTATTAAAAAGACGCCACAAAATAGACAACTGATGCTTTATTCTGCTACGATCCCGAAAGGAATCAGAGCTTTAACCAATCGATATATGAAAAATCCCGTAGAAATACGAATTCATAGCAATAAGGTTACATTGGATGAGATCAAACAGCTTGTAGTAGAGACTACGGATCGACATAAACAAGAAGCTTTAATGCATATGATCAAACAGGAAAATCCTTTCCTAGCCATTGTTTTTTGCCGTACAAAGCGTAGAGTGAAGACACTGAGCGATGCGTTAATAGAAAAGGGCTTCTCCTGTGATGAGCTTCACGGGGATATGACTCAGGCAAAGAGAGAAAAGGTCATGAAAGAGTTTAGGAATGCCAAACTACAGATATTAGTAGCTACAGATGTTGCAGCAAGAGGAATTGACGTTGAAGGGATCACTCATGTATTCAACTATGATATCCCTCAGGATGTAGAGGGTTATATCCATCGTATCGGTAGAACCGGTCGTGCAGGAGATAAAGGTATGGCCATTACCTTTGCGGCACCAAAGGATCGAGATTCTTTAGCTATGATCGAGAGAGGGATCAATCAGAAGATTGTAAAAATTACATTTAAGCCAGAGGGAAGAGTTGAGTCCATAGAAGAGACCTTTGAAAGAGAAGCAAAGAAAAGGGAAGAGAGAAAAAATAAGGATAATAAATTTAAAGACAATCAAAGAAAAAATGGGGATAAAAACTCTGCCAAGGGTAGAAAAACAGAAAGTAAGAGATATGACAGCAATAAAAATGATAAGAACGACAGCAAAGGCAATAGAAGTGGGAATTATGGTAAAGGTAGAGAAAATGCTGGACCTAATTCGAGAAAGGGTAGCTCAAGAAGAGGAAACAGGTAATTTGATATTACAATAAAAGGGGAGATTTAAATGAAGTACATCGATTTAAGAAGTGATACTGTAACGATGCCAACGGATAAAATGAGAGCGGAAATGTTTAAAGCCGTTGTTGGCGATGATGTATACGGCGATGATCCAACGGTTTTGGAGCTGGAAGAATATGCAGCAAAATTAGTGGGAAAAGAAGCTGCTTTATTTGTACCCAGTGGCACCTTTGGGAATCAACTGGCATTGCTTACTCATTGCAAAAGGGGCGATGAAGTTATTCTAGGGGATGACTGTCATATCGTTGCACACGAGGTAGGAGCAGCCTCTGTGATTGCAGGTGTTCAACTACGAACCCTTCAAAGTGATCGAGGTATTTTAAATCCCGAGGAGATCCAAAGTAAAATTAGAGAAGAAGATCTTCATTATCCAGAAACGGGTTTAATCTGTGTTGAAAATGCGCATTCCAACGGAAGAGTTATTCCTCTTGAGAATATGAGGGCAATCTATAAAATTGGGCAACAAAACAAGATTCCTGTCCATTTAGACGGCGCTAGAGTATTCAATGCGGCCACTTATTTGAATGTGGATGTGAAGGAAGTGACTGAAAACTGTGATTCTGTCATGTTCTGTCTGTCTAAGGGACTATGTGCACCAGTAGGATCTATATTAGCAGGAACGAAGCAGTTTATAGATAAGGCGAGAAAAGGAAGAAAGCTAATGGGGGGCGGTTTAAGGCAAGCTGGAATTTTAGGTGCAGCAGGTCTCGTAGCGCTGAAAGAAATGACCCAAAGGCTGGATAAAGATCATAAAAACGCTATTTTACTAGGTGAGAAACTAAGTACCATCCCTGGAATTGAAGTTAATTTTGAAGATATCCACATCAATATGGTTTATTTTAACATCCGTGTACCGCATAAGAATGTGGAAAATCTTGAAGAAATATTATATAGTAAGGGAATAAAGATAAATCCACCAGAGAATGGTCTGTTACGTTTTGTAACCCATTACTGGATAACGGAAGAGGATATATCTTATATTGTAGATACTTTAAAGGAAGTATTGTCCAATTAAAAAGATGAACTTAAAAGGAGTCGATCAGATGAAATTACCTGCTTTAAGGTTTGGAGACTTGGTAGCTTCTGTTCCCATCATTCAAGGTGCAATGGGTGTCGGTGTATCCCTTTCAAAATTAGCTGCTGCTGTAGCAAATGAAGGTGGTATCGGGATAATATCTGGGGTGCAAATTGGATATAGAGAAGAAGATTTTGAAAGAAACAATGGAGAGGCCAATATAAGAGCATTAAAAAAAGAAATACAGAAGGCAAGGGCGCTCAGTCCCAAGGGTATACTAGGCGTGAACCTATTGACCGCTATCAATAACTATAAAGAAATGGTAATGGCAGCTGTTGAAGAAAAAATAGATTTAATTGTTTCTGGTGCTGGTCTTCCGAAGGATCTACCAGAATTCATTAAAGGGTCTAAAACTAAAATAGCACCCATTGTTTCTTCTGGAAAGGCGGCAACCTTAATTACAAAGCTTTGGGATCGAAGATTCTCCTATATACCGGATCTTATTATTGTAGAAGGACCGGATGCAGGCGGCCATTTAGGCTTTTCCTTGGAAGAATTAAATGCTGAAGACAAGCCAAGCTTAAAAGAAAGAGTCAAGGAAGTTATAGAAGCCATGAAGCCTTTCGAAGAAAAGTACGGTCGAAATATACCGGTTATAGCAGCAGGGGGCATATTCAGTGGAAAAGATATTGCTGAATATATAGCATTGGGTGCTTCCGGTGTGCAGATGGGAACTCGATTTGTAGCTACTGAGGAATGCGATGCTCATGTTAATTTTAAACAGGCCTATGTGGATTCAAAAGAGGCAGATATACAAATTGTAAAAAGTCCTGTCGGTATGCCTGGAAGAGCCATTCGAAATAATCTAATGGAAAGAGTGGAAGTCGACAGAGTGCCAGTGACAAAATGCTACAATTGCCTACAGCCTTGTAATCCCAAAGAAACGCCCTACTGTATATCCACTGCTTTAATAAAAGCTGTAAAGGGTCAGATGGATGAAGGATTAATATTTGCAGGAAGTAATGCCTATAAAGTAGAGAAGATTACCACTGTAAAGGAATTAATTCAGGAATTGATCGCAGAAGCTGAAATTGCTATGGGTTAGATCGAATTGAAAAAGAGGATGTTCAGATGAAAAAGGTAGTAAAAGTAAAAGACATTACCATAGGGGAAGGGATGCCGAAGATTTGTATTCCCATCCTAGGAGAAACCTTGGAAGAAATTAAGGAAGAAGCTGAACTTTTAAGCACTTTTGATTTTGATATTGTAGAGTGGCGAGCAGACTTCTTTCAATTCGTTGAAGACATGGACTGTATAAAATTGGCCATGGAGATCATCGAGGAAAATTTAGGAGATAAACCAATGATATTTACGCTTCGCAGCCTGAAAGAAGGCGGAAAGCGAGAAGTCTGTGAGGCACTTTATTTTGAAATAAATCGAAGAGTTCTTGAAACAAAGAACCTTGATATTTTAGACATTGAGCTATTCCATGATAAGGATGAAATCGAATCCTTAATTAATTTAGCTCATAAGAATGGTGCTAAGGTGATAATTTCAAACCACGACTTTCAACAAACACCATCAAAAGACGAAATTTTATCGAGGATGAATAGAGCAGCTCAGCTGGGTGCCGACATTGTTAAAATAGCAGTGATGGCAAATGATACAGAAGATGTAATTACGGTTTTAGATGCAACTCGTATCCTGAAGGAAGACTATCTGAAAATACCTTTAATCGCCATTGCCATGGGAAAGAAGGGGATGATTACCAGGTTCGCAGGTGAGATATTTGGTTCTGATATAACCTTTGCAACGGCTAAGAAAACTTCGGCGCCGGGACAGTTGTCAGTGGAAGATGTCAAAAATATTGTGCAGTTCATACATAAGCATACCATATAGGGTAGGGCTCTCTCAAAATAGATCATGAGTCTAGGTCTGAGAGGCCCTTTTTACTAGATTCAAAGTATTGCTCCATATTTTCCCATTTAAGCCGATTTAACTTGAGGATGATTAAAGTAGAACATCCGATAATGACACCAGTTAAAAAACTGATAGCAAAAAGAAAAACACCATAGACTTCTTCACCAGCTAAAGATGGACCTATGGTTGTAGATAGAAACATGGTTGCATAGATTCCGATACAACCGATTATGATAGAAAACATTAATTCGATGCCAGATTCTTTCATGGTTGCACCTCCTGATTATAATTATAGTATATGTAAGAAATATGAGAAACACTTGTATTATTTAAAAACTTTCATACAAGTGCTCTTTATAAAACTTTATTATCGTATTATACGATAAATTCCATCACCATAATCTTCACGTGACGTGCCAAATCCAATAGATACACCAGAAGTTCCATCTATAGATATCGAACTCAATAACCACACCAGCTTCAGGTGATGATAATTAGACATATAAAATCTTAGTATTCTGGTTCTTGTAAAAGTGCAACTAATCTCCATCTAAAGCATATAATCTAAAGGGGTAATATATAATTAGTTCTCTTAGTGTAATAGAAAAATACACGTATATTGGGGGTATATGGTATAATTATATCAATTAACATTTAAAAATCTGTTAGTACCAGTGCGTATAATTCTCTAATGCGAACACCAAAGGAGAATGATAGTGAATAATAACCCATTTAAAACATATTGCATATTTATTTTAGGAAGTATTTCTGCTCTTTTAATTATTGCTACCAGTATCGTAACAGCAAAACGTGGATTTGGAATGGAGGATCTTTCTTATAAGCAGTTTATACTACATTCTATTTTAAATGAATTTAGTTCATATTGGCTACTTGTTATAGTTGTATTTGTTTTTTCTATTCTTGTTATTTTCTGTTCTATTAGAAAGATTTACTTATTAAATCTATTAAAAAAGCGCAAATAATAACTGCAAGATTTTTTTCTTGCAGTTATTATTTGTTCTCTTTTTTTGCTCCATTTAAGCAGCACTATGTACTGCTTAGGAAGTCAAATAATTTAGTGAACTATGGATTCTTTTTCTGTTATACCATGATTTAATATATTCAAATACAGATATTCTATCGGTAGATTTTGGAGAAGCCAGATTTGTTGAAAATGAAATTGCATATGATAGCCAATATCTTAATATTTCATTTTCACACATCAATGTTGGGTATACTCAGCTTTTTAAGAGCGCTAATCAAGAATATCTTTTGGAAGGAATGAAATCGATCTTTAATTACATAGGTGGTGGGCTTGCGATAACATGGTTTTATAATATTTCAACAGCAGTTCAAGGGAGAAAGAGATTCTTTTATAAATATATTGACCTTGTGAATACCCATGATTATAAACTATAATAAAATAAATACCTAAGGGTTGGGATAATAGGGAGGTCATTGGCTATGAGAATATTATTTGAAAAGTTAGAGGGGTTATTCGTTGTGGAGAGGAAGGAAGCCACTTATAAAAAAGCAGTAATAGGGCTTATTTTCGTTATAATTGCTGGATTCTCTCCATATCTCTATATTCGATATGAGGAATATCAGTATGGAAAATATAAGGCGGAATTTGACTTCGTAGTGGAGGTTGTTGAAAGCTACAGAGCTGAAAATAATGAATATCCTTTAGGTCATAGGATTCATTGGGATAATGAAAAAGATTTAAAACAATTTTTTGTTGAGAATAAGTGGCGTCTAAATAGGGAGCTATATTATATCGATACAAATGCTATGGAAGACCTTAAAAATATAAAATACACTTATATTGTAGATCCCGAAACAGAGCAGATTTATACCAGTGAGTTTGTAATTGCCCATTTTAAAAGGTGGCACTTTGCATTTTACTAGAAAACGGGTATAATAGTTGAGATCATGAATCAAAAATTGTGGTAAAAAGGATGGTTGGATATGAAGTTGTACTATATTGACAGAAAAACAGGGGAAAGAAAAGAAGAAATCGTTGCTGGAGATCGATATCTAAAGTGGATGTATGGTACAGCCTCAGGGAATTCAATTTTAGAGTTGATCGCAAAAAAGAAAATATTTTCATCGGTTTATGGAAGACTGCAAGACACATCCTCTAGTAAGAGAAAAATCTCAAGATTCATTAAAGAGCTGCAGATTGATATGGATGAAGCAGAGCGACGGAATCCGGAAGAATACAAAAATTTTAACGATTTTTTTGCACGTACGCTGAGAAAAGAAAGTAGACCCATTACAAAAGATCCAGAGGTTCTAATTTCTCCAGCAGATGGCAGGGTTTTTGCGTATGAGCATATTGACATGAATAAAGTGGTTCAGGTAAAAGGGTCCACCTATCGGCTGATGGATTTGTTTCAAAACAATGAGCTGGCGAGAGAGTATGATGGCGGTGTATGTATGGTGATTCGACTATGTCCAGCAGATTACCATAGATTTCATTTTCCTGATGGTGGTGTAGTTAACTACACAAAAAAAATTGAAGGAAATTATTATTCTGTGAATCCCATTGCACTAAAAAAAATAGCACAGATATATTGTCAAAATAAAAGAGAGATTTCATTATTCCAGTCCAACAACTTTGGGCAGATGGTATTGATGGAAGTAGGGGCTACCTGTGTTGGGTCCATCGTTCAAACCTATAAGGAAGGTCAAAGTGTGGAAAAGGGAGAAGAAAAGGGATATTTTAAGTTTGGGGGCTCCACTGTCATTTTATTTTTAAAGAAGGGTGCAGTGAAAATAGATCGGGATCTTATAGAGAATACAGAAAAACATATAGAAACTAAAGTCCATATGGGGGAAGGAATTGGGCGAATATAAAATAGTAAATAAGCAAGGAAGGTCCTGGAGGAACCTTCCTTACTTATTTACTATTCTATTTTTCTGTTACGAATGTTTTAAACATGTTGACGCCAACTTTACATACTGGACAGGGATCTGTTAAATCTCCAGCCAATGTGTGTCCACAGACTGTGCAAACATGCACTGTATTTTGATCGTAATCTACACCTTTATCTACAGCATCTTTAGCAGCAGAGAATAATGTAATATGGGTTTTTTCAGCTTCTACAGCGTAGTTAAATGAACGTAATGCACCTTTGTTTCCTTGCATTTCTGCAACTGCAATAAAAGCTGGGTACATTTGATCTACTTCATGTTTTTCACCATTGATGGCACCCTGAAGGTTTTCAGATGTGGTTGTTAATCCAAATCCAGCGCCTGCAGTAACATCCGCATCGCCCACTTCATTTTTCAGCTCTCTAAAATGGTTGTGTGCATGAATTTGTTCAGCATATGCGGTTGCAATAAATAGATTGCCTACATTTGGGAATCCTTCTTTTGCTGCAAACTCACCCCATGCAAGATAACGCATATGTGCCATACTTTCTCCACCAAAGGCAGATTTTAAGTTTGATATTGTCATTGAACTCATCGTAATATCTCCTCCCATATTATGTATTTTAGTATGAAGTCTAATACAAACCCCTATACTATCCATAAACATATCTACCCTCATTCATATGGATTAAACACAAAAAATATTACTACTATGAATAGAATAGTAAGAAAGAAGGATTTGACAAAAATTTCATATTTGATATAATGATGGAGTAATAAACCAAACAATAAAATATTTAAAATCTAGGTTTAGTAGATACTTTGTATTTGCTAATTAAAAGGAAGTTGGGTGAAAATCCCACACGGTCCCGCCACTGTAAGGGCTTTGCTTTTCAATAGAGATGGAAAAATTCTCAGAGAAAGCATGCTCAAGTCAGATACTGCCTGATTTTCTGCACTGTGAACTCTACGAGCGATAGAGGGTGTTGGGATCTTGCATATGGAATCCGTCTTATATCGTCCTCCTGACATTTTGTTAGGGGGATTTTTTATGTTGAGTACCTATAATGAAAGGGATGATATCAATGAAGGGAAAGAAAGGTATAAGCTTAGCTTTAGTGCTTATGGTATCTACAGGTTTATTTGGATGTAATCAGAGCAAAGAAACAAAGGGACATGCTCTAGGTAAAACGACAGAAGAAATAAGCAGGACCATAGAAGTTATAGGAGCGGATTATCCCCTCACAATAAAAGATACGACAACGGATGAAACCGTATTGGAAAAAGTGCCTGAAAAAGTGGCTGTTATTTCTGGAACACCATTGAGTATTTGGTATGACTTGGGTGGAAAGTCTATATGCAGCTCTGATATATCGGAAAATGTGAAGCTGGTGGAGGGATATGAAGAGGAAATCAAAAGCTTACCAAGTGTAGGGCCTGTCTATTCCATTGATATGGAACGGATTGTATCGGAAAAACCAGACTTGATTATTGCACAATATGGAACACAGGGAACCCATGCAAAGAAGCTGAGAGAAATGGGCTTCAATGTAATTGTTACCAATGTGAAAACATACAAGGATGTAGTAGATACCTATATCGCCTTTGGGAAAATACTAAAGTCAGAAGAATCAGCAAATAAGAGAATTGCAGAGCTAGAGCAGAAGAAAGCTGAAATCATTTCGAAACTACCGGATCAAGAAACTTCAGTAGTAATCCTATATGTTACAGCCAATGCTTTATCCGTAAAATTGAATAATAGCATTGCAGGGGATGTATCGAATGTATTAAAGCTTAGAAATATTGCTTCTGGATTGCCAGTGGATACCATTGGTTCTGAAAATACACCGCTGGACATCGAATATATTGTACAGGAAAATCCAGACTATGTATTTGTCACCAGTATGATTGCTAGTAATGAAGCAGCAAAGAAAACCATGGAAGAACATTTCGCAAGTAATCCAGCATGGAGAAGTATACCAGCTATTACAGAAGGGCGGGTGATTTATCTGCCACAGGAGCATTTTCTATTTAATTCAGGCCCTTATTATAGTGAAGCTATAGAGTATGTAGCAAGAAGTATATACCCTGAAATTTATGGAGAGGTAGATGGATGGTATGGAAAGTAAAATTGCTCTGAAAGATCGTAGGGCGTTTAAAATTGCTTTCATAGCAGCTTTAGGTGTATTTGTCATAGGAAGCTTCTTTATCGGGAATTCCAAAGGAACTATTGAAATTGATATTCAACGGATTCTAGAAGTGATGATGCAGGATGATGGTAGCACTGAAAGAATGGTCATATGGAATATCCGATTGCCAAGGATGATATTAGCGGGACTGGTGGGGATTAATCTAGCACTTTCCGGTGCCATTCTACAGGGAGTTATGAGAAACCCTTTAGCAGATCCAAGTATCATCGGCATTAGCAGTGGTGCAGGGCTTTTCGGAATTGCCATCTTGGTTGCTTTTCCGCAGTACCAGCAATTTGTAATTATTGCTGCGTTTTTCGGTGCCATGCTAGCCGCTTTCATTATTTATGCTCTTGCATGGCGGAGTGGTATTCAAACTGTACGAATCGTTTTGGCAGGGGTGGCGGTATCTGCCTTGTTCGGCGCAGGGATTTCGGGGACCTTAGTTTTATATAGTGATAGAGTTCAAGGAGCATTGACCTTTATGAATGGCAGCCTGTCTGCCAGAAGCTGGCCAGAGGTACAAACCATATTGCCCTATACCATCGGCGGCACCATTTTAGCACTGATCTTTGCACAAAAACTCAACATATTACTTTTAGGAGACGAAATTGCAAGGGGTATCGGCTTAAATGTGGAGGCTACCAGACTTGGTTTTACAGCATTAGCAGCAATTCTTGCTGCCAGTGCCGTAAGTGTAGTTGGTTTATTGGGCTTTGTAGGGCTCATCGTACCCCATACCATCCGAATGATTGTAGGCAGTAATTATAAATATATGCTTCCTGCCTCTGCACTTTTTGGTGCAGGATTGGTAATGCTCAGCGATACCTTTGCGCGGACCATATTCAGCCCCTCTGAGATCCCCGTTGGAATTGTCATGGCAGTACTGGGCGTTCCCTTCTTCTTGTATCTTTTAAGAAAGTAAAATAAAAACCCATTGATGAGGTGATAAGGAATGAAAATAACAGTAATTACTGTATCGGCACCGGCAATCAAGAATTTAATGATTGCAAATGAAAGCATATCCAGCCAATATCCTTCTGCTCTAGATCTTCATCTGTATTACGGTATATCCGATATCAGCTTTGAGCAGGCAGAGGAAATGATTCATTGTATGAAAAGTAGTCATCTGGTATTTTTGGACTTGATGGGAAGTCCATCCTCTGTAGTGGAGGCTGTTTACAAGGCCTTAGATGGATACAAAGGAAATGTAATTCCCTACGGAAATTCAGCTAGAGAATACTTGCGTTTAGGTGATTTTACTGGGGAGAGCATGAGAAATTCTGGACAACAGGGCATGAGACCGGATATGGCCAATATGGGAAAAATCATGGGTATGGCAGAAAAAATGGGCAAAGAAATGCCGAAGTCAATGAAGGATGTTAAAAATTATAGGGCAATCATGAAGTATTTTAAAGTGGCAGATAAGTTCAATGTGCTCAACATGCTCTACTTAATCCTTCGAGAGTACGGAGGCATAGGGAATATGCCGGAGCCTTCAGAGCCTAGGACCGTAGAGGGTGCTGCCCTATCCCATCCAAAGGAGATGAAATTTTATGATAGCTTTGAGGAATATCAAAAGGATTTTCCCTTTGATAAAGATCGTCCTACAGTAGCGCTCCTTTTTTATGGACATACCTATCCTACAGATACATCTTTTTGTATCGATGAAATTAAAATTCGCCTGGAGGAGTTTGCCAATGTACTGCCCATTGCAGTTTCAGGTGCATTTTCTGAAAATAAAGAAAAAATTAAAAAACTTTTATTCAGTTCCGTTGAAAATCCTGTAGATATTGTATTAAATTTTATGTCCTTCCGATTAGGGGCTGGTCCAACCGGTGGAAATCACATAGAGGGGATTGAACTTCTGAAAGAGCTGAATGTTCCTTACCTGCACCCTTATTTCATGTCGAGAAGGACTATAAAGGAATGGGAGGCGTCAATCCAAGGCTCTAGTACATCGGAAACGATGATCTCTGTAATGCTGCCAGAGCTAGATGGCTGTATCGAAACCTATCCCATCGGTGCTATGTCGGAGCCTCAATATCATGAAGCGTTTAATATTGCAACGGTAGAGCTTGAACTCATAGAAGAGCGGGTAGAAAGACTCATTGCTCGAGTGAAAAAACAGATTCTTCTCAGAAAAAAGAAAAATAAAGAGAAAAGGATTGCCATCATATGCTATAACTATCCGCCGGGGGAAGCCAATTTATTGGGTGGTGCCTTTTTAGACACTTTTTCATCCATAGAAAATATATTGCTACATTTAAAAAATGAAGGTTATGAAGTAACTCCTCTTTCCAAGGAAGAGCTGATGGCCATATTTACTGCTGGAAAAGCCGTGAATTCGGGGAAATACGGTGATGAATGGTCGGACATGATCAAATATGCCTCCAAGGAATACTCGAAGGAAATCAAGAAAAATTCTGATTTTCAAGAGATGAAGCTGCAATGGGGAGATGCTCCCGGAAGGATCATGACCAATGAGAAGAATGAGTTTCTAATTCCCGGTACCATAAATGGAAATATCTTTATCGGATTACAGCCATCTAGAGGAATCCATGAAGAGAATGACAAGGTATATCATGATAAGGAGCTATTGCCCCATCACCAATATATTGCCTTTTATCAATGGTTACGTGAAGAATTTTGTGCAGATGCCATTATCCATGTAGGAACCCATGGAACCTTGGAATTTTTAAAGGGGAAAGAGTGCGGCATGAGCGGCAGTTGCTATCCAGACAAGCTACTGGGAGATATGCCCCATATGTATTTATATTACTGTGGAAATCCTTCTGAAGCCACCATTGCAAAAAGAAGAAGCCATGCAAATCTCATAGGTTATCAGGCGCCTGTTTTTGTACCAGGGGAGCTTTATGGAGAGTATGCAGGACTTATGGAAATGGTAGGTAACTATAGACAATCCCTTGCCTTATCTCCTCAAAGCAGTGGGGATATCTTGAAGGATATCTATAAGATCGCAGAAAAACTGAATCTACCGAAGGATTTTGACAGCATTGAATCGGAGTTATACAGAATGAATCGCAGCTTAATTCCAAAGGGGCTCCATGTCTTTGGCAAAGGCTTTAATGATGAAGAAGCAAGAGAATATATTCGAGGTCTATTGAGATACAGCAATAAAGAAATTACGGCACTTCGCAGTTTAGTAGCTGTGGCAAAGGGACATGATCTAGAACAGCTTTTGGATCAGAGCGCATATGACTCCGTTCAGGAAATCGATATGCTATCCGATGCCATCTTTGATCATTATATGAATACAAACGAACTACTTCAGTGTGAATTTATCACCAAAGGGAACGGAGAACAATTTATGGATACCCTTGAATATGGACGAAAACTATGGATGAATGCTAAAAATAATGAAGAGATCAAAGGCCTAATCAAAACCTTATCAGGAGAATATAACCCTGCAAAGCTGGCGGGAGATATCTATCGAAATCCAGAAATCCTGCCTGCGGGATATAACTTATACCAATTTGATCCAAGATTGATTCCGACCACAACGGCCTACCAGCGTGGAAAAAGAATCTGTGAAAATACTCTAAAAAACTATAAAGATGAAAATGGAGCATATCCTGTATCTACGGCAGTGGTATTGTGGGGAATTGAAACCTCTAGAACACAGGGAGAAACCTTTTCTCAAATTCTTTCTTATTTAGGAGTTCGGATTTCTAAGGGACGAAATGAATGGGACCCTCAATATGAAATCATACCAATCTACGAACTGGGAAGACCTAGAATCGATGTAACCATTAATATATGTGGATTTTTTAGAGACATGTTTCCAAACCTCATCGAAAGTATGTCAGATTTGTTTGTAAAGCTATTTGACCTAGATGAAAGCGACGAAGAGAACTACTTTAAAGCCAATGCCAAGGGATTATATCGAAAGCTTGTGGATGAAGGATATGACCATGGGGAGGCAAGGGAACTGGCTGTAGCTAGAATCTTTGGACCAAAAGAAGGCGGATACGGCACAGGAATTACGAAGTTGTTCCAGACGAAGAATTGGGAAAGTGAAGAACAAATCGGAACGATGTTCATTCAGAATGTACAGCATATTTATACCAAAAGGCTTCATGGGAAAAAAGTCGAAGGACTTTATGAAGAAAATTTGAAAAGTGTAGAATTCGTATCTCAAGTAAGAAGCAGCCACGAATATGAGGTGACAGACTTAGACCATTATTACGAATATTTCGGAGGCCTTGCCAAGTCTGTAGAAATGGCCAAGGGGAAAAAGGTTCGAATCTATATAACGGATACTACTGGAGAGCGTGTTCTCACAGAAAGCGTAGAGAAATCCATAGGCAGAGGTGTAAGAACAAGGGCATTAAACCCTAAATGGATTGATGGCATGCTGGCGCACAAATACCACGGGGTTCAGAAAATAGCGGAAAGATTTGAAAATATTATGGGGCTTGCAGCCACTACAAACAGTGTTGAAGAATGGATCTATAATGACCTGCATCGCTGTTATGTAGAAGATGAAAACCTCAGCAAAAAAATGCAGGAAAATAACCCTTATGCTTATATGAACATACTGGAGCAAATGATGGAATACAATGCGAGAGGCTATTGGAATGCGACACAGGAGCAATTGGATAAGTTAAAGCAAGTATATTTAGATTTAGAGGACAGCATAGAAGAAAAGTTATAGGATGTAAGAAACTTTGGAAATGAGGGATATACCATGGAGAAAGCAAGACAGCTTTATCCCTTTTGTGGGATTGTAGGGCAGGAGGATATGAAGAAAGCACTGATTTTAAACGTAATCAATCCTCTCTTAGGAGGTGTTCTGATCAGAGGGGAAAAGGGTACAGCAAAATCTACGGCTGTAAGGGCCTTAACAGATATATT